>DMES01000077.1 GCA_003450815.1 Elusimicrobiota bacterium | reverse complement strand
AAAGATATACAAACAATGCGTTGATTTTACCATCTACCACTCATAAATATGTGTTATGCCGGACAATTCGCGCTTTAACAGGTAAGCTATGACGCTGTTGGGTTAACTGAACAGTTTTATCAATGTTCTTACTAGGATTTTTAGATCTGTCAGAAAGGACTGCTCCGCTATATACTTTTTATAAAGCAGAATCTTGGCGGGAAGGAGCTTTTGTACGTAGGCTTCCTGGGGGTCAGAATATTGCGCCAGTACAGCAACTTCGTCGCGATATTCTATCGCGGCATAATCGGTTATTCCGGGACGGACGCTTAGCACAGTTTTATAGTCTTCCTTAAACATTTCCACATACTGCGCCACTTCCGGTCTGGGACCAACCAGACTCATCTCGCCTTTAAGCACATTAAAAAGCTGGGGCAGTTCATCCAGTTTGGTTTTTCTCAATAACCGGCCCATGGGCGTTATTCTGGCATCCCCGCCGGCGGTAATGGCAGGGCCATGTTTATCAGCATCAACCGTCATAGTGCGGAATTTATGCGTAAAAAAAGGCTTAAAATTCAGCCCTATGCGCCTGTGACTGAATAATACCGGCCCCCGGCCGCCTAATTTAACCGCAAGCGCCGCTAAAACAAAAAGCGGGCTTAGAAAAACAATACCACAAGCGACGGCAATCAGATCAAAAACCCGCTTGCCCGAACGCGCGTAAAAACTATTTGGCATACTCTAACACTTTGGCTGCCACATAGCGGATTTGCTCCTCCGTCATGTCCGGATAGATGGGCAGCGATACAGATTGGGAATAAACTCTTTCAGACACCGGATAATCTTCTTTTTTATACCCGTATTTGGCTGCGTAATACGGCTGGCGGTGAACTGGAATAAAATGCAGAGAAGTTGAAATCCCGCTTTCCTTTAGTTTTGCCATCAATTCATCCCGGTTATTAACCTTAATCGCATAGAGATGCCAGGAAGTCTCCCTGTCTGAGCGTATCACTGGCATAATTACGGCAGAACCGGCAAAAGCGGCATTATAAATATCCGCTACTTTTTTACGCATGTCATACATCTTTTCAAGCTTGGCAAGTTGCGCAAGCCCCAGAGCGGAATGTATATCGGTAGTATTGTATTTGTTTCCGTTATCGACAACCTCATAAAACCAGTTCCCCTTGGCGGTATAGCGGTCCCAAGCGTCCCGGCTTATGCCATGCAGGCGGTTAATTTTCATTGTTTTGGCATAGTCGAAGTTTGTGGTAACAGCCATCCCTCCCTCGCCACAGGCAAGTGTTTTGGTGGCATAAAAGCTGAAACATGTGATATCTGCAATAGTACCGACTCGGCGGCCTTTATATGATGAGGGCAGACAGTGTGCGGCGTCCTCAATAATTTTTATCCCGTGGCCCCGGGCAACAGCCACAATCTCATCCATATCGCACAGCTGGCCACCATAATCCACAGGGATAATAGCCTTTGTTTTCGGGGTTATGCAGGCATTAATTTTTGAAGCATCAATATTGTGTGTGTCATATTCCACATCACAGAGTACCGGAATGGCGCCAAAATAAGTAACGACCTCTGCGGTGGCCACAAAAGTGTTCGTGGGTATTATCACCTCATCGCCGCTTTTTACGCCTATAGCCTTAAGCGCAAGATGCAGGGTGGCCGTGGCGGAATTAAAAGAAATAGCGAAACGGTTTTCAGAAGATACTTTTGAACCGGCAAACACGTAATCATTAAATTTTTTTTCAAACTCAATAGTTTTGGGGCCCATTGTAAGCCAGCCGGACTTAACGGCGGCCACCACGCCGTTGATCTCATCTTCGGTTATATGCGCTTTGTGAAAAGGTATTTCCATAAATATTCTCCAGATACTATAACCCTTCAATTTTTCAGCGGTTTGCCCAGATAGTTTTTCCACCGCCCGGTTAGAATATTTGTTATTCCGAGCAGTGTGCCTGAACCATACGCTAAATGATAGCTTAAAAATGTTATAGCTATCCGCGTTTTAACAGGCAAACTCCGGCGTCTGGTCAGCGCTATAGACAGGTTTATGATCGCATACAGCGCCGCCGGCAGAAGATAAAACTTTCCCCAGGCGGTCAGCGCAAATACGAGCGGCAATGAAATCAGGTAAGCCGCGAATACCGCCGGTATAAATCTGCGCCACTGGAAGGTATAGGGGTACAGTTTAAGAGTATAAACATTCCACATGCCGGTAAAAAATCCTTGCCGTACAAGCCCTGTCAATGTAGCCTGGTTTTTATAATAAATTTCGATGGCGGGATCAAAAGCTATTTTGTAACCATGTCTGTGAATTCTGGCATTCAATTCATTATCCTGATTTCGGGTCATTCGTTCGTCAAAAAGCCCTATTTCGTCAAAAATTTCCCTGCGGAATGTACCGAACGG
Source organism: Elusimicrobiota bacterium (assembly GCA_003450815.1). Lineage (GTDB taxonomy): Bacteria > Elusimicrobiota > Elusimicrobia > Elusimicrobiales > UBA9959 > UBA9634. The sequence continues at coordinate 197,052 of DMES01000077.1, read as the reverse complement.
CACAGTATCCACAAAACCCGGCTTTGTTCCCACCCGGAAAGCTCCCGTTCCAACGCCAAACCGATGCGCTGTAACCTCCGCCACAGGCAGAGCCCAGGGGCCGGTACCGTTGGGAATGGTCACGAACCTGCCGCCAGCATTTGCCGCTCCTGTTTTTTCCAACAAAGCCAGACAGTCCTTTACATAGGTACGCGGATATTCAGAGTGCGCGTCAAGGCGGACGATAAACTTTCCGATCGCGTTTTTTATGCCGATATTCATCGCCGCCGGCACAATTTTTGCCGGATTATCCAGCAGTTTTATAAAAGGATGGGTTTTTTGAAAACCTGTAATTATCCCGCGTGTTGAATCTGTGCTCATGCCGTCAACAAGGAGCACTTCCAAAAACTCTTTCGGAAAATCGAAAGCCAGTACGGCCTCCAAACAGGCGGCGATATGTTCCACCTCATTCCGGCAGGGAATTATTATTGAAACTTTGGATGAATTCGGCACAAAATTGTATTTTTAATAATTATAGGGTTTTTTCAGCCACAATCAGCAATCCCGGTTTTGTCCAAGGCAGAACAAATTCAATAACAGACCTTATTGCGAAGTCAATTTTTCTTAGCAGGCTGACATTTGTTTTCCAATGCTCACCGTTATTTACAGCTTTTGCTTCCAATATTCTGAATTTGTTGCCCAGCAGCAAAGAAACCAACTCTTCTCTGGAATATAACCGCACATGCCCGCGCCAATTGCCATGCATATATACCTGCGTCTGCTTAAGCGGATCCAGATTTGATTTTCCAAGCAGAGTTCTTATCCAGGCGGAGCTTTTTGCCACATTGGGCGTAGTAATAAGAATACGTCCGCCCGGCTTAAGGATCCGCCTTGCTTCAGCCAGAAAATGTAAAGGATAAACCAGGTGCTCTATTATCTCAGTGGCAATTACAAAATCCACTGCGTCATCAGCCAGCTTGACAGTAAAATTATGCTTTTCTTCCAGCTCCTTCTGATAATATGGAGGCGGATCAATATCCACAGGAGCCAGCGTAGCAATGCCATACAATTCCATCTCGCTTAAAAAGCTTGGATCGCTAAAAAGACCGCACTGATATAAGGTCAATTGTCTGTTGCTGTATTTCCCAAGCAGCTTAAGCATGGTTCCGGGATAGCCGCCTATATCCACAACCTTTGAACCCTGGTCTGGAAAATACAAGTTAAAATATTTCAGGATAGAATAAAACCTCTTGGCATGCGTCAGCGAAGAATAGTGATATTTAAAAATCGCCTTATCTTCTCCCTCATAAAATTCGCTCACATAAGGTTTATACGCATGGCCCAAGTATCCGAAGAAACCGGAATAATCGGGCAGATTAAGAACCTGCGGATTATGATCATTTGAATTTTTCATGCCATTTACAGCTTTTATTAAATTTCCGGCATCACTTTTTAGCGTTTTACCAAATATCCAATTTTACTGTGTGTACGAGAATTTTGCAATTTGTTTTTGGCGCAAAAAGGCCGTTCCCGGTGTTAAAGATATCATTACCGTCAATTTTCACCATCCCACCATGTGTATCTGCCGCAAAATCGTTCCGGGTTTCCAACAAAATATTTTCCGGGGTTTTAACCGGCGAATACGGCAGGCGTGCAAACCGGAAATTGTACCGGTTAAACATAAACATGAACACGCCGCGCAGGCTGAATCCGCGCTTATAAAGTTCAATTGCCCTGGGGAAAAACCGCAGCAGATGCGCCAATATCTTTTTCATGATTCCGGTTTTGCCTCCAAGTTTAAAGCGACCGCGCCCGAAAAAAGGTCCTCACGGCGCACCTTAAGAGTATCCCATTTTATTTTAGCGCAATCAAACCCCGCGCTGTCCGCAATTATAGCCTCCAGGCATTTATCCGCAACTCCGAACACTTCATCCGAGGAGATATCATTAATGCATTTCAGGTCATGCGCGCATTCTTTTCTTATATTATATACCCTGCCATAGCACGGCGAGCATGCCAGATCTTTTCTTATCACCACGCTTTTTCCGCCTACCGGAGACGTTCTCAGATAATCTGCCGGCCCTGTAATGGCTACTGCGGGAATGCCCTGCAATGCCGCAAGATGGACCGGAGCGGAATCATTTCCGATCAAAATATCGCATTTGCCGATAAACCAGGCGGCTTGCCGCAAGCTTAGCTCGGCCAGCGACTGGGCTTTATCCCGGATCGCCTCGCGGACAATGTCCATTTCCTCTTTTTCCCCTGCGCTTCCGAATATCAGAAATTTAACCCGCCCGTATTTTTCCGATATTTTAACCGCCAATTCGCCGAATTTTTTCCCGGCCCATCGCTTCTCAAGCGCTTTACTGCCCGGATGCAGACCGATAATCGGAGAATCCTCACCGCTTAAATACTTTTTTGCCAGGTTTTCATTGAAACCGGCTTCCTGTGCCGAATAGTAAAACAACGGGCCCGATATCTCGACAGGCCCGGAACCGAATTCGAACAGGTTTAAATTGCTCAGCATGTCATGCTGTTTTTCCGGACGCTTGCGGTTTATCCCGACGGCCCCGCAGATGATCCTGTCCGACAGGTATTTTTTATCGCCCGCATAACCCGTCTTTTTTCCCGAAGCGGCGATAAGAGCCACCGCGTTTTCCCGGCTCCAGTTGGGAAAGGCCGAATATACCGCGTCATATTTATTCGGCTTTAATTCTTTTCTGAGCCGGAGCAGATTATGCAGGCCGTTTTTCTTTTCATCCCAGACATAAATGCGCCGGATGTCAGGATTATTCAATAAAATATGGGCTGAACCGTTATTTGAAACCGCAATGTCCAGTTCACACTTGTCTCTGACCGCTATTTTACGGATCACAGGCAGTAAAAGCGCGGTATTCCCTATGCCCTGCATCGAAACAATAAGAATTCTCATTTTATTTGCTTCTATTTTCAACAGCGCGGTAGATTTCCACGACCTTTTTTGCCGTTTGTGCCCAATCAGGCCATTTCGCTTTTTCACAGCGGACGGATTTTAACGCTGCGCTCATGCCCCCGGCTATATCCTCCGGAGAAAAAGGCGACACTTTGACGGCCTGCGGTATTATCTCGGGTAAACTGCATATTTCCGATACCACTACAGGCGTGCCGGCTCTGGCCGCCTCAAGCGGCGGAAAACCGAACCCCTCAAGAAATGACGCCTGCAAAAATACGGCGGCTTTGCTGTAAAACGTCTGCAAATGTGAATCCGGCACATAACCGAGGAAGCGGACCTTGCCGGCTAACCCGTAAATTTCCGCCTGCTTTAAACATTGATCAAGATAGTTTTTCCCATCGGCGCCTTTTGCCGTACCCGCCGCCACCAGCATGCCATCAAACAAACCCCGGTCCGTTAAAATTTTAAAGGCCTTTATCGCGCCCAAGATATTTTTATAGGGCTGAATGCGCCCGACCATAAACACGTATGGCCTGGCAATTCCGTAGCGGACAAAAATATCCTCGCCGGCAGTTACCTGCTCTGCGCATGGCGCCAGCCCCGGATATACCACTGTAATCTTCTCCGGTCGTGCGAAGTCAAGCTCAACAAGGCGCTTTCTTGTAAATTCCGAATCCGCCAGAACCGCTTCGGCTTTTTTAATAAATTTAAACCGCAGCCTGTCCTGAAACCGGTTTTTTACGCATATTCCCGCGGCTTCTTCTATTTTACCGCGCACCTCGTCACTGTAACTGTAATATGGGCCGGGATCGTGAACAGTTGCTATTTGAGGGACCTCAGTAAGCGCCAGCACTTCTGTCTGGAAAAGCGCATGGAACAGATCAACCCCTTTTGCGCGCAGGACCCGGGGGAACATGGCCTGAGTCAAAGAATAATTAAGCATGGTAGGACCGCGTCTTTTAAAAACGCCGACAAACTCGCCTTTTTTTGCGGCAAGCTCACCCAGCTTGGTTCCCGCCAAATCATCCTTATAACCAAGAAAGAACAGCTCCAGCAACGTACCATATGCCGCTATCGCGTTCAGCAACTCGAAAGAATACCGGCTTGCGCCATCGTCAAGATTGGGCTTTTGAAGGTGCCGGCAATCGTAAGCAATTTTGATTTTTTTGAGCATAAGTAAAATTCATCAAAGGAATAGCCAGGTAAAGATACGAGATACTGACGTTAAGCTGCGCCCAATTTATAAAAATAAGCACTATCCACACAAGAACCACCCCTGCGGAGGAAATATTTAACGGCATATCGCCATAGCAATATTTCTTAGAAAGGTAGCGAGTGGTCTTGTAAACAAAAAAAACGCTTAGCCAGAGCAGGCACACCAGGCCCACAAGCCCGTCTTCCTCCAGCACTATCACATAGGCATTATGCGCCACATGCACGCCCATACCCTCTCCGACGCCAAACAGCAGGTGCTTCAGTTTTATGTTCTCAAGGGTTTGCAAACTGTATTCCAGCCTCCCGCCGGTCGGCTTATCGGATTCCATGCCTTTTACGGTCCTATCAAAAACCGTTTCCGGTAAAATATCCAGGCCCAAGGTATCGCGTGATTTTACGAATAAAAATAGAGTTAAGAAAAGCCCCGCTACAATGGAAGCAGACAACAATTTCTTCGTGCCCCTGCTTTTTACGGCAGTTAAAATGGTAACAAGCGACACGGCCACAACTCCCTGCCGTGACCCGGTGCCTATCAGCGCCCCTATCGTGACGACTATCGCCAACATGACCAAATAGCGGCTAACCCGCAAAACATTAGAATACTGCAAAGCGCAGGGCAAAAAAACCGCAATAAAAAACGCGCACATACTGCCCGCCATATTGGGCTCATAAAAAGCTCCCAATATCTGGCCGCCGTAAAACGGGTATGACCAGGCCCTGTGGGTTTCCTCTATTCCAAACCGGGAAGTGGAAAGGGGGATCAGCCATTTTTCGCCAAAAAACAGCATCACTTCTTGCACTACCATAATAGCGACCGATATGCCGCCTATAAAGAACAGCGTCCGTAAAAAAACCTCATAAAAATCATCAAATTGCCCCGAAAGCGAATTGATGACCAATAGAAAACAAATGCCTTCCATGAACCATACGATCTGCTGAATTCCGCCGCTTTTTTCCGCGGCAAGCACCAAAAGGCTGTGGGCCCGTATGATCGCGAAAACGCTGAACAACAAAAGGACCTTCCTGGAGTTTGTGTTCCTCCATCGTATGCCATAGAGCAGCGCCGCGAAAAGGAGCCAAAAGTTACCCGCCCTGAACAATGTCAGTTTAAATGTCCCCATGGGTATGCCGTAAATGGGGAAGGCCAGGCCGAAAATAGCGACACCTAATGCCGCTTTGATCAGAATTGGCGTTAACTTTTTACTGCCTGTCTGCATATTCAGTCCCAAACTGGAAGATCCTCAGGAACAGCCTGAAACAGCCCCGCGCAAAGGCTTCTACACATCAAAAGCGCGTTTTTCAACTGTCCGCGGCAGATATACGATATGATATCCCTGACCTGTATAAGAATATTGAAGGCGAGAAAAACAATTTTATGCGGGATGTTTTTCGCGCGAAGCCGCACCGTCCACAGCTGATTGCGGTTCATAAGATACCTAACAAACCATAAAGTATCAGCGGATTTGTTGTTTTTCTTCACGCTAGCCGACACTTTATGCGTTAAAGCGGCATCGGGCACATAGCAAAGCTTTGCGCCACTGTTTGTCGCACGCCAGCACCATTCACTATCCTCATAATACGCGATATATTTCTCGATAAATCCGCCATGTTTGCGTAATCCCCATGAGGGAATAAACATGCAGCATCCCGAAATAAACGGGACCTCAACGCCGCCGTTAACCGCCTGCGGATCGAGCGTGGCTTGCAGGATATGTTTGGGGGCTGCGTGCAAGGGATGCCTATACGCGCCGGCGTACCACAACAGCTCCGGACCGGAATCCCTGAATATTTTTCCGGAAAAACCGGCGATCTGCGGATACGAATCCGCGGCGGCTATCAAATTTTTGAGACAATCACCTGAAACGACCGTATCATTGTTCAGTATCCACACGAAATCCGCCCCGGAATCTAGCAATAACTTTATACCCTGATTATTGGCGGCCGCAAAACCCCTGTTCTCGGTATTTTTAATAAAAACTGTATCCGGAAATTCAGCGGATATCCTGGGTATAGAATCATCAGCGGACGCGTTGTCCACCACCACTATCTTATCAGGCCTGACGCTGCCAAGCAGCAAGGACCGGATGCACGGGACAGTGAATTCGCTCCCGTTCCAATTTACCAGCACTACGCCTGTTTTATGTGCCATGCAGTTTGTTTTTGATGCCGATAAGCTTAGCGTAACCGGCGGCCAGAACAGCTGGTTTTACTCTCTCCGCGATAAATAAAAGGGCGTTCATCCAAAGCCTTGAATGCCTGCCATGCTTAGAGTCACGGTAGGCTTTAAAAGCAGCCAATGCGCACGCTTTCTCGTTTTTGACCAGATAAGCCCATCCTAGGAGATAGGTAAGATACGCTATCTTTTTATCCGCTTCCCGCCCCAGTACCTTCCCCAGCTCCGGTTGGCGCCGCAAAGCCGATTCCAGCACGCCAATAAGCCCTTGAAGCATAAGAGGATTTCTGTAGCTCAACCGGGCAGAATGAATTCTTACGCCGGCAGAAGGACGGGGCGAATAAATAACCGGATATCTGGCGGCCAAACGCAGCCAGAGATCCGCATCCTCGTTATAGACAATTTTCTCATCAAAAAGCCCCGCGGAAATAAAACGGTCTTTCCTGAGCAATAAAGACGGCATGGTGATGTCCGTATGCAGAAAATATATCTCCGCGAATCGCTCCGCGGGAAACGCCTGCGCTTTCGGGATCACGACAGTTTTCTTTTTATCGGGCAAAAAGCAGTAATATGCGGAATAGCAAAATCCGGCGTCCGGATGAGCCTCCATCAGCCGGACCTGGTCTTCAAGTTTGCCTGGCTCAAACAAATCATCATCGTCCAAAAAAGCCAGATATTTACCCGAGGCGTTCTTTGCGCCCGTATTTCTTGCCGCGGAAGGGCCCGAATGCGGTTGAGTGAAATATTTTATTTTCCCCGCACACCCGCGGAGACAATCAGCGATATCGACTGAAGAACCGTCATCGACAACGATTACCTCAAGATTTTTATAGCTTTGCGCAAAAGCGCTCGCAAGAGCTTCACGGATATATTCACGCCGGTCGTAGACAGGCACAATAACGCTTACCAGCGGCTGTGAATTCATAAATTCTGAGATAATTTTCACAAAACACTACTAGCATTGGACTGTATTTACAGCGCCTGGTCATTCTTTTTTCTAAACAAGCCGCAAAATCTGCTTACCGCTAGATACGCGTGCCAAACCATTATGTTTTTTGCCCCGAAATAACGCAACCATTCTTTCCAGGAAAACGCTTCCTTCTTTTTTCGCACTTCCTCGGCCAGCGCGGCGTTTTGTGTGTAAAACGCCAGCCATAACGAAAAATCGCACCAGGCCGCTTCCTGTTTTTGCCGTATCTTTTCCGGGAGCTTATGCTTGTCGCACAAATACAGCTTCATTTCAGCGGCTGATTTCCAAAATTGCCATCGTTTTACAGGGTTATCACTTCTTGACGCAGATTCGCCCAAACGGCGATATGTCGCTGACGTTTCCGGAATGTAAAAGACATCGGATACCAATGCCGCCTCTGTCCAAATCTGGGTATCGCCCATTAGGAATTTTCCGCTTTGATGCAATATTGGATCGCTTTCAACAATGGTCTCGAACAGACTTCGCCTAATTATGGCGGTACATGTCCATTTAATAAGCCCATCCCCCATTATTTGCTCAATGGTTAAATTAACTGGAGATACGAACCCTTTGCTCCTATTATAATTTTTATCAACCTTACCGCTTCCATCGTAATAAACATCGCAATCAGTAAAAAGCAATCCGCATTTTGGATGGCTTTCCAGATATTCCACCTGCTTATGAAGCTTATCTGCTGGGTGCCAATAATCATCACCTTCACAAAATGCGATGTATTTCCCCCTACAGCTTTTTGTTGTACGAAAAAAATTCTTCTTTGCACCAACATTTTTATCCGATGGAATTATTCTGATGATTTCCGGATTTTTTTTTTGATAATCAAGAATAATTTCACGCGTCCGGTCAGTTGAGTAATCATCACCTATAACGAGTTCAATGGGAAAACCAGTTTTTTGCCTCAATACCCCCTCAATCGCTTCAACGATATAGGGCGCATGATTGTACGTGACCATCGCGATACTAACAATAGGTTTTACCATTTAAGAAATGCCCTATACACCTTTTCATGCGTTAAATTCCAGATCTTTGTATTGCGCCCTTCCCACTGAACAGTATCTCTGCAAATTTAGTATGGCTTAACAGGTTATTACACCAACTGATATTAGTTAAATAATTGGAACAGCTTTACCGTATTGTTCCGGCTGCACAGCGAGTTTAAAAGCGACTAGACACAAGTCACACGGTATATCAGCAGTTTTTTAATATGGCAAGGCCGAAACCAAAATGCCCGAATTCATTGCCATTATACAGCAAATATACTTTTTTGTCACATTTAAAAAGGTGCGGATAGCACTGCATATCCGAATCCCATTGTCCAAGTGACCCTACAATACCGGCCTGAGAGTCATCTCTTATCCAATTTAATTTATCCGTTGAATACGCATAGCCTATATGATAGCCCCGCACATGGTTTTTTCGGAAATCAGTCGCATGTCTGTAACAAAAAAGCATATGAGAAGTGCAATCTATATCAACCACTGTGGGAAGCGCCTGACACTCATCTTTAAACTTGTCGGGAACAATCTGCTTCCCTTCTTTCTGCCAAACGATACCGTCACCAAAAGAAACAGCGTGGCCTATTTTATATACCCGCTCCGGTTCATCACTTACACAAGACACCTTCCATGACACTCCATAAATATACCACATATGGAACTTTTTACCTGAGTGCTGCACAAAAGGATCTCCTACTAAAAACGGCTCCTCTGAGGACGCTGATAAAACAGGGCCATCACCCAATTTTTTGAAAGTTTCCCCTTTATCCTCGCTTATTGCCATACCGATAGAAGTCTCAACGGACACAGATTTCCTGCGGGAAATGCCACTGGTATATGCAAACACTTTATCACCGACCCAAAGGACATTCATTGGGAAAATACCATGTTCGTCAAAACACCCAATTTTACCAAGAGGAATGACTTCTTTTTTTGAAACACCTATTATTCTTTTAAAATCCTTAGTGAAATCAACATAGGCAATATGGCTTAGATATTTCCCGACATGATCCCTTGCCCTCGTTGAAAAATACACTCTCACAAAATCAGAGAAAACCAGCGCCTGCGGCGATTGGGCATACTCGTAGCAATTATTTATCAAGCCATGTTCGGAAGGATCAAATATTTTGCCGATTTTTTCCCATTTCATATAAGTTTAGCGGCTCCAAATCCAAAACGACCAAACGCATTTCCAAGATAAAACATATAAGTAGCCCCGTCCAAACTAAAAACATGCGGGAAAGAAACCATTTCAGAATCCCAACCGCTTTCAGAAATATTTATCCCAGCCTTCGCGTCATCCCGTTCCCAAAGAAACAAGTCACTTGAAACTGCATATCCTATTCGATATCCTCTACTGCTATTTTTCCTGAAGTCAGAGGTATACCGATAACAAAAAAACATGTGATACCGCCCACCAAACTCAAACACGTCTGGACTAGCCTGAGCTTCGTTCTCGTCCAGTTTATCCGGCAAGATATCCCGATTGACACGTTTCCAGGTAAGGCCGTCCACCGACGATGCCATGCGTATTTTATAAACAGCTTCTGGTTTACCGTCAACCGATATCCATTTCTTGCCTGCGGTATACCATAAATACCAAGTATTATTAAATCTTCTGATTTTGGGAACTCCTACAAGAAAAGGTTCATCCGGGGTAAAGGAGAGGAGCGGCCCATTACCTGCTTTTGTAAAGGTGTCTCCATTGTCACAGCTTACAGCAAGGCCGATAGCAATATTAAAAGGCACTGATTCGCAACGAGTCCACCCTCCATAATACGCCAAAATCCGGCGCCCATCCCGAATTATGGATATAGGCATAGTGCCAAATTCATCAAATGCCCCTTTGTCCCCCAACCCCAAAACAGGTTTCTTGGAGATATTAATGACCTTGAATAAATCATTTCTATCCAGGTCCACATACCCGATATAACTGCACACCATTCCCATTGGCTCCGGTAGCGGCCTGCATGAAAAATAGACCCTGACAAAACTGTCGCAAATGAGAACGGCGGGAGCCTGCGCAAATTCTTTCATCCACCAAATCCCCTGAACTTCCGTAGGGTCAAAAATCTTGCCCATTTTTTTCCATCTAAACATAAATACCCCACTAATCGGTGAGCAACGACTCAATTGCGTCCACGTCAAAAACAGGGACGCTTAATTTTCGGCTTGCTTTTAGGCGGTCAAAAAAATAATTATCTATAAAAATAGCGCCTTCCGGTTTTATATATCTGCATTTATCGTCATTTGGTTTTATCACCACTATTTCATCAAACAAGTTTTCAGCCAATGCATATCTCTTGAGGCTGTCCGCTAGGTCGGCCACATGCTTTGTTAGTAGGCATACGCGAACCCCCTTGTTTTTACATTGGTATAGAAACGAAACTGCGGCCAAATTAACTTTATTTCCTATTACGATAGTATCATCAAAGTCAATATACACCCTACGATATTGCAAATCAGAATGGTATCGATTCATGAGACACCGATCCAAACCTATGCTATAGTTATTTTTAAGTATTGATACCTTTACGCCCATTGCATCAAAAATGCTTAAAAGTGCGAAGTTAATCCCCACTTGCCGATAAAGCCCCATCGTACTGGCCTGTCTGACAGCAAATTCCAAAAGTTTCCATTTGTTTTTTTTATCTTTTTTTATTTGAAAAAACCAGGCCCCGCGTATCTTGACTGAAGAATTTATCGCTTTGGCTATTCTTTGTATTTCTGGTGTTAAAGCAACCGCGGAGGATCTGAATGAAATCCCCATAGTAATCCGTTCACGTGTTCTGGGCCCAACGAATATAAGTTCGCCACCATAATTAGAAAAACAGTCGACACTTAATTCTTCTCCTGGCAAATACTCACAGGGTATTAATTCCTTATCAGCCTTTAGATTAGACAACAATTCCTGAATATTTGTAACTAAACATGTTTTTTTACCTCCCTCACCGATATTAGGCTTCAAAAAAACAGGAAACACAACATCCACAAATGGATAAGAATATATTTTTGGACAAAAATCAAATTTTTTGAAACGATCATAGGTCAGCCGTTTTTCCCGAGCAATTAGAGCGGTTTCGAATGGCGAAGTGATGGTTTTTGCGCATATTTGTTGAGCATGTTTCGCTAAAAACAAGGTTACTGTATCATGCGTGGGTAGTATTAAATCAATATCCAATTTTTTTAAGAGCACGTTAAACCGGCTTATAAAACCGGGGGTGTTCACATTAAAGGAGCCCTCAGTATAGTGGCGCTTATCATATACATAACCAGCATGGTCTGATTTTGCTGATGCGCCGAACACCTCTAGATGAAGGTTATACCGTAAAGCATTGTAAATCTCCAGCCCTATTTCTGATCCTGCTGGAAATATCAGTATCTTTATTTTCCTATCAATCATACACATCATACTCACAATCACACCAATCCACATGCGCGAACGTATTTGCGCAAATCAAACACGCTATCGGGCCACTACACGAGCTCATATCCGTAAGCCAGATATTCTCGTATTTTTTCTTTCGTATTGAACATCATCACATCGATTATTGACAACCAGGGAACAAAGTCGTTACTGTATTGCTTGTATGGGCATTCAGTTGACTTAATGAAATGTAAATCTATGCCTTCTGTTTTAAAATCTTTTAAGTTATAAAGCTGAAGCCCTCCAATAGGATTCAAATAGGCATCTGCCTTCATTGCTTTACAGATGGCTATAACTTTTTCCTGAGCCCTTAAAGCGTGGTCAATCGGCACAGTTGAGGAGACTACAAAAGAAGTCTGTATGCCCAAATACTCCTTTATCGCGGTTAACGAATTAAAGATGAATTTAAATAAATTGTTATCCTCAAAAATAATGCATTTTTCTATCATGGGATACACCGTGCTGAAATGCGGCGCTTTGCGATAGGCTCCTGTTATCCTATTCAACATCTTTTCTTTATCCACAGACCAGATATCAGCCAAATATCTGTCTTTTACATCTAAAAAGTCCGAATCTTTTTTCAAGGGAAGAGTGATATAAAAATCTTTCCCATTAATCATAATTCTATTGCGATTAATCCACCCCTTCTTTGTAAATTCAATATTATCGTAAATGATAAATTTATCAACCGCATTCATTAATTGGAAATACCCGATATACGGAAAGAAATATGGCTGCATGATAGCAACTTTCATACACCATACTCCCTGATAATGCTGCAAATCAAGTCAATGCTGTCCAGCTCAAGGGCGGGGTAAATCGGCAGGCACAAAACTTCTTTTGCCGCTTTCTCCGCAATGGGAAGATTTTCATGCTTTGCAGAGGACAATCCCCTGTAAGTCGGGAATTGGCTGATAAGGGGATAGAAATATTTCCGTGCAAAAATATTATGTTTTTTCAGCTCCTCGTTAAGCTCATCCCTGGTCCTGCCGAATCCCTGGGAATCGATTAGAATGGGAAAATAGGAATAATTATGCTCCACCCCCTCTATGTCCTGCAATAGCCTGATTCCCTTTATACCCTCCAATTGCACCCTGTATTTTTTGGAAATTGTTTTACGCTTGGCTATATAACTATCTACATATTTCAGCTGCAGCAGCCCGTAAGCCGCCTGAAGCTCGTTCATTTTGGCGTTAATGCCGGGCTCAATAACCGTGGTCTCACCGGCATATCCAAAATTTTTTAAAAAATCGATTCTCTGCTTCATCTTTTCATCACGGCAGATAATGGCGCCGCCTTCAACAGTATTAAACACTTTTGTGGCATGGAAACTAAGTGTCACGAGGTCACCGAAGTTAAGGATCGAACTGCCGTTTTTTTTAACGCCGAACGCGTGAGCGGCATCATAAATTAGCTTCAGCCCATAGGTATCGGCTATTTTCCGCAATTTCTCCACATCACACGGATTGCCATACACATGGACCGGCATGATAGCCGTGGTTTGCGGGGTAATAGCCGCTTCGACTTTTTCGGGGTCAAGATTGAAAAAACCAGGCTCGATATCTGCAAAAACAGGCTTAATATTATTCCACCAGATAGAATGGGTTGTAGCCACAAAACTGAAAGGAGTCGTAATTACCTCTCCGGTAATACGCAATGCCTGCAGCGCGCTCACCAATGCAAGCGTTCCATTCGAAAAAACAGAAATATATTTAACCCCCAGATACTCCGCTATCGCCTCCTCAAACTTCTGGTGGAATGGCCCGCCGTTGGTCAGCCATTTATTGCCCCATATCTGCTTCAGGGACGCGGTAAACTCTTCAAGAGGGGGCAAGTCTGGTTGGGTAACATAAACAGGGGTGTTTTCAGAATTATCACGCCTCATATCGAAGTTCCTTTAAATCTAATATTTAAGGCTTTGCTTGTATCAAATATGTAGTAGTAATTTTATAAAATTACGCCACCGATAGTTTCCAAATCATATTTTTGTCCATGATGGGGGTATAAAATCCGAAGCATTAATAGTTGGATCCACAAACCATTTCGCCGGCGCTAATACAGTCTTATGGTTTTTTTTGTTAAGCCAAGCCCCCCACCAGCTGAAACTGCTGTTTGCGATGATATTATGCCTGCAGAGCGTCATAAGGCGCAAATCCTCGAACTCGTGCTCTCCGTCATTATGATCGACATAGGTAACCTGATGAAGCGCGATCTTTATATTGTCTTTTACCCAGGCCTGGTCGTCGGAAAACACGAAAAAATGAGGGTCAGGGGCTTTGGCGCAGATCAGCTCCACCGCTTTTGAGTAGTAGTCCAGCGGGCATGTTCCCAGCACCCGGGCGGCGCCGGGGTCGGACACATAATCCCCTCTTCTTACATGAAGGCTCACTGAGTTTGTGGCGGCGATCAGCTCCGCTATCCTTTTATTTTCTCCGTCAAGCGCCGCTTTCACGGTAAACTCAGCCAATAAGATATCCCTGATATCGGTAAAGTATTTTTCGTTTCCCCAGTAGCCGTCCAGATACGCGCCGCCCTTGAGGTTAAGAACGCTTTCCTGGAAGCGCAGACCGTTTTCTTTAACATAGCGATCGCTATACCGGGGGTATCCCAGCAGGCCGGCAATAACCGCCTTAAGGCCGCTCCCGCATTTAAGCCGCGCTATTTCGCCGGCAGTAGCCACCGTTCCGGCTGTATTTAAATGCTCCAGCCTGTAGGTAAAGGGTCTATTGGCCTTGCCAAGGTATGAGATGTCAAACTTTAGCGGCAGGTTATTCTTAACGGACAGGCGCCGTCCCAGTGCATACTGAAACATCTGGTTCCCTAGTCCGCCCACCAATTTAACTATGATCATTTTTAATACCTTCGCAAACAGCTCTTAAGCATGTCCAGGTCCGCCGCATTTAGCTCCGGGTAATTACCGCAGTAAAAACCGCATTCATGCAGAAAGTCAGCCCCCGGCAGCGGGTAGGTTTCTTTTACATATTTGGCATAGAACGGCTGATGCTGCATATTGCCTGCTATGACAGGCCGTATTTCAACTCCATCACCTGAAAACTGCTCCATATATTTGGGCCTTAATTCCTTTGTTTTGCATATAACCGGAAAAGCGAAGCTTGAGAGAAAAGAGATATGTCCCCGGTTAAGCGCAATAAGATCAGGGTTATTTTTAACCTCTTTCTCCAGCTTAAGGTAATTTTTCTGCCGTACCGCGCAGTTTTCGGCCAGGTAGTTAAGCTGGGTAAGGCCTATAAAGCCGGTTATTTCAGTGGGGCGAAGGTTGAAGGCCAGGTCGTAGAACGTGTATTTAGCCTCAAACTCGCTTTTTATGGCGTATTTATCCCTGAGTTTCCGCTGGCTGCTAACGCCCAGGTTCCGGTCCCAGCCGTTGGCGCGGGTCATGCGCAGCATTTCTTCAAGGTCATGGTCATCCGTGCAGCACGCGCCCCCCTCAATGGTGGACATATGATGCGCCACAAAAAAAGAGAAGGTTGAAGCTATTCCGAAGTTGCCGGTTTTCCCGCCAGGAAGAACGGTGCCGAGCGATTCGCAATTATCCTCAAGAAGTATAATGCCCTTTTTGCCGCAAAGCGCCCTTATCTCCCCCAGGTCCCCGGCAAAACCGAGGGCATTGGTTATAAAGAACGCGTCCAGCTTTACCTTTTTTAGCGTGTCGGCAAGATTGGCGGCCATTGAGTTAAGAGTATCGGGCCGGCAGTCAACAGGCACAGGCTTCATGCCAAGCTGAATGATGGGCATTACATTGGTGGACCAGGTAAGGGCGGAAAAACCGACCGTGGAACCGTCTTTAAGGCGGCCCATATTTTTAAGAGCCTGCAAAAGGGCCAGATTGGCGCTGGCGCCGCTGTTAAAAAGCACGCAGTGCTTGCGGCCCTGAACCTTTGCAAACTCCCGTTCAAATTCAAGGCATTTCTCTCCCATGCTTAAATGGCCGGTACGCAGAAGAAAATCCGCCAGAGCTTTTTTGGTTTCGTGTTCGTTAAGAAAACAATTTTTCATCAGCGGGATCATTTCGCATCTCCTCGGAAAGTCTTAAAAAAATCATAGGAGGCTTTTACGCCTTCTTTTAACGTTGTGCCGGGCCGCCAGCCCCAGGCGGACATGCGGGTTATGTCTATTAATTTCTGTTTCATTCCCTCCGGCTTGGACAGGTCATGCGTGAAGGCGCCGGTGTACCCGACAACTTCTGCCACGGTTTGATAATAATCGTTAACGGAATAGTCGCTGCCGGGGCCAACGTTCATCAGTTCCGGCAAACTGTCAAAATTAATTATGGCCCTGTGAATACAGTCTGCGACATCGCCCGCATACATAAATTCTCGCCTTGCAGCGCCATCGCCCCAGATTTCCACGGTTTTTTCTCCGTTAATTTTGGCCAGATGCAGCTTTCTGATAACCGCAGGGACCAGGTGTGAATGTTCCGGGGAAAATTTATCCCAGCGGCCATAGAGATTACAGGGGATAAGGGTTTTATAGCTAAATTCCGGGGTTTCTTTCGAGATATAGGAGCAAAGGCGTGAAATCACCGTTTTTGAAAGCGCGTACCCTTCATTTGTAGGTTCAAACTCTCCCTGTAATATCATCTCTTCCTTAAGCGGGTTTAGAGCGTTGCGCGGATACATGCAGGAGCTGCCCAAATTGATAAGTTTTTTAACGCCGCAGTTACGGGCCGCCCAAACCAGATTGCGCCCTATATCCAGATTCTCAAGCAGAAAAGCTACCGGCCGCGCAATATTGGCGTGTATGCCGCCTACCCGGGCCGCGGCATTTATAATAATATCGGGTTTGATCCTTTCAATATAAGCTTTTACGGCCGGATAATCAAAAAGGTCAACCTCCGATCTGTCCGGAGAAAATACTTCCAGTTTAGCTGCCAAAGGATGCTCAAGGAAGCTGTGTCCCACCATACCTGAGCCGCCAAAAAGAAGAACCTTCATTTTTTCTTGTTCCTTGTCATGCGACCTTTTGATCTACTGGCGCCAAGGCCGGATGCAGGTTTGCATAATAGCTGCTTTCACACGCCGCTTCCCGTAATTTCAGTTGTCTGCTAAATTAAAGAACGACCTATACAGCGATCTGACCTTATTATAAAGCCTTGCCGGCAGAAGCGGCCGCAAAATCCACACCGCCAGTCTAAGGAGCTTGAGAGGCAAAACATACCTCAACACATATGGGGCGATATACGGCAGCATTCCGACCTGGGCTTTAAACCCCGGCAGCGTGAAGAACCGATCCAGGGAGATGTGATTCAAAAGTATTTCTCTCAGCTCAAGCAGCTGCTCAGGGCTATTTTCAAGAGTATAAAGCGGCGTAAGCTTATCGGAAAGCCAAAAGTCATCGTTTAGAACCCCGGCCCGTTTAGTCATCTCATACACATCAGTGCCGGGATAAACAGTAAGCGTTGAAAAGTTGTCGTAATAGATGTATTTGATTTTCTGCAACCGCTTAATCAGTTTTATGGTATTAGCAACAGTTGTTTCATTCTCTCCGGGCAAACCGACGATAAGGAAAGCATACACATCTATTGAAGACCGCGCGAATAGTTGAAAAGCGTTGACAACATCGTCAAGGGTAATGCCTTTTCTGCACGCCTTAAGAACGCCTTCATCTCCGCTCTCCAACCCCAGCAGGACTTTCTTGAAATTAGCCTGCTCCAGTTTGCGTATCATCTCTGCGCTGAGCGGTTTAACTCTTCCCGAACATATAAAATCAAGCTTGATCCCCCTTCTAACCACCTCATCGCAGAATTCTATCACACGCTTGTTATCAAGAAAAAAAGTGTCGTCGTGTATAAACAGCATTCGCATCCGCGGAAATGTTTTGATCATGAATTCAATTTCCGCCATGACATTGGCAACGCTGCGCATTCTTACCTTCCGGCGGGTGATGGCTTCCAGACAGCAAAAACTGCAAGAAAACGGACATCCTCTTGAGGTGACAATGCAGCCGTATGTCCTTTGAGGATCAAAAAAGGCCTCGTGTTTAGGGAACGGCAGAGCGTCAAGATCTTCGATCAGTTCACGAGGCTGGGTTGAAACCACGCCATTGTCACGATAGAATGCTATGCCTTTTATGTCGTCCCATTGGGCATTTGCTCCGGGAAGTTTCTCCGCAAGTTCCGCGAAAGTAAGCTCCCCCTCTCCTGTCACCACTATAATAAACGGGTATTTCAAAACCAGCTGCTTATACATCACGGTAGCGTGTATGCCTCCAATCACCAGTTGGATATCCGGGTAATGCTGGTGTATATACTCAATTAACCTGTAACTGCTTGTCCTATTTGCAGTCATTATCTGCAACCCAATGATAGCTGGCTTAAATCGGTTTATGGTTTCGATTGTACTTTTAAGACACACTTCAAATGGATGATTGTTCATCCACAGACTTCTCACTTCATGTCCCGCCGCCTCAAGGTATGAGTAGACATAACCCAAGCCCAGAGGATAGTGCGAAAGGTCCGTCAATTTGATGCTCAATCGTGTATCCACACCTTTGGACGCAATAGAAGGAACTTCCTCAAAACTACTTGCTATCAGCAATATACGTTTTGCCATCAGGTTACCTTATACCTTTTACGCTGCGGAATTAATTAAAAACCCGTCACTTTTTTCAAGGGCTTTTAAGATCTGAAGCGCCCTGTGCTTATAGAGATGCTTGGCCATAACTGCATTAAAAGTCTTCTCTCTCCAATGACCGGTATCTATCTTTCCTTTCAGCATCTCGCGCACCAGCTCGTGGAAATGCTCCGGGCTTTCCGCCATAAGCAATTCATCTTTGTTGAAAGCTTCGCGCACGGAAGGATTATGATCCGAGATACAAAAAGCTTTGCAGGCGGGCGTTTTAAAATACCGCTCGGTCAGTTCCCCCATATCCCATCCGGCCGGAGATGTCACCAGGGGTATTAAACCGGCCGTTGAATAGATGTTCCGTTCAGTCACCTCATCAATTCTGCCCTGATAATGCTTGTAGGGCCACGCATCCACGCCATACAAATTAAGAATCTCTTCCCAGGGACGCAGATATTGGTCAAAACCCAGGGCTTTTTCCGGCCAGTACCCTCCCACATAAGCCATTTTTATGTGCCCGAAATTTTCACGGTTCGGCTCCGGATAATATCGATAGGGATCGGCGGCAAAATAAAGCGGCTCCCACTTAAGCCCTTCATTTATCCATTCCTGTGTCCAATGCAGGCTTCGTGTGCCCGCGGAATTCCAGAAAAACTTCGGCTGGGCAAGCAATATCCTGTTGTATGAATCCGTAACGGCATTAATATCAGATTGGAGCAATAAGGAATGCTTTTGAAAATCCTTCAGCCTGGATGGATGCATCTGTATATAAACGAACAGATCAACCTCCCGCAGTTTTCTGCACTGGTTATCGTCTAAAGACAAAAGATTGTATATCGACATAAAGACAGCGGGGTTATCCCACTTGTCAATTTCCCTGATAATATCGCAGTCCGGCACAAGTTTTGCGGGCCCGCAGACATCCGCCCACCCGCGAGCCAGCCCGATCGGCCACAATGTTCCCGCCGTCGGCTTGGATTGGTCAAATCCCTTTCCGCACGTAATCAGGAGAGGTTTGGTTAATTTCCCTGAGGCGGAAGGGAAACAAGGGTTTGTGATGTTATAGGGGTGAAGTTTCCACCTGACCCTGTTAAAAAAGTTCCGGCCTCTTATCGCCAAAGATCTTATCATCTAATAAATCTCCGCGTCGGATTGCACCAGGTGCCAGTTTTCAAAGCCATAAAGGAACTCCTGGCGGCTGTCCAGCACTTTAACGCAAAAATAGCGCTCCTGCGCCTTTGATGTGAAGCCAAGGCCCTTCAGCACATGGAACAAATTAGTGTGCGGTAATGCCCAGGTGGTTACGCTTTCCACTTTTAATCGGAAAAGATATTTAACAGCTTCTAAAAACACCGCGCTAATCGCGTCCGGATCTCGCATGTCGCATGAAAAATTAACTATATCGCCATATCGTTTTCCGCTGACAGGGTCCACAAATATTTTTGTTATTGCGAAATCCTCTTTCCCGGTGCGGATGTATTCGTACCGGTAGCTGGCCTTATCACAGAATCTCCAGGCAAGGGTGCTGCCGCCGTATTCGAATTGTTTTAAGTTCTCATCCACAATAGAATGAGTATCCACAGGACACGCATCCGTCGCTAAAGAGGAAAGCTCAAGCGAGTCAATTTTTCCAAGGACCTTCCACCCCAGGTTTTTCTCACAGGCATTCCGGCCATTGAGATTTGGAAATACACATAAGGCCTTCAGATCAGCGAAACAGGAGACGGCAAGCCTTCCAAGCTCTGCGAACACACCCTTGCCCCTGAACTGCGGAGCTATCAAAAGATCAATAGCCTGGCCGATTGCCGTGCCGTCTGTCAATAAGCGTCTTTGCAGCCCGAAAACCCCCTCCAAGCGGCCGTTGACCTCGGCGCCCATCATAACAGTAGGCCAGGCGCTTTCAAAATACTGCCAGACAAAGTAGGCCTCATCCTTCTTGCGCGCGTACTGCGCGTTAAAAAGCTCAACAAGCCGTGGAATATCGGCACGCGAAACTGCCCGGTAAAGCACATCGCTCATGTTTTTAGTAAGGGTACACCGACTCATAGTAGCTGATTGTGTTCCGTATCCCTTCGCTTTGGGGCGTGAAAACAAAACCGGGGAAGACTTTCAGGAACTTTCTGTCATCCATGACTTTTTTAAGGGCGCCGTCAGGTTTTGACGGGTCATACTTAATATCAAAGGAGGAGGCAAAATTGGAATTAATAATGTCCACCAGCTCCCGTACGCTTAAGCCGAAGTTCTGCGCGATATTGACCGGCTCGGTTAAACCGACCATCCTGGGGTGGGTAAGGATATGCGCCACGATCCTGCCAAAATCCTTGGCATAGAGCCACTCGCGGATGGCAATACCGGTTCCCCAGATCTCAATGGTTTTTTGATCCATCCGGCGCGCCTTAACAAACTTGGAAACCAGGGCGTTCAAAGCATGGGCTTTATTGGGATCGGTGGAATCGTAAGGGCCGTACATATTCGGCACCAGCAAATTAATGGATTGTATGCCATGCTGCATGGCATAACATTCGCCCATTGCCCATAACAACCGCTTAGCGGCCCCGTAAGGCAGAACTGAACGATGTGCCGCCCCATCCTGCCACTGATCCTCAACATACGAATCGGCTTTGCCGGGATAGGCGCAGTTGGCGATAGGATTGATCACAACCGCCCGGACAGCACTTTTTGACAGCGCGTCATACATAGCCAGGATCATGCGGGTATTGTCGGAAATTATATCTGCCGCTTTCTCGGTAACATAGTTAAGGCTGCCCACGTGGGCCGCGCAGTTAACTATATAGTCAGGCTTTATCTCGGCAAGCAGGGCTTGCAAGGGAGCGCTGTCCCTGAGATCAATGCCGGTTGCCCGTGAAACGACCTGGTAGTCCAAACCGCTATCTTTAAGAGCTTCGCAAACATTTTTGCCCACGAAACCGCTGCCGCCAAGAATAATTATTTTATCCATAATTCTGAAAAAAGGACAAAAATATAAGACTTTAGTCCCCTTTCAACCCAAACACAGCGCTATTTATAACATATATTATACTAATTTTAAAATGGGGCACCGTATCTGACAGATGGCGCAGGCTTAAACCGCTGCGGAAGCAGAAATGGGATCTTTCTTGCGGATAGACTGAAGGCGGAGGGAAAGCCTATTGGAATCTTATGTGCGGCACAAATTATTTGCCGTCCGTTATTACCGGGGATATTTCCTTATTAAGGATCCTGCTAAGCTTCTCTGACCCTTTTGAATTCAGGTGGTCGGGATCGCTAAAATCCTCAGGTCCGAACCGGCGGTCGGTAAAATAATTCAGGTATCGTATATGGTATTCTGTGCAAAGACCCCGAATGCGTTCCTGCATCCAAAGATACTTGCTTTTGTCAATATGGTTTGAATATGTGTAAGAAACAGGAAGCGTTACAAGCATTGGGGTTATTCCTCGTTGGAGAGAGAACTCAATACTTTTTCTTAAATAGCGAATATTACTTTGACGAAATTTTTCTCTCATTACATTATGATGCTGCTCAACAAAATACTTCCCTGTTTTGTCAATAGGCAACCATGCGCCTTCACATGGCATCCAACCGTTGGCGGAAAGATTGGGAAGCGGTAAATCTCTAGTGCTGTCTGCACGAAGCAAACCCTTGGCAGATATCGGCAAGAGAGCATCTATAAAATAAAATATTTGGTTGCTAATCGCATTTTGACCATACAATGCCACCTTGCTGTAATTTCTAATATCGCACCGCATCGCCCAGTTATTGGCGGGAATTCCATAATATTGCCGATAGAAGAATGTGCGCCATGATTCAAGTGCCGTCTCAAGGTTATATTCCAACGAGAAGTAAGAAATGGGAAAGACGACAACTTTCAGTTTCGGCAGAATTGGAGCGAAGCGCATTAATATCCGGGAATCATGGTACAGAGATTGGCTTGTGTTTCCCATGTTGAAGCTTTGATGGCTAAAAAATTCCGGGTTAAATGCGCGCAATGCATGCGAGGACCCCAGGAACAGCGCCTCGCATCCCGGAATATTTTTCAGTAAAGCCAGCTTGGTGTTGTAACTGTTTTTCACTTTACCAAGCCGGATTTCCGCGCAGGCCAATACAACAAAGATCGGGGCCAGGAAAATTAAAAGTTTTATAATAAAACGTCTCATTGTTCACCCATTTAAAACTGGAAGTAAATAAACTGACGTTCGCTAAATATCCCAAACAACACAATCCCAAACACCAGTGCGTAGTAGACCGCCCACCTGAACCAAATAGGTTTTTCTGTCAACATGTGCCGGATGCTACGATGTCTCTGGATAAAATGAATCAGTTCCATAAACCCGATGGAAAGCATTGCGATACATAATCCTTGCCGGGTTAATCCCAGTTGAAGGAGCTGGCCAAGGCCAACTGGTTTAAAGCCGGAATGTAATCCTTGAAACAAGTGTGTCAGAATGTACCATGCATCCGGAATACTGGATGCCCTGAAAAAAATCCAGGCGATGTTAACTAATGAGAAAGTCAATCCTATGCGCAGGTACTTATGAAAAGTCGGGTATCGCTTGAGATGGATGGCCTTGCAAAGGGACTGCCTGATTCTCTGGGTCCCAAGCGAAAAGATCAAATAAATCCCGTTGATTCCCCCCCATACGACATAAGTCCAATTGGCGCCGTGCCAAAGTCCGGTTAACAGCCATGTTGCAGAGATACCGATCATGTATATTAAAAACTCCGTTTTTATCAAACACACCCTGTCGGATTTGATCTTTCTGGAAACGGCGTACGATAGCGGTAAAAACACATAGTCTCTGAACCACGTTGTAAGAGAGATGTGCCAGCGGCTCCAGAATTGCGCGATCGATTTCGCAAAGTATGGCCGGTTGAAATTGTCCATTAGCCGGAAGCCCATGACTTGTGCCGCCCCGATGGCGACATCGGAGTAGCCGGAGAAATCACAGTAGATCTGAAAGGTAAAAAAGACTGTCGCCAGAATCAGCGGCCAGCCGGTATAGCCCTGCGGATTGCCATAAACCATGCTGACTACAACAGCAAGCCGGTCAGCGATAACGATTTTCTTGAACATCCCCCAGAGCATCAACTTCAGGCCGTCAGTAACCCGCTGATAATCGAACAGATGCTCCTCGTAGAACTGGTGCAGGAGATTTTGCGGGCGTTCGATCGGACCGGCGACAAGCTGGGGGTAGAACATTACATAAAGCGAATAAATACCGAAATGTCGTTCGGCTTTTTGTTTTCCGCGGTAAACCTCCACAACATAACTCAGGCTCTGGAATGTATGGAACGACAGTCCGATGGGAAGGATGATTTTCAGGGTTGATATGTGAAGATTCCATCCGAAGAAAGAAGCGACAGCATCGTAATTTATCACAAAGAAATCGAAATACTTAAACACGAACAGCACCAGGCATGTGGACCAGATGCTGACAACAAGGAATGTTCGTTTCTTTTTTGGCGAAATTCCCGGCGTTTCCATCAATATCGCGGCGAAGTAATCGATAACGATCGTCACCAACAGAATTAAAATATAAGCCGGAATAAATGCCATGTAAAAAGCGCAGCTTGCCAGCAAGAGGAGCTGCCAGCGGAACCGGTGCGGCAAGAGGAAATAAAGAACCGTTACAATGGGGAAAAAAAACAAGAACTGGGTGGAGTTGAAGAGCATGTGTTTTGCTTTTTTGTTTTTTATTCCTGCTGGAATTACGACACGGACAAATCACTGCCGGAAGCCGCTGCGCGTGTTGTCACCATCCGGCAGATACTGATTTTATGATGTGTTCCGCCTGTTCTTCGGTCAGCGCGTCATGTATGGGAATGTTTATCTGCGTTTCATCAAATCTGGCCTGATCAGACAGGTCGCCGCGCAGCCCGCCGAACACGGAATTCCTGTCAATTCTCTGGTGAATCACGGACGCGGTCACGCCGCGCTCCAGAAGCGCCCTGACAAAATCAAGCCTGCGCTCCACGTGCAGGCCAAACAGCCAGTAGGCGCTTTCCCTGTCCGGAGTTTCGCTGAAAAGGCGGATTCCGGGCACACCGCCAAGCTGTTTTCGGTAACGCGCAGCTATAGCCCGGCGCCTGGCCATGCGCTCCTTAAAACCGGAAAGATTGGCAAGCCCCAGCGCGGCCGCGTAATCGTTAAGGTGGTATTTATATCCCACCGCGGAGACATTGTATTGCCGCTCCCCTAAAACAGAGGGCCGCGAGTTGAACCGGTCTATTCCAAACCATCTCTTCGCAAAAGCGCTGCGGGCGTTATTTTCATCCCTGCAGCATACTGCCCCCCCATCGCCGGTTGTTATATGTTTAATCGCCTGGAATGAAAAACAGGTAAAGTCGGAGATGGCGCCTATCGCCCGCCCTTTGTAGCTTGCGCCCGGAGCGTGGGCGGCATCCTCTATTACTGCAAGACCATGTTTTTTCGCTATCGCGCAGATTTCATCCATGTCGCAGGGATACCCGCCCCAGTGAACAGCCATAATAGCCCTGGTTTTCGGGGTTATTTTTTCTGCTATTGACCGGGGATCAATATTGCCGGTGCCGTAATTAATGTCGGCGAAAACCGGCACCGCCCGCTCCTGCATTATAGTCAAAGCTGTTGCTATAAAAGTCTGCGCCGGACATATGACCTCGTCCCCGGGCGCGATTCCAACCAGCACCAGCGCCAAATGAAGCGCGCTCGTGCCGCTGTTCACGGCTACCGGATTCAACAAACCCAATTCGGCCGCCAATCGGCTTTCGAAAGCCTTAACGATACTGCCTTCGCTCAGGAAGGTGGATTGCAGGACTTTGGCGACCTCGTCCGCTGCGGCGGGGCTGATATATGTGTTGAATATTGGAATGGTTAACCCCGGCTTTGCCATTGAATCCGATTTTGCGGGCATTATAATTCTCCTTGGACAAAACTTGACTAATTCTTACCGGTCGCGATCTTTTTACAGGGTTTTCAGATAATCAATCGTCAATTCCCAGCGCAGTTTTTCAGGGGTGCCGGGGCTTTTAATGTAATTGTCTTTGTACTCCTGGTATATTTTTTCATCGTATTCCAGTTTGCCGTTTGCAAGAAAATCAGCGACTTCTTCCGGACGGCTGATATTAACCGGGGTTTTTCCGAAATAAGCCGCCTCATTTTCAATAAACCCTGCCTCGGACCCTTTTTTAAGCTGATCTGTAGTCATAAAAACCGCCGGTTTTTTGAACAATACGGCATAGTTAATGGACATGCTCCAATGCAAAATCACGAATTGCGAATCAGCCACCAGTTCAGGAGTCCTGCAGGAGATTACGCTCCTGCCTTCAAAATAATCTTTCCGTCCATATTCCCCGCTGGCGCGCGGATGCGCGGCTATTATCACTTCTACATTCCATTTGTTTTCGATTTCCCTGAAGAATTTGCACAATTCCGGGAAATAGACTTCCGGGGTAACGGAAATTTTGCAGTTACTGCGGATATAATTGGGATGAAAACAGAAATCCCCGTCCAGAAACACCACGGTGTTTTTTTTATTAACACTGCCCGGCATATCTTTCCGCAAAAGATAAAAATCATAATCCATGTTATGCGCCAGAACTGTTTTTGTACATGATGACACAGGTGTATCATATATTTTTAGGAATTCTTCGGACTTGTTTCCTCCCCGGAGAATATAACTTGCCGGACTTACAAAATACGGCCGCATTAGCCGGAAACCGGAATCCAGGCATTGCATAAAACGCCTCTTCCCTATTGCGGTAAATCTTGCCGCAATTTTTTTAACTGTGGCCTTCTTTAGCCGGTCCAGGAAAGCGGCCTTTCTGACTGCTGTAACCACACGGTTATGCCCCCCCCCGGATTCGAAATAACATTCTAAAAGGTTCATGTTTATGCCATACATAAGTTTTTTCCGGGCAATCGCTCTGTACACAAAAAACGTTCTTCTGGTGCATCCCACATTCATGAATATGAAATCACTGGCGCCCAGTCGTAAAATTTCATGCTCATAATCTTTTTTTGTGCGTATCAGCCGATAGGCATATTTGTCCGGACGAGGCCAGGTGACATCGCCCTGGTAGCTGAAGATTTCAGGATTTATTATCGGGGACAAATTCCAGATTTCTACCGTAAAATTGTTCTTTAAAAGCAGGTCTATACCCAAAAAATTGTATTCCTGCTCATGAATTGGGAAATTTATAATGAAGATTATTCGGGAAATCGTTTTTTGCATTGCGAACCAGAAGAATCAAGTTTGCCTGAAACCCCTAAATTCCGCGTTCCGATTCAAATATAAATCTTTTGCCTCTTCAACTCCAAGCCTGTTTTTTTGCGCAAAATAGTTTTTTATAAGTTTTCTGTTGGCATCAAAAAGGGCTCGGTGTATTTTTTTATCAGACATTTTGGTGAAATTTACGGAAACCAGATCGGAATTGACATGTTTTCTCTCAT
Source organism: Elusimicrobiota bacterium (assembly GCA_003450815.1). Classification (GTDB taxonomy): domain Bacteria; phylum Elusimicrobiota; class Elusimicrobia; order Elusimicrobiales; family UBA9959; genus UBA9634. The sequence continues at coordinate 170,331 of DMES01000077.1, read as the reverse complement.
AAAAGTCACCGCAATCCCTCAGTAAACCGGTTTTAATGGCGTGATAATAAAGCGGGGAACCGGGATATGGCGTCACGGGCCTTATTGTTCTGAGCTGAGCACCGTCGTCGTGCTTTATCAGAAAGTCAACCGCGCGGTTGAGTGTTCTCATATTGTCGCCTATATTGCCGAACATGATATTAAATCCCGGACTTATTCCGGCTTCCAGCGTCGCTTTTATTCCACTTTCAATCTGTGAAACGGTAAGACATTTGTTAATGTTTTTCAACACTTGGTCGTCAAGCGCCTCTATTCCGTAATTTATGAAAACACAGCCAGCCTTTTTCATCAGGCCCAACAAAGCAGGCTTGGCGTAATTAAGCCGCCCATTGCAATACCATTTCACATCCAGCTTGTTTTTCAACATCTCGCGGCATATTTTTTCCATCCTGCTCTGGGAGGACATGAGCAGCTCGTCGTAAAACGAAATATAGGTAATCCCGTAGTCCCGCTTCAACAACTTTATCTCTTCCACAATAGCCTCAGGCGCACGTGTTCTTAGCCCCTCATCCATGCGATAACAGAATGTGCAACAAAATGGACAACCTCGGCCTGAAAGCATTGGTATCACAAAATCCCTTTTTGAGGCATTCGGGTCGCGGAGCAACCTGTAATACTCCATGGGAAAAAGATGATAAGCTGGGAATGGGATACTGTCAATGTCCTTAATCAGCGGTCTCCGCTTATTCACCGTAATATTGTTCCCTTCCCTAACTGCCAGTCCCGCTATGCCATTTATGTTCTTAGCCGCCGCAAGCGAATCAATAAGTTCAACGATGGTGCTTTCCCCCTCTCCTATCACCACTGCATCGGCGCCGGTTTTCCTTAAAAAATATTCCGGTTCAGGCGACGGACCATGCCCTCCCAGCACGAAAAAAGGCCTTTGTTTTGATGCGTTTATTGCTTGGGATATTTTCAACAGCTTGCCATACTGATAATATCCGGCTATTACTCCCAATCCCACTACATCAAAATGGTTTTTATTCAGGTAAGCCGTAAGATGCTCTTCCGGATAGTGATGAACATCCTGATTGTAAATTTCCACTTCATAACCTTTTTTTAAAAGTACGGCAGCGACATAAGCCAGGCCGGTGGGAAAGACATGAATGAACATGTCATTATCGTAAACAACCAAAAGTATTTTCATTGGTCAACCTCCAGCGATTTAAAACCGCTTAAACACACGCTTTGCGCTGTTTTTTAGGACCAGCTTAGTTTTGCGCTTCTGATTTGCAAGAAAATCCTGCTGCCTGAACGAGTTTATTTTAATTATTTCCGGATGCTTGTTCAGCCATATCACAATTTCCCTGAGCGGCGTATCGTTGTTGACGCAATTAAAGTGCTCGAATATTCGGGTGAAGAACTCCAGGTCCTCCGGATAATCAAGCGTCATCCTTATCTCGTCGCTATAAAATACCCTGTCTTCCACTTCAAGCTCACGGACCTTGAAAAGGCCCGTGTCCTCGAAATAGACCCACATCATCTCGGTATCGCCTGTATCCTTTATTTCGCACACTTTTTTTAGCGCGGAGGTTTTTATAGCGTAGGTAAACGAGCCGCAAATAAGCCCTTTGGGCGCCTTTATGAAATCACAGCCGTATTTTTCCATCTGTTCTATTCCAAGCCGGATAAGCTCGGGGTCGCAGAACAGATCGTCGCCGTCAAAAGTCACAAAGTAGTCCAGGTTAAACTTTTCGGCGGCGCCTTTCCACCTTAAAAGCTTGTCTTCAAGGCTCCCCCTGAAATATTTTATCCCGTTTTTTTCGGCCAGCGCCGCTATTCCATTATCCACTGGCCGCTCCGTGGTGCATACCACAACTTCCGCCTCCTTTACCTGCCTGGCCCTAAGCATGATCATCTCTATCTCCGGCCTGCCCAGTATCGGAGCAAGCGCTTTGTTTGGAAGCCTGCTTGAATCGGTTCTAACGGTGATAAATATCCCTTTTTTCATCTCAATATCCCCTCAGTTTGTTTCTGGCTTCGGTTTCCTTCGGCGTCATTCTCTTTATGCCGTCGCCTATGATAGCGCTCACGCTTTTTATCCTTTTGGCCAGCAGATCCATGGCGTGAACCTCAAGGCTGGCAAAATGATCGGAGCCCCACATGTCATGAGCCAGCGTAACATGCCTTTCCACCATAACGGCGCCCAGCACCGCCGCTATTACGGTGGGCTCCAGGTCGTATTCGTGCCCGCTATACCCCACAAGACACTTATATCGCTCTTTCAAAAAACCCATCACATTCAAATTAAGGTCTTCATGCGCGGCCGGATAGGCGGAATTGGTATGCATCAGCACATAGTCGCCTTTTGAGCTCTTTTCAAGGAGCTCAACGGCGTGGTCCATCTCCTCAACGGTGCTCATGCCGGTTGAAAGCACCACGGGAACGCCTGACTTGGCGGCCTCACGGACAAAATCATCCTCGGTCATTTTTGCCGAAGGTATTTTGACGAACGGCACGTTCCGCTTAAGCAGGAACTCCAGGCTTGGTATATCCCACGCCGACGCAGTCCACATAACGGGCTTTTCAGCGCAGTATTTGTCTATGTAAGCGTATTCCTTTTCCTGAAACTCCACCTTATGCCTGTAGTCCAGGTAGGTAATCTTTCCCCAGGGGGTGTCGCGCAGGACGCCTTTTTGCTTTTCCGGAACGCATATATCGGGCGTTCTTTTTTGGAATTTAACGCAGTGCCAGTTGCAGGCGAAAGACGCATCTATCAGTTTTTTTGCCGTCTCAAGGCTTCCGTTGTGATTAATGCCTATTTCTGCGATTAAGAAAACCGGTTTCTTTTCGCCGATCTCGTGACCGGCAAGTTTGATCGTTTTATTTGCCATTTAGCACCTCAAAAATATTCCCCTGCCATTTTCATGTCGCACTCTTCGGTACACTTAATCCCTTTGGCCAGGTCAAAGTGGTCTTTTCTGAACTTTTCGTATTTGCTCCCGTTCCAAATGCTTTCAAGAGACTCTTTTCTCGCGTCACCGAGTATTATCTCGTTGTTAAAGTCTTCCATGCACATGACCACTTCGCCGTTCGATTTTACGGTGGCCGACATCCAGGGATGTTTGCAGATTTCAGACCAGTGAACCGACTTGGTGCCGTGAAAATCCTTCCTGTACCACTGCTGGTCTTCGCTCTTGAGGTATATGTATACGCCCGCGCCTTGAAAAACCTCATTAAGCTTTTCGTATTCCCCCGCCTGCCCAGTCCTGTTGAGGTCAAGCATGGTAATGATAATTACGGTTTTGTAGCCCCTCTTGGCCTTAAGTTCAAGAAGCCGCGTTATATTCCTGTAGCTTCCTGAAAAATCCGAGGCCTCTCCCCTGATAGCCTTGTGCTTCGCGTCATCAACCGACTCTATTGAGTACTTTATGTAATTGAGGCCGTTTTCGAACATCCGCACGGTCTTATCAATGTCAATATTTGCCGGATTGCAGCTGAAATAAGACTTAAATCCCCTGTCCGCCAGCAGCTTAACATAATCGGGCATATTTACATCCAAAAGCGGATCGCCGTAGCCGTGAAGCTGTATTACTTTGGGAATGATATGCAGGAAGAAATGGTTTTCGCTCATCGCATCCTTCGGGATGCCATATTCCCTCAGGACGAATTCCTCCCACTTGGCCCACAAGCCCGGGGGGAAAGGCTCCAGCTGCCCCACAACCGCGCCGAAAAGGCCTTTGTCCATTGTTTCCACTTTCCGCGTCATCATAGTGGTGCGGGGACACATTCTGCATTTCATGTTGCAGGCATTGGTGGTTTCTATGTTGTAAACCACGGGCTTGCGGCTCCGCGCCTTTTCGAACTCCCGCATAACATGTTCCCGGGCAAGTTTTTCGCCTGAAGCGAGCCTCTTTTGAAGCTCATAACTGCTCATGTAGAAGTTTATGTCAAACATTTTAGCCGTCCGTCTTTTATTTTGCTGAAACTTTCTTTATCACTTTCTCCAGAACCGCCGCCTTGCGCTTTGCAAGATCCAGGTCCCTGTAATTGGTCTTGAACTGCATTATCTTGGGCTGAATTCGCTCGGCCTGGGGACAAAGCCCTTTTTCATAGCGGACATTTTTATAAACCCAGGGACATCTCCCGGCGAACCGCCGTTCGGCGATAACCGGTTCTAAGTAAGGCACGCTCCACGCGCCATAAACACCGTCCCCTCCTTCAGAGATATACATCTTTCTGAACTCCTCCCAGGAAACGCCTTTCTTCTCCAAACCATTATAAACGACGCCGAGCGTATAATATGTGTTGACGCAGTCGCCCGGGGTTTTCTGGGGGATAAGGTAGTCACATTGTGACATTGCGTTTATGAACATTTCAGCGCTCTTCATTCTCAAATCAACCAGTTCGTCAACGCGCTCAAGCTGGGCCAGCGCCACCGCGGAATTGAATTCGGCAAGGCGGTAGTTCCAGCCAAGCACATCGTGCCGCTTATAGTGAGGGCTCTGAAAGACATCCTGGTTAAGCCTTACCCGGCCTTCCTCGGCCCTCAGATTCTTAAACCCGTGTCCGCCTATCTTGCGCACGGCTTCGGCGTATTTCTCCGAATTGGTAGCTATCATCCCGCCCTCTCCGCACGAAATATGCTTAGTGTTTTCAAAACTAAAGCTTGCCATATCCCCAAAAGTTCCCAACAATCTGCCTTTATACTTCGCCAGCACTGATTGAGCATTGTCCTCAATAAGCGCAATATTATGCTTTTTGGCTATCTTTAACAGCGCGTCCATATCGCAGGGAAGGCCATATAAAGAAACAGCTATAATGGCTTTGGTTTTTCCGGTTATGCGCTTTTCAACATCTTTAGGGTCAAGGTTGAAAGTTTCCGGATCTATATCCGCGTACACCGGTACCGCGTTCGCGTGAATTGTCGCGGCGGTATCCATGATCACGGTTAGCGCCGGAGAGATCACTTCATCTCCGGGGCCCACCCCCGCCGCTTCCAGCGCGGCGTGAAGGGTTGAGGTCCCGGAATTGAACGCGACAGCATATTTCAAGCCAAGTTTTTTTGCGAATTCCCGCTCAAAAGTGTTGGTCCAGCTTCCGCCTGTGGCCGACCAGGATTCACCTTCAAGCACTTTCTTCAGATACTCCAGCTCATTGCCAAGATACTTGATGGGATTTACAAGAGTCGTCATGTTTTTCTCCTTTCGGTCAGATAATACAGCAGTTCCCTGACAACGCCTTTTCCGCCGGCGGTTTTAAGCACAAGTACGGATATGGCCTTTATCTCCGCGTATGCGTCGGAAGGGCAAACCGGCAATCCTACGGACAGCATAGCCCGCAAATCGTTAATATCGTTGCCGATGTACAATACTTTCCCAAGCGATATTCCGTTTTTGGCGCAGTAGCGCGCAAGGGCGGTTTGTTTGTCTTTAATTCCCGAAAGCACTTTCAGTTTCAGTTTGCGGGCCCTTGCGTCCACAACCGGATTTGTCTCGCTGGTAAGTATTATCTGTAAAATTCCCATTTCCGACAGCTTGCCGACCGCCATTCCGTCAGACCGGTTCACCCTGACAAATTCCCTCCCGTCCGCGGCCAACAGCGCCGTATTGTCGGTCATAACCCCGTCAAAATCATAAACGATAAGCTCCAGGTCACGGAGCGAAATCTTTTTCATATGCTCAGTCCCGCCATAACAGTGTCGGTTATGCCAAGCCCGCCCAGCGAATTTTCATAAGCCGAGTTTAATTCCGGAGAGTCGACGAACTGCCATTTCGAGTGCCCCCCCGGCTTTCCTTCGGCCAGCCAGTGCAGGTGGTTCGAAACAGGATATCTCTGAATATGCTTTATAAATTCCACCCTGTACCCGGCCTGCTCAGCCACGGCGGAAAGGGTGGCGGCATTGAACAGAAAAAGATGGCAGCTCCAATATGTAAATTCTGAAAACGGTCCGCTTTTATAAAGCGTCAGCAAAGCGTCCTTTGAGTTGGGAACCTCTACGATAACTTTTCCCCCCGGCTTGAGCTTCCCGGCAAGCTCCTTTAGCGTCTTTCGCGGGTCCGGAAGGTGCTCAAGCACATGGAACATGGTAATGATATCCCATTTTTCTTTCAGACCGCTTATCTCGGGAAACACACGGATCCCTTTTTTCTGAAAATAAGCTTTAAGCCTCTGTTCCGGCTCCAGGCCGGAGACTCCGTCTGCCACCGCAGCGGCCCTTTCAATAAAGCCGCCGTTGCCGCAGCCGAAATCCAGAACCGATTTGCCGCGCATATACTGTTCAAGAAAGCGGAACCGCCGCTCATCGTCAGGAGCGGTTTCCTTAAGCCAATTCTCCAGCGGAACATCGCCGCCGTGCATTCCGGACTGTTCGTAAAAACCTTTACCGATGTGTTTGAACGAAGACAAAAATACAAGGCCGCAGGAGAGGCATTCATACACTTTAAGCCCGGCATTGTCGCGGACTTTTCCGGGCCTTTCAACATGTTCTGCTGAACCGCACAAATAACATTTCATAACTTCACATTGTCCCATTTCACCGGCAGGACGAATCTCCCCTGAAGAGGCCTGGTGTCGTAAACCATGTCCGCAGCCCCGTCATGAACTGTTTCCATCACAAACGATACCGGCGGCCGGAAAAAATCCCGTTCGCCGAAAATCCCGGCGTATATGCGCACTTCGTAAACGCGCGGAAGCAGGAATCCGCCCGGAAGCACCGCTCGCGAAACATATGCGCCCTTGGGCACAGGGTTAAGATCGCGGGGATTGTGAAAAGATTCCACCAGCACATTGCCTTCCGAGTCCAGAATTTCCAGAACAACAAAAAGCTTGCTTTTGGCTTCCATAACCTCATATTTCAGCGCAATATTGATATCTTTGGTATATATGAACCGCATTCCCGGGCCGGCATCGTGCTTTTCAACCTCAATGCCCGTAAATTTAAACGCGGGTTCATGCGGAAGTCTGGCTATAATTGCGGCGAAATCGGTTTCCATGCCGGTATTTTCAATGTCGCAGATATATCTGTTCACCACTTCCGAAACTTCTCCCTGAGCCTGCAGTTTCCCGTTTTTCAAAAGCACCGCTTTATTGCAAAGTTTCCTGATAGCGCCTATATTGTGGCTGACAAAAAGGACCGTCCGTCCCTCCTGAGCGACACTGCCCATTTTGTTCATGCATTTTTTCTGGAATTGAGCGTCCCCTACCGCCAGGACTTCGTCCACCACAAGTATTTCGGGTTCAAGATGAGCGGCCACCGCAAAAGCGAGCCGCACATACATTCCCGACGAATAATACTTTACGGGAGTGTCAAGAAATTTTTCCGTTTCGGCAAAGGCCACTATTTCGTCAAATTTTCTTTTTATTTCCGCTTTTGACATGCCCAGTATGGCGCCGTTTAAAAAAATGTTTTCCCGGCCCGTAAGTTCGGGGTGGAACCCGGTTCCCACCTCCAGGAGGCTTGCCACCCTGCCGTTGAGCGTCACCCTGCCTTTTGTGGGCTCCGTTATCCTGCTGAGAATTTTAAGCAGCGTGGATTTCCCGGCGCCGTTTCGGCCTATTATTCCGATACGGTCGCCGCATTGCACCTCGAAAGAAACATCTTTGAGCGCGTAAAAATCCTCTGTTGTTATTTGGGGGCTTTTCCGGCTGGAAAATATTTCTTTCGCCTTCCTGGCAAGAACATCCCTGAGCGCGGTATAGCGTTCCCGCTTCTGATGGGAAATTATGTACTTTTTAGAGAGGTTTTCAACTTTTATTGCGATCATTAAATTATATCAGCGAAAGTTCTTTCGACGCTTCGGAAATACCTGATGCTCCCGGCTAGAATAACAAGCACCAGCAGAACCGATAGCAGGAAGCCGGGCCAGTAAATAGCATTACTGCCGCCCAATATCGCCCACCTGAATCCGTCAATAACACCCACCATCGGGTTAAGCGAGTACAGAAGCCGCCATTTATCTGGAATCACAGTGCTGCTGAAACCGACGGGGGAGACATACAGCCCGAACTGCACAATAAACGGAACTATATAACGGAAATCCCTGTACTTTACATTTAACGCGGTAAACCAGAGTCCTATACCCATGGAAACGGCTATGGCCAGCAGTGTAAACAACGGCAGAGTAACAATCCTCCAGTCCGGAATAAACCTGTACCAGGCCATAAGCGCGGCAAGCATGGAAAATGAGATCATAAAATCCACAAATCCGGAGATAACCGTGCTGGCGGGGATGATAATGCGGGGGAAATATATTTTGGAAATAAGATTGGCGTTGCCAACCAGGCTTGCGCTGGCATCCCCCAAAGAAGCGGCGAAAAACTGCCAGGGCAGCATAGCCGAAAAAACCAGCACCGGATACGGGGCTCCGTTGGAAGGCAGTTTGGCGAGTTTTCCGAAAATAATGGTGAATATCACCATGGTGATAAACGGCCTTATCACGGCCCAAAGGACCCCGATAACCGTCTGCTTATACCTTACAAGTATGTCGCGCCAGGCAAGGAAATAGAAAAGCTCCCTGTATTGCCACAGGTCTGCCCAGTAGTGCTTTTCCATCCGGCCCGCCTCAATAACCAGCTTCCTTTCGGTGTTCATAATGTTTAAAAACCGCCGCGCAGTAAACCAGCCGGTTGCGGCCGCTTACGGCCGCCTTCAATACAGCTGTACTTAAAACATATGCAGCAGCGCCAGGAATACAACCACGCTTGCCACCGTGGTCAATGCGTACTTTATTACGCCTATAACCTTGTCTGATTTTTCAACCACCTCGGCGACCATCACCTTGGTCGGGACATATATTATATCGCCCGGCTCTATGGCTTTTACATTTTTTGCCTGGCAGATGCTGCCATCCACCCGCATTACCATGGTCCTGGCGGTGTTTGCGTCATCGGTATAATCCCCCGACATTTTTATATAGTCCATGTACCTGGCGCTGTTGTGATGCACCGTGGTGGGCCGCATCACCGCTCCTATAACACTTACCGTTTCCTCTTTTTGCGGGATAAAAATCGTATCGCCCTCCATAAGCGTCAAGTCCTCTTTATCCCCTTTGTTTGCCAGGGCTTCTTTAATATTGACAACAATTCGGTTTGACTGATTAAGTTCGTACTCCCCAAGCTTTCTTGCTCTGCCGGCAATGCCCGGTAAGGCGCCAAAAATATCCATAACACCCGCTACTGTCTGGCCCGCCGCCAGCGCTACTCCGGGAGCCGAACCGATTGCGGCTGCCTGGGCCGAAGACGCGCCGCTTGTTACTATGGAGGTATTGGAACTTAAAGGTTGGGCTGCTTCTTTGGCGCCAAACTCCTTCTGCATAAGAAGCCTGTTTTTGGCCACCTGCCGCTCGTACTCCAAGAGGTTCCCCTCCTCCAACATCTTGTTAACCCGAAGAACATCGTTTTTCTGGTTATCTGAAGGAAGATATTCCGCCCTGCGCATAAAGACAGTCCCCTTTATATGCGCGAATTCCGTAACCCCACCCGCCCTGCGGATGATGTCGCTTAACCTGTCATTTTTACCGTACAAAGCATAGCTACCCGGCGTCTTTACCTCTCCCTCCACTTTTACCCAGCGGGGGGTTCCATAAAAATCCGATTCTCCAAGAACGGTTACCATGTCCCCGTCCTTAACCAGTATGTTCTGGCCGGCGTCATCCTTGGCTATTAACGCCAGGCTGAGTGTTTGAATCTCAGTTTTTCCTTTAGTCCTTGCGCTTGCCAGCTCTATCCTGTCATGTGCGCCCGGCAGTGCTCCGCCCGCCATGTCCAGCAGGTCTTTTATCTTCATGCCTTCAAACCGCGTATATTTGCCCGGCCTTTGGATGTAACCTTCAATAGACACTACTCGCGCCGGGGTGAAAGTCTTTTCCTCGTTGGTATACAGGGTAACATTATCCCCATCCTGAAGAAGGAGGTTGTCAGAGTCCGACCCCTCCTGCGCTTTTATGATGTTCAGCTCAATATTGGTGTATTTCCCCGTTGCATAGTCGTACCTCAGCAGTTCCGCCCTGTCAAGATAGGCGTTTGGCATAGCGCCGCCGGCCATAACCAGCAGGTCTTTAACCATCATACCGTCAGAGCGCTCGTAATCCCCGGGCTTCTGGACTGCGCCGGTAATAACCACCCTGCGCGGCTGAAGGAATTTAACATCCCATTTTGAGTAAACAATTATCCTGTCCATCGGGTAAAGCGGTATATTGTGCGCCAGGTCCTTTGCCAAAGCCTTGCCCAGATCCACCGATAGCAACGCGGTGGTTTTCCTGTCTTTGTTCAGCCTTATAATATCCGCTCTGTCCAGATAGGCCTCTCCGAGGGGCGGGTTTATGGCCGTGAAAAGGTCGGCAACCCGCATATCCTTCTTAAGCTCGTATTTTCCCGGCCTTGCCGCCTTGCCCTCCAGTGTTACCATATTGCCAATAGACATGGGTACCGTGAAGATCATAACCGTATCATTGTCAATTAAAACGGGGTTGGAGGAAGGCCCTTCTTTTGTCAGATCAATATCCATTATGACCCTTTCCTTGTTGGGGATAACGGATATAATCTGCACCTGCTGCTTTACCGCCGTTGGCTTTACGCCGTCGGCCAGTTTAATCAAATCGCTAAGCTTTTCCGCCTCTTCTTTCAGCTCGTATATGGCCGGGCGATACACTTCCCCGTCTATGGTTACCTGCTTTCTGGCCTTGGAGATAAAAATAACATCGCCGGCCAGCAGTGGATAATCCTGCGCACTGTCTCCGTTTATGAGGTAGCTGTAAAAATCAACGGTTGAGGTTTTCCCGTCGCGTATCAGCTTTATATCCCTCAAAGAGCCATTGTCGTTGGGGCCGCCGCAGGCGTAAAGCGCGTTAAAAAGTGTTGAAACGGCGCTTACGGCGTAATTGCCGGGGCGGAAGGCTTCTCCCGTGACGAATATCTGTATGCTCCGCAGCTTGTCAAGCGTGGCTATAAGGCTTACATTGCCCCTGAAAACGCGGTCAAGCTGTTTTTTAACGGCCTCTTGGAATTGGGGAAGACTCATCCCGCGCACCACTAGCATCCCAACCTTAGGTATGCCCACTTCTCCTTTTTCATCAACAAGCAGTTTAACCGTCATCAGTTCGATGTTGTCGCCCCAGAAATTAATAATCAACTGGTCACCCGGATTGAGTATGTATGACGGCGGCATGGTGGCGTTTACATACGCCGCTGCCATGTCCAAAGGCCCCACAAAGCCGGTAAGGGCATCTCTATGGTTAGTCTCGGGCAACCAGCCGTCTGTAAGCCCCTTTTCCATCATCCTTATCCTGCCGCGCGCCGGGTAAAAGAGTTCCGCGCCGAACTTCTGCGGCCCTTTGGGAATCTCTTGCATCTGTTGGGCCGCAAATCTATTTTCCGGTTTTTTCTCTTTCTTTATCTTTTCGGCTATCACGGAGTCAGGCTCTTTTTCTGCTTCCGCGGACGCTTTGATGTCTTTTATGCTAAACCCTTTTTCAACCCCCGCCGCCAGCGGGCTGTTTTCTATGACAAACTTTTTATCAACCCCCGCTGTCGCAAGAGCGCTTTCTATGGCGGCTGCCTGTACCGTGTCAATGCTTTTATTTTGGGCAAATAGGTTGCCGGGAGCTTTCAAGAAAACAGCCTGGAACAGACACATAAAAAAGATTGCGGCATGGTTTTGTTTGATTTTAAAGCTGAAATTCATTTTTCTTTTCCCTCCCGATTCTTCATTTTACCGATATAGTCCAAAAAAAACACTATAAACAACCCCATCAAAAGGGAGCTGGCAACCCAAGACAGTACCACATTGCGCCTGACAGGCTTTATTTTTATATCAGGCGCTTTCGACGGGTCAATGATTTTAAAGGCAAAATTTTCTTTCACCTCGCTCATCATGGCGGTTTCTATCTGTGAAGCCATCAGATTGTAGATCTTCTGTCTTATCAGGGGGTCGGCTGTCTTACTCAGCTGCTCTTCAAGATATCTTCTGTTGGCCTGCGCCACCCTTTTAGCCTCGCCCCGCATATAGTCATTCAAGGTGGTTAGCAGATAATCAACCAGCTTTGCCGCCAGTTCAGGATCGTCAAATTCTATGGCTATCGTTATAACGTTATCCCTTACGTTGTTTCGCACTGCGATCATTCCATTAAGCGCCCGAATGCTCTGCCATACGGTCGGAGACCCATCATCTTCCATTTTACTTATGGCTTTGGGTTGTACCGGTCTGATTTTTGGGATAAGTGTACCCAGAATTTTCCTGATACTCAACCCTTGCTTTTTCTTCTCTACCTGCTTCCACGCGCCCTTCTCTGCGTCCCATTGTTTAGGAAAGAGCACCGGCAACAGATTATACTTCTCAATCATTTTTTCTTTGAGGATGTTCGACTTCAGCAGATTCATTATCTCCATGGAGGACGAGCCTGAGGACATCATTCCGGTCAGCCCGCTGAACTGCTGAGCCATACTGGGAATCCCGCCTACTCCATCTTTACTTCCTATCGGCGTAATAACTGCCGTGGAACAATATATATCCGGCATAAACAGCGCAGAGAAACCGCCGGCAAAAGCGCTTGCCGTCACAAGAAGTATGAGGAAAACTTTCCGTTTCCATATTACGCGCCAGTATTCAAGCAGGTTTATCACATCTTCCTGTGTTTCTGTCTGTGTTTCTGTCTGTGTTTCCATATATAATGCATCCTCGGCTATGTATATATTTTACATTTTATCAGTGAAAAGAGATTTTTTGCTCATGGTTTTTGTATATATCCTATATAATGTGTGTTCAGGAACTTCATCTTTTCAAGCAGGGCGCAGCAAATGGTTGAGTATGGTGCGATTAAGCGGGACAATGGTGGGGCCAGGGTGATTCTTTCAAGACTTACCACACATCTGGGGAATAGTTGCTCAATCTCCGCTTTCTTAACCCCTTTAACATCTTTGTTGGAAGGGTTATCAAAATGAAAATCATACCACAACAGAAAACCTTTAGGCTTAAGAACCCTGATAATTTCTTTCGCAAGTGCCTGCTTTACATCCATTTCTAGTATAGATGTAAAAACTGTGAGTTGAGTAGCAATGTCAAAGCGGCTGTCAGGCCAAGGCAACCCGGAAGCGGCATCGCCTTGATAGATATTGCTATATGGCAACTTTTGCTCTGCGCTCTTCACTCGCTCCGGAAGCAAATCTATCCCGTAAAGATTTTTTGGGTTGGCTCCATACCGCACAAAATCCAGAAGTCCCCCGCCACTTCCACAACCCACATCTAATATTAGTTTCCCTGAAAGGTTGACAGCGCACTTGTCTTTCAATATCCGCAAAACACCTTTCTCGCGGCCTTGCGCCATGTACAAAGTAGCAGGATTTAGCAAAGAATAACGGTTAGCTGAAATCTGCTTTCTTTTACTGTATGCAATCGCAAGCCTTTGAGTAAAGTCTGTCATATTTCCACAATGCTTTCAAGCAGAATCTGATAAGACAAATTAGCTACCAGGTTTTGATTAAATCGTTTGTCAACATGCAACAAGGTCCAGGAAAACCGTATTTTAAAAGCCAAGTGTTGCAGCTTTTTTAATTAATCGTTCTTTTTCCCCCTTTTGGCCAAACATATTCATTGCGATAGCACCTTCCAATGCCCGCCTTTGTCGGGGCCGATTCTCCTAATGCGGTCCGCTTTACGCAGTTTCTCAAGGTATTCCTTAATTGTCTCAGGACTCACAGACAGCGTAGTGGCAAGCTCAATCCTGGTCAGGCTCGGGTTACTCGCAATGACGCTTAGTATACGATCAGCAAGGCTGATCTTCTGGGGGGTTTTCTGGGGGGGGGTCTGGGGGGTTTTCTGGGGGGTCTCATTATAAACTGTAACCAGAAAACCATCTCCAAGTTCTCTGAATTTAGGAGCGGGCAGGCCGCTATTGCGAAATGCCTCAATAATTCTTCCTATTCCCGACCCATACTTTTCCATAATACCGGCTTCTTTAAAAATACCGGCAATCTGCTTGTTCCGTATGGTCGAAATGTAGTCGCCCCTGAGCAGTCTGGCAACGGTAAGATTTCCAAACAGCCGCCCGGGATTAAAAAACTCTATTTTGTCGTCAAAGATTTTAATTACAGAATCGGACGAACAGGAGTAATCACGATGAACTATCGCATTGATTATAATTTCCCTGAGCGCATCCAGCGGATATTCCCAGCGCTCCTCGCGTTGCGGCTTACCGGTAATTATATATTTCTTGCTCAAATGCTTTATCAGGAATTGAAAAGCGGCGTCTACCTCTGAAAACAAATCCGTTTTAATCCGTGTGGCATCCTTAATTAATGTTTTCGTCTGGAATCGCCCGATTTCAATGGTTGTCAGCAAAGATTCCTCCTTCATAAAAAGAAGGAAGCAAGCTTTTGATATGGCATCAGCTCTCAATAACTCTAGTTTCCGGAGGGTGGAAACAGGCGGATCGTTGAGGGCTATTTCACGGTTCTTGTTGGCAAAGGATAAAAAGTTGTCAACCTTCTCAAGAGAGATATCCCCCAAGCTGTGCTCTTTGGCAATAGTGTAATCCCAACTGGTATTGAAAGTGTTGTAATGAGAACGCGCCACATCTTCAACGCGCATAAGATGGTTGGAACTGCCTACCCTGAGAAAATAGCGGCCCTTGAAAGATACGGGTTTGATGGGGTATTCGGGGATGGTCAGAATAGCGAGGTTAAGACTTTTATAAGCAAAGAACTTGATATCCGGCAGGAGAGAAGGCGAAGTTTTTGTCTTGATTTCATTTAGCCAAGAACTGGCTGCATTAAAGGGAATACTTGTGCCGGCTACCTCCCCTCTGTCCGCAATGCCCACAAGCACCGCCCCCCCTTTGGCATTGGCCATAGCAACCAAAGATTCGATTACGGCATCGCCGAATGACTCTTTGAATTCCACTTGCGCGGACTCGCCGGCGGCTATTATTTTTTCAAGGTCTTTGTAAGTCATAAGCAAACTGCCAGGCGGCTGGGCCGCCGAACAGCCTAAGCCGGCCCCCTTCTTTTGTCACTTACTTTTAAGAATCGCGTCTTCCCGCGCAATCCCCAAATCCCGCATGACATTTTGCAGGTTTTTTTGCACCTGTTCCGGGGTAAAGGCAAAATCCACGAAGTACTTATTGTTCAAGGATACACCCTCAGCTTTTTACTGTTTAAAATGCCAACTATAAACGGATCGCCGCTTTCCTTCTTCTCTTTGAACTCTTTGGTGTCCATATTAACAGCGTTGATCTCTCTGCCAAGAGTCTTCTGAAGCGCCGTCAGTTTGCACTGCAACGCCAGTACGCTGTGGCCACCAACCACTAAAAGATCAATATCGCTGTGCGCATCCATAGTGTCGCGCGCATAAGAACCGTAGATATACGCCTCTGAAATATCCGGAAACACGGCAAGTATTTTCCTTAGCGAATACTCTGCTCCTGCGGTTGCCAGTATAATTTTTCTGTATTCATTGTAAAGCGGATACTTATCATTTATTGAATACAGTTTCATGTTCCCCCGGGCGGTTTTTTTCAGCAACCCGTCTTTTTCAAATTCCTTCAGTTTTTTAACCAGATTACGCTTATCAAGCTGGAGATTTTTGGCTATCTCATTGATATAAAGCTGTTCCTCGGGGTTGAGGAAAAAATACCCAAGAACTTTTTGCGCAATTTTGGATTTAAAAAGCATCATCAATCCACTCCCCTACACCTATGAGTGTATATAATTACACCCATGGTTACAAGTGGGGGAAGCCGGTTCCCCATTTTGGCCAAGCATGTTCATTGGGATAGCACCTCCCAATGCCCGCCTTTGTCGGGGCCTATGCGTTTAATAAGCCCTTGCGCCTTTAAGGCTCTTAACTGTTTTTTTATCGCTCGGTCTGTTATACCCAAACTATCGGACAATTCCGATATTGTAACATTGCCCCGGTTGCGTATAATATCAATAATTTTCTGGGAACTTTGATGTAGCCACCCCGGAGCAGTCAGGCAAAGAAATAATCCCGATGGACGATCGCGTTGATTATAATTTCCCAGAGCGAAGCCGGCGGTATTGATTAAAAAATTTACCGCTTATGGTTTATTGACATACTCCTCCGCATGGGGAAAATCTGCCAGGATATAAGTGGAAAACTTAACTATTTTAGCGTAAATTGCTTTTAACTCGGCCGGCAGATACGCGTGCGCGACCCTGTTCCGTAATAGCCGCACCTCAAGCCATTTTTCCGCTGAACAAATTATACCGAGTTTTTCCATTGTCAAAAGACGGTTTCGAAGGGTGTCGGACTCGGCGGAATATAAATAACTTTCCAGGCTCCTGAAAAAATATAGGGCAACCTCTACGGTCTTCTCATAGCGGAAAGAAAGCGCATCGTAATACTCCATTTGTTTTGGGGTATATTGCGTTTTGGGATTATAGGGCTTGTATTTTTTAACCGAACCGGCAAGCAGTGATACCGCCTTTTTAAAGTCTCTAAAGTTTTTCAGGGTAAATTCTTTTTGCATTTTTAATGGCCTCCTCGCAGAAAAGATCTCCCTTTTTATAGACTATAACATCCAGATCTTCTTCGCATAGAGCAAAAAAACCGGCTTTAACTTTTAAGGAAAGGTTTAAAGCATCGGTTTTGACGTAAGGCTTTAGAAGCAGATCAATATCGCCGCCTTTTTTAGCATTATCAATCCTGGAACCAAATACAAATATTTCCCCTTTGAACCCTGCAAGGGAACTTTTCAGCGCATTGGCTTCAATTCGTGAAAGACGCATAGTTATTAGCGTGGGGCCTTAGTGATTGTGCATTTGGCAGGCGTCCATACCGAACAGTGGCTTATCTTCCGCAAAAGGCGAGATGACGCGCAGGCGCTCTATTATTGGCGGCAACTCCTTAATCACATAATCCACTTCATCAACGGTATTATAAACGCTGAGCGAGAATCTTATTGAGCCCTGGGCATAGGTCTGCGGCACACCCATGGACCGGATAACATGCGACGGCTCAAGCGAGCCGGAGGTGCAGGCTGAGCCAGATGAGGCACAAATGCCTTTTTCGCTCAGCATGATTAAAATTGATTCTCCTTCCACATATTCAAAACTGATATTTACAGTATTAGGCAGGCGCTCGGCCCCGAGGCCGTTTATCCTGGTGTTTTTTATGGCTTTGGAAAGCCCCTGCTCCAGACGGTCGCGCAGACCTTTTACATGGGTATTTTCTTTCTCAAGGTTCAAGGCCGCAAGTTCAGCCGCCTTGCCGAGCCCGATTATATACGGCACATTTTCGGTGCCGGCCCGACGCCCGCTTTCCTGATGGCCACCCATCATGAACGGCATAAACCGCGAGCCCTTTTTGAGGTAAAACGCGCCTATGCCCTTTGGGGCGTGTAATTTGTGCCCCGAAATGGAAAGCATGTCAATTTTAGCGTCTTTAAGGCTTATGGGCAGTTTGCCGGCAGCCTGAACGGCGTCGGTATGAAACATTGCGCCCTTCGCGTGTGTTATGCGCGCCGCTTCTTCAACCGGGAAGATTACGCCGGTTTCGTTGTTTGCCCACATCATGGAAACCAAAGCTGTGTCTGGGGTAAGGGCGGCTTTTAAATCTTCTAAATTCAACCTGCCGTCGCCGTCCACCTGAAGGTGTGTGACGCGCCAGCCCTGGCTCTCCAGGAATTTTGCGGTGTTCGTTACCGCGGGATGCTCAACTTTTGTGATGATAATATGTTTTCTATCCGGGAAGGCGCGGGCGGCGGACCAAAGAGCGGTGGAGTCGGATTCAGTACCGCAGCTGGTGAAAATTATTTCCTCAGGCATTGCGCCCAGAAGGGCGGCCACCCGAGCGCGGGCCAGGTCAAGGGGCTTCTGTACCCCGCCGCCGAAAAAGTGCATACTTGAAGGGTTGCCGTAAAACTCGCCGAAGAAGGGCAGCATTTCTTCGGTCACTTCAGGCGCGGTGCGGCTGGTAGCGTTGTTGTCGAAGTAGATCACTTTTTCGTTTTCCATAAGATTATTTATCGTCTCTATCTTCTGGCATATGTCGTATGCCTTAAGCCATAGTCCAAAACGTAAGGCGGAGGTCTCGTAGAAGCATTTTTCATCGTTGGTGAAACTCTTGCTGTCACCCCGGCGCAAGCCGGGGTCCAGTGTCGTCGATATTCCTGGATTCCGGCTTGCGCCGGAATGACGACTTGGGCTTATGGCTTATAGCAATCGAAGCGCTATTGCGCTTCGACTTCCAGCGTTGGGTCTATTCTTTCCCTGAATTCTTTTTCCACCACATTTTTGAGCGTGGCCGAAGAGGACGGGCAGCCGACACACATGCCGAGGAACCGCAGCACGACCGTTTTGCCGCGCACATCCACCAGCTCTATCCAGCCGCCGTCGGCTTTAAGCTTCGGGTTTATATCCTCAGCCAGAACTTTTTCCAGCATTTTAATCTTTTCCACCACAGTCATTTTTTCAAAGCTCTTATGTTCGGCTTCGGCCCAGTAGTCTTTTATTATTTTTTCTATCTCGCCCACGCATTGGCGGCAGCCGCCGCCGGCTTTGGTGAAATTAGTGACTTCCTCAACGGTATGCAGCTTATTCTCTTTTATGGCCTTTAAAATCTTGGCTTCGGTAACGCTGAAGCATTTGCAGACAATGCGTTCTCCCGCGCCTATAATAACCTTGTCCTGCTTGCCGCCTTTATAGCTTTTTATGGCGGCTTCCAGAGCCTCCATGCCCATTACGGAACAGTGCATTTTTTCGCTTGGCAGCCCGCCAAGAAATTCGGCTATCTGCTGGTTGGTTATTTTTGAGGCGTCAGCAAGGGTTATGCCCTTTATCATCTCGGTAAGGGCAGAGGAAGAGGCTATGGCGCTGGCACAGCCGAAGGTCTTAAATTTGGCGTCCAGTATTTTTTCGGTGCCTTTTTCCACTTTCAGTGTGAGCTTTAGGGCGTCGCCGCAGATTATGCTGCCCACCTCGCCCACGGCGTCGGGGTTTTCCACCTCGCCCACATTGCGTGGGTTTTTGAAGTATTCATAGACCTTTTCGGTATAATTCCACATGGTTTGCCTCACTGCCACTGATCACTATTCGGTGCACTCGTGTATCTTTCACCGTTACCTTCGTTCTGTGTGCAGCAACAGTGACACTTACCCCACCCTTTCCCAACAGCTGAGTGGAAACCGCCTTGCGGTTTCCACTGGCCTTGTCCGCGACTGATCTTACTCTGCCCGCAGAAGAGGCAAAGCAAGCTTTGCTACTACAAAAACAACTGACAGGATCGCCAAATATTTACCGCGCCGGAATCAATATTGCAAAGCTGAAAGGACCGACAACGCCACAAAATGGGCGAAGATGCCCTTGTATTATGATTTTATTATATATGGAGGCGCCGTTCAATGTGCCATAGGGTTGGGGTATAATAGCCGGATTGTTCGGTTGCTAGACCCCAAAAAGCCAGTTCTTAATGGTTTTTTGGATTAAATTCGTTTCTTATTGCCTGGGTTTCAAATTTCCTGGCCAGCCATAAAAAAAGCGCCGTCCCTACTCCGCAGAAAGACTGAAGACATAATCTGGCGGTTTTAACGGCTGAGTTGAATTCAGGCGCAAGCGATACCCCCTGATAGTAAAAGGGCTTCGGCACCACCAGCGCCGGGAACAGGAAGAGGAGAAACAAAACCGCAGCGCCTAGGTACAAAACAGCGTTAAAACCGCCGCGCGCCCATTTCCTGCGCCGCAAAATACCAAAACCCAACACCGTGATGGAAAGCCACAGTATCAGTGAAAAAAAGAAAAAACCGCGGGGATGAGCAACAAGAAAAACAGCCGCCGGCGGCATCCCCACCGGCACGGTGGCGCGCGACATAGAAAGCTGGAAGGAGGGGGAGGAAAACATGGAAACAAGAGTGAAATTGGCACGGGCAAATGATATGCTTAGGAAGCCGCCTATCAAAATGGCCGCAACTCCCGCTACAGTTACAAGCCTGCTTTTGTTTACGCCGGACCCGAGTTCACCAGCACTCGCCGCTTGCGCGGGGAGCGCTTTTTCAGCTTCAGGGTTTTCCATAAATCACATCCGATTCTATATTATCTCAATTTTTATTGCCTACCACATGGAAAATTTACTAGCCTATGGCTGTGCCGTATCGGGAGCTATGCTCATTAGACGGCCTAGCCTATGGCTGTGCCGTATCAGGGGCTATGCCCATCAGACGGCCTAGCCTATGGCTGTGCCGTATCAGGAGAACTCAAATTTATGTCCATGAAAGCCGTCAACCAGTACACCGTGTTTCTGCCCAATATCCCCGGCGCCTTAAGCAAGTTTGTGGAGCTGTTCGCTAAGGAAGGGGTAAACATAATAGGCATCGCCTCAGAGATACGCGATGATTCCGGTATAGTGCGCGTGGCAGTGGAAGCGGACCGGAAGGTAAGCCATATGCTTACGAACGCCGGTTTTACCACCATAGAAACCTCCATGCTGGCGCTTGAGCTGCCGGATAATCCGGGAGAGCTTCTGCGCCTTACGAAGATCCTTGGCAAAAACGATATTAATATTACCACCGTTTACGGCACCTCGTCAGGCGGGTCAAGGGCCCGGCTGCTGCTGAATGTTTCCGACTCCGACAAGGCGATGGAAGTGCTGAAGGCTGAACTGGAAAGCTGAAAAAATGCGCGCGTGGCAGTTAAAAAGCCGCCGGTTTGAAACCGGCGGCTTTTTTTTAACTTAGAACACAGCCGAAGTGACAGGTTCTCACCCGGACCCGGAAATTGCGGCAATTTCCGGGTTACTTCTTTTCTTCGGTCGGAATTTCCACTTCTCCGTCGTCTATTACCGGTTCGACCGAGGCTATTTTATCACCCTCTTCAAGCCGGACCAGCCGCACCCCCTGGGTGTTTCTGGAAATAGCGCGTATGTCCTTGCAGGGCATGCGGATAATCTTGCCTTTTTCGGTCATCACCATAAGGTGGTCGTCATCTTCTACCAGGTAAATGCCTAGGCCGGCGCCGTTGCGCTCGTTGGCTTTTATAGTTATAACTCCGGAACCGCCACGGTGCTGGTTGCGGTACTCATCCAGCTTGGTGCGCTTGCCGTAGCCGTTGGCGCATACCGTTAGAAGGGTTTTTTTTGTCTTAGGCTCGGCCACTTCCATTCCCACTACTATATCTTCCTTGTCCAGCCTTATGCCGCGCACACCCATGGCGTTGCGGCCCATAGAGCGCACATCCGATTCATTGAAGCGTATAGACATGCCCTGCCTGGTTCCTATTATAATTTCATAGCTGCCGTCCGTATGTCCTACGCTGGTAAGAATGTCTCCGTCCTCAAGCCCTATGGCTATAATGCCGGAGTTACGGATATTCGCGAAGTCTTTTATGGGGGTTTTTTTAATGTTTCCCGTGCGGGTGCACATAACAATATAGTTTTCTTTACCCTTGGCCTCATCAAAAGACTCCACTGCAAGAACCGAGGTCACTTTTTCGTCTTTTACCTGCAATAGGTTCACTATGGCCTTGCCGCGCGAGGTGCGGTTTCCCTCTGGTATTTCGTAGCCTTTGAGAGCGTACACTTTGCCGCGCGTGGTAAACATCAGTATGGTGGCGTGGCTTGAGGTGACGAAGAGCTTTTCAATAAAGTCTTCCTCTCTTACCTCAGAGCCGATAATGCCTTTGCCTCCGCGGCCCTGCACTTTGTAGGTGTCGGAAGGGATGCGCTTGATATAGCCGCCGTGCGAAAGCGTGATGACCACTTTCTCCTCGGGGATAAGGTCTTCAATATCCAGCTCGGCCGCCTCTCCGGTTATGTCGGTTTTGCGCTTGTCGCCGTATTTTTCCTTGATCTCTTTAAGTTCGGCTATTATTATTTTCAGCACTTTCTGGGGGTCGCCGAGAATGGCGCGCAGTTCTTCTATAAGCTTTAAAAGCGCTTTATGCTCTTCCTCAATGGCGCCCACTTCAAGGCGGGTGAGCTGGTGCAGGCGCATGTCAAGAATAGCCTGCGCCTGTATGTCCGAAAGGGCGAACTGGCTCATTAATTTCTGTTTTGCGTCAAGGGCGTCCTTCGCTTTCTTGATGATGGCCACCACGGCGTCGATGTTCTGGAGGGCTATCAGGTAGCCTTCAAGGATATGCGCGCGGCGAAGCGCTTTGTTCAGGTCGTACTTGGTGCGGTTCACCACCATAAGCTGGCGGTGCCTGATATAATGCCGTATAACTTCTTTAAGCGGAAGCACGCGGGGCCTGCCATCCACAATGGCTAGCATGATGACCCCGAAGGAGGTTTCCATCTGGGTGTGCTTGTAAAGCTGGTTTAACACCACCTGGGCGTTGCCGTCGCGCTTCACTTCCACATATATGCGCATTCCCCGGCGGTCCGATTCGTCGCGGATATCCGAAATATCCGGGATCTTTTTTTCTTTTACCAGGTTGGCGATGGACTCTATGAGGTTTGCCTTGTTGACCTGATAGGGGATCTCGGTGATTATAATAGCTTCCCTGTTGCCTTTCAGTTCCTCTATTTCGGCGCGGGCCTGGGTTTTTATGGAGCCGCGGCCTGTTTCAAAATAATCCTTTATGCCCTTGCGTCCGCGGATAATGCCGCCGGTGGGGAAATCGGGGCCTTTTATTATCTTCAAAAGTTCCTTAACCTCTATATCGGGGTTTTCGATCACGGCCATGGTGGCGTCGCAGACTTCCAAAAGATTATGGGTGGGAATATTGGTGGCCATGCCGACCGCTATGCCGGAAGAGCCGTTTATCAGCAGATTTGGGAGCTTAGCGGGCAGAACAGAAGGCTCCGTCAGCGAGCCGTCGTAGTTGGGGGTGAATTTTACCGTTTCTTTTTCTATGTCGGCAAGCAACTCGCCGGCTATACCAGAAAGCCGCGCCTCGGTATAACGCATGGCGGCCGCCGGATCGCCGTCCACCGAGCCGAAATTTCCCTGCCCGTCAACCAGCGGATAGCGAAGAGAAAAATCCTGCGCCATGCGGACCAGCGTGTCGTAAATGGCGGAGTCGCCGTGCGGATGGTATTTACCCATCACATCGCCGACTATGCGGGCCGACTTCTTAAAGGGCTTATTGTGCTGAAGCCCCATGTCTTCCATGGTGTAAAGCACGCGGCGGTGAACGGGCTTTAACCCGTCGCGCACATCTGGAAGAGCGCGTCCCACTATAACGCTCATGGAATATTCAATATAGGAGGATTTCATCTCCTCGCTTATATCGCGGTCCACAATATTCATAAAAAGATTTTCAGGGTTCACAGGTGTCTTGTCTTTGTGTTCGGTCATTTCAATTGCTCCTTAAAATCAGTGCTGAAGCGCTGAAGAGCTGAAGGTTTAGAGAAGCTCTTTACTTCAGAGCTTCAGGACTTCAGCGCTTCAGCTCTAAATATCCAGATTCCTTGCCGCCAGCGCGTTCTGCTCTATGAATAGCCGCCTGGGCTCGACTTTATCCCCCATAAGGGTGGTAAAAATGGCTTCAGCTTCAGCCGGATCCTCAAGGGAAACCTTTAAAAGTTTGCGCTTGAAAGGGTCCATGGTGGTTTCCCAAAGCTGTCCGGGATTCATTTCTCCCAGTCCTTTGTAGCGCTGGATATTTGAGCCGGTGGAACCTATCCTCATTACATTTTCAAGCAGCCTCTTAAGGTCCGGGGCCGGCGCGGAAGCCTTCTCTGTCGTTATTTCAAACAGTACGGTTTTTTTATTATCTTCCTCAACAAAGTAATTCTCAATGCCGTGGCCCAGGGCCTTCAGCTTCTGCGCAAGGTTGTGTATCCTTGTAAGCTCTCCCAACGGCTGGAATTCCGGGCCAAGGTCTTCGTCTGAAATTTCATCCGCCGTACCTTCTTTGGCCATGGCGTCTTTGCGGGTCTGGATATACTCGTTTTCGAATTTAAGCCAATCCCCTTCGGTATAGAAATACCTGTATGTTTCCGGGCCTGTTTCTATGCGGTAAAGCGGAATTTTTTCCGCCGCGGCGAATTTAAGGTAATCTTTCAGCCCGAGATTTTTAACTTCCATCCTGCGCAAAGTATTCTCAAGAGAAATGATCAGCTCCAGCAGGTCGCTGAGCTCTTTTGCGTCTAGTTTTTTGTTTTTTACCTTCACGGTAATTCCGGAAACGGCCTCTTTAAGCAGCCATTTTTGCAGCTTTTCCTCGTTTTCAAAGTAACATTCAAACTTGCCTTTTTTTATTTTATAGAGCGGCGGCTGGGCGATATAGATATGCCCGCCTTCTATAAGCGGCCTCATCTGGCGGTAGAAAAAAGTCAGCAGGAGCGTTCTTATATGCTGGCCGTCCACATCGGCGTCGGCCATTATCACTATTTTATGATACCGGAGTTTTTCAATATTAAACCCGTCCTCTCCCTCGCCTATGCCGGTGCCTATAGCCGATATCAGGGTGCGGATCTGCTCGCTTGAAATAATTTTTACAAGCTGTGATTTTTCAACATTAAGTATTTTTCCCCTGAGCGGAAGTATGGCCTGAAAAACGCGGTCGCGCCCTTGTTTGGCGCTATTGTGCACAAACACGCCTCCGGCCAAAGCGAAATTATGGGTGCCTGGCACTTCCATGTCATAGACATCCGTCCGCTCTAGAACCCTTTCAACGCGCACCACTTTATGGTTATAGTTCGCAACGGCTTCATCTAACCGCTTTTGGCTATCGCCAAAAAAAAGTTGCCGGATGGTGTCTAGTCTTATAATGCTGCGATCTTTTCTGACCGCACGTTCGGCGTTGTAAAGCTTTTCATCAATCAGCCCCGTTTTTTGATATATCTCGTGAAGCACAGCCAGACTTTTTCGCAAATAAGTCTGGTTATACGCAGCTTTTCTGCTTACACGAAAACCGTCAGTCCACTGTTTTTTTGTTTCTTGTCCACGCCACTTTAAGAGTTCAGTATTTTCCCAAAACCGGGTCGCTAAAATTGACAACTCCGTCCTGGCTTGCGGATTGTTTTTAAAATACGCACTGGTGCGCTCCGCCTGGCGAGCACGGTTCAACGGATCTTTCCAATGTTTTCGCTGTTCGGCGTTAAGGGCTAATTTATTTTTTTCGCGGTACTCCGGAGTAGCTAGATAAAATTCCTGGAATTTGGCTGCCATCAATTCCTTGTACTTCGGATCTTTCCACTGTTTTGACGCTCTTAATGATAACTGACGGCGCATTTCGGGCTGTGTCATTAAAGCGCGGATCTTGTCCCTAAATTCCGGAGACGCGCGAAGTTTTTTTAGTTTAGCCAGCGTTTCAGGCTTTTGCAAAGTCTCCTTAGCATGCCTGCGGTGCAAATCAAGATGCTCTTCTTTTGTCAGTCTGATAATATTGTCGGGGTTGTTATTGCGTTTGTTCCAGTCAATATGATGGCGGTGAACTCCGTCCTTGGACTTGTAAGAGCCGTTCTTAACATTGTAACTGTCGGCAAGTAAATGTGTGAAAATCCAACGCTGCTCAGCCGGATCAAAAACCATTTCGTATCCTTCAATTGTTATCCGCTGTCCTATACGCGAAAGCTGGCGCCTTAAAGGCATTAAGGAATCGTTAATCTGAAGTTTGCCGGCCTCCTTATACGTGCCATCGCGAAGCATGAAGAGATGGTCCGGTGTACAGTTTATTTGGGTTCCATCATCCAATACCACTCGCACAATTTCCGCGTTTTTCATTGTTCTGCGCACATTTTTTACAGGAGCAAGTCCTATTCGCCCGTTTTTCTCTATTGTGTAGCAGAAGTTTTCGCGCCCGTTCTGGCATTCTTTAACCAGGTCTGCAAAACTTACATCCCTTCCGTCCGCCAGCGCCACCAAGGTATCCCCGGAAAAACACCCGCCGGCTGAATCGCCCTCTACTATAAATATCTCGGATTTTTTAGGGTCGCGCTCCTGGCAGTCGGCAAGTTTACCGGGCAGGCCGGAGTCCGTAAGAGAGCCTTTCCTGCGGGCGAGTTCCTTGGCTTTGCGGGCGGCATCACGGGCCTCGGCCGCGCCTATGCCTTTCTGGCAGATGGCTTTGGCAATGGAGGGGTGCTCTTCAAAAAAAATAGTGAGCATTTCTCCCGCTATGGATTTTACGATTCCTTCCACCTCGGAATTTCCAAGCTTGGTTTTAGTCTGGCCCTCAAACTGCGGCTGGGGAATTTTAACGGAAATAACGGCGGCAAGCCCCTCGCGCACATCGTCGCCGGTAACAGAATACTCCTTGTCTTTGGTGAGCTCGTACTTTTTAATATAGTCGTTTATGGCGCGGGTGAGCGAAGACCTGAACCCCGAGACATGAGTGCCGCCTTCTATGGTTTTTATGTTGTTTACGAATGAATAAACATTCTCGGAATAATCGCCGTTGTATTGTATGGCAAGGTCAAGCATTACATCGCCGTCGGTCTTGCTCATAAAAATGGGCTCTTCATGAAGGACGGTTTTATTGGTGTTTAAGAACCTCACGAATTGTTTAATTCCCCCCTCAAAAAAGAAAGTGTGTTTTTTATCTTCGCGCTCGTCTATTATGGTTATGCGGGTGCCTGGATTTAAGAAGGCGAGCTCCCTCAGGCGGTTAGAAACGGTGTCAAAAGAAAAAATGGCCTCACCGAAAATCTGGGTATCGGGCTTAAAAATTACCGTGGTGCCGTGCTCTTCGGTCTGGCCTATCTGCTTGACAGCGGCCCGCGGCCGGCCCCTGTCGTAGGTTTGCATCCATAGTTTACCGTCCAGGTGAACCTGCACTTCCATCCATTCGCTTAACGCGTTAACCACTGACACGCCCACTCCGTGAAGCCCGCCGGAAACTTTATAAGCTCCCTTGTCGAACTTTCCCCCTGCGTGAAGCACTGTTAAAACCACTTCAAGAGCCGATTTTCCTTTAAGTTTGGGGTCTTTAACATCCATCATCGGATCCACCGGAATGCCGCGCCCGTTGTCGGATACGGAGCAGATATTATCATCTTTGAGCACTATCTCAATTTTATTGCAGCCGCCGGCTAAAATTTCATCTATTGAGTTATCAACCACCTCGTAAACAAGGTGATGCAAACCCTGCACGCTGGTGGACCCGATATACATGGCGGGTCTTTTTCTTACAGCCTCAAGGCCTTCCAGGACCTGTATTTTTGAGGAATCGTAATTTTCGGATTTAATATCGGGTGTTTTATTCATAAAATTCTCCCTTATTGTCGGCCACAAGTTTCAGCCTCGCCGTCGCTCGGCTGAACTCGCGGCCCCGGCTCGCGATTTCGTCTGACCTATGGTCGTGCCGTAACAAGGGCTATGCCCTACAGACGGCCTGCACAGCGTTCGGGGCGGATTAGCCGCCGGCCTTTAAATCTCACTGGCGGTTCTTATGCCTTTTATCCAGGGCCTCCTGAAATACCGGTTGAGGCTTCTTACCAGCTGCCGGTCGCGCAGAAGCAGCTCGTTCGCCATAACGGAAGAATCCGCTTTTACTAGTATCCAGCTCTTGCTAACCCCTAAAATCGGGCAGTGAGGCGCCAGGCGGCCAAGCTCTTTTTTCCAGACAGCGTCAAGAATAACCAGACGGTCCGGGTCTATGCCGCCAAGAAATTTCCAGGAAGATTTTATTTCAGAGGCTCTGGTCCAATTGGAGCTTCTTCTGGTTAAAAACATAAAAAATTATTCTGACTTCCGGTTTCCTACGTGTTTACTTATTGCGTCCTGAGCGGCATGATAATATAAACAAAAGCGTCGCTGCCGGCTATACGTATTAAAGCGGGCGTAGCGGGTGTAGAAAATTCTATTAAAATATTTTTTCCCCCGGCGCTTTTTAAAACATCTATAACGAAGCGGGGGTTAAAATTGATCTGAAAATCCGTGCCTGCATAGTCCACCTCAAGTTCATCTTCAAAATTCATATTCTGCGATTCTGAACTTACGGATAAGAGCCCCTTTTTAAAAACATATTTAACCGAGCCGTTCCTTTCATTTGAGCAGATAGCGGCTCTTTTGGTGACCGCCAGTAATTTTTCGGAGTTTAATTCAATAGACATCTCTTTTGTCTTAGGGATTATCTGCTCGTAAGCGGGAAAATTTCCCTCTACCAGCCTTGAAATAAAAACGGTTTTTTCTACTTTAAAACCTATCTGGTTTGAAGAAAGGCCCACCGTCACTTCTGTCTTTTCATTGATTCCGGCGCTTTTTATAAATTTAATTAGCTCACCGAGTATTTTTGAGGGAACAATAACCTTAAAGTCTTTTTTTATCTTAAGTTTATAATTTGAGGATAAGGCAAGCCTCCTTCCATCCGTGGCCACCATAAAAAAACCGTCTTTCTCATGCTTCCATAAAAGGCCGCTTAAAAAATGCCTATCATCCTCCATTGAGGCTGAAAAGATGGTGCCGCTTATCATTTCTGACAAAACCCCGGCCGGGATTTTAAAAGAATTCGTTTCATCAAGATCGGGAATAACAGGATAATCGTTTTTTGGGGCTCCGCTTATTTTAAATTTTGATTTTCCGCTGTTTATCGCTATTTTATTTGTCTCGTCCACTGAAACATTTACCTCGGCTTCCCCTTCAAGGTTCTGGACTATTTCCATGAATTTTTTTATAGGGATGGTTATACTGCCCTCATTTTTTATATTTACATCTATATGGTGCTTTACCGCCATTTCAAGGTCTGTGAAAATTATTTTTAAACCCTGCTCCTCGGTTTCCATTAAGAAGTTTTGCAATATCGGGATAGTGCCGGTTTTAGAGGAAACGCCGGCTTGTATGGTTTGTATACCC
Source organism: Elusimicrobiota bacterium (assembly GCA_003450815.1). Taxonomy (GTDB): domain Bacteria; phylum Elusimicrobiota; class Elusimicrobia; order Elusimicrobiales; family UBA9959; genus UBA9634. The sequence continues at coordinate 141,664 of DMES01000077.1, read as the reverse complement.
TTTATTAAGGTTTCTCTATTAGTATTTATTTTCATCTTAACACTCCTCTATAAGAATGAAGCTGTTTATAATGTTGATACTGTTAGTTTTATAGCTGATAATTATCCACAATTTTTTACTTATTACTGATACGCTCAACAAAAAAAAACCAACTATCGCGTTTTCCCCGAGTTGTTAACAACCTTTACCCTGGCGATAATGGAATTAACATTTTCATTAAAAAAGGCGTCGGTGTGCAACATACGGCTTATTTTATCCCGGGCGTACATGACCGTGGTATGGTCGCGGCTGAAAGCTTCGCCGATATCCGGAAGGGACATATCGGTGAGTTCACAGGCCAGATACATAGCTATCTGGCGTGGGAAGGCCACCGCTTCGGTTTTTTTTCTTGAATTAAAATCTTTTGCGTCTATATTAAATTTTTCACCGACCACGGTTTTTATTAATTCTATTTCAACTTTATTTTCCTCCTGGTCGGAGTCCGTTATGTGATCTTTTATTATTTCCTTTACAGCGTCTATTGAGGGAGGAATATTCATGCTTGTAAAAAAACTTCCGGCGGTTATAAGACAGCCTTCCAGCTCTCTTATATTCTTCCGCACATTTTCGGCGATGAAGGTTATAATGTCGTTAGGGATATCGTATTTGTGAAAATCCCTTTTCTGCCGCAGTATGGCCACGCGTGTTTCAAAATCCGGGTTTTTTATATCGGCCACCCCGCCGGCAAGGAAGCGGGAAATAAGGCGCTGTGTCAGCGCAAGCTCCCTGGGAGGCCGGTCGGAGGTGACAACTATTTGTTTTTTTGACTCAAACAAGGTGTTGAAAGTATAAAAAAACTCCTCTTCACTGCGCTCTTTATTCACCAAAAACTGTATATCGTCCAAAAGCAGGCAATCCAGTTTCCGGTACTTGCTGCGGAATTGTTCCGCGCTTTCCGCTTTGCCGCGTACGGCGTCAATATACTCATTGACGAAATTTTCGCTTGCGGTATAAAGGATCTTGGCCGAAGGGTTGTTTTTAAAAATTCCGTGGGCTATGGCGTGAAGAAGATGCGTCTTGCCGAGACCGGGCGCGCTGTAGATAAAAAAAGGATTGGTCTGGCCGGGATTGTTCGCGACACCTTCAGCCGTAGCGTAAGCGAAGCGGTTTGAGGCCCCGCGCACAAAGGTTTCAAAGGTATAGTTCGGATTAAAACTCAGCTGGCGCATGGAGGCGGGCCGGGTTTCAGCCGCCGGTTCCGGCGCCGGTTTGGGCTCGGCCTGGGCGATTGACATGGAATAGTTGATAGAAAGAGTTTTCCCTGTTAAGCCGGCGGCAATTTTTAAAATTTTTTCTTCATAACGCTGTTTGACAGTGTTGTAAATTGTGGAGTTGGGAACCTCAAGTTTTAAAGTATCATTTTCTATAAGCAAGGGTTTTATTTGCCTTATCCAAAGGTCTACGGCCTCAAGGCCAACCTCTCCTTCAAGTTTTTTTGTTAACTCCTGCCAGATTTCTTTGATATCGGTTAAGTTATCCACAAGTTGTCCACAATTGTTAGTAGATTTGAGCCATTAATAGAAAAGTCTTGTTTTTTATAGCTTTTTTCTGTTAATAACTTTATTTCCTGAAAGAAACAGGTGTTTTTACTAATAAAAAAAGGCGAATTATTAAAAAATTGTTTCACCGACCCTAATATAACAATACTATTCCTTTTTAAGCTGAAAGTCAATTGTCTTTTACTCCAATCTTTACTTTCCTGAAACGGGCGGGGCTGTTTCCGTGGCACATCATGGCGGTCTGCCCCGGTTGGCCCTTTCCGCAGTTGGCTACGCCGTAAAGGCGCCAGCTGTTTTCGTCGGAGATAGCATCGCAGGAATTCCAGAACTCCGGCGTAATTCCCTGATAGGTTGGATTTTTAACCAGTGTGGTTTTTTTCCCGTTTTTCACCAGCCAGCCCAGTTCGCAGCCGAATTGGAAATTAAGGCGCTTCTGGTCTATGCTCCAGGACTTGTTGTTTTCCATTAAAATGCCGTCTTTTGTTGAGGCGATCAGTTCTTCGTAAGGAATATCACCCGGCATAAGGCTGAGGTTGCAGATCCTTGTTATTGGTATATTGGAGAAGCCGTCGGCGCGGCAGCTGCCGCAGCTTCTCCGGGCGCCTATGGCGTGCGCAAACTCCCTGTTTGTCATGTAGCCGGTTAAAACGCCGTTTTTTACTATATGCCAGCGCTGGGCCTTTACCGCGTCGTCATCGTATCCCGCGGTGGCGAGTCCCCCCGGAAGGGTGGCGTCAGCCACCAGATTGACGAGCGGCGAACCGTAGCGGAATTTTCCCAGTTTTTCCGTTGTAGCGAAACTTGAGCCCGCGAAAGATTCCTCGTAACCCAGCACGCGGTCAAGTTCTGTGGCGTGTCCAACGGATTCGTGGATCTGCAGGGCGAGCTGGTTCCCGCCTATAATAAGGTCTTTTTTGCCGGAGGGGCATTGAGGGGCCGTTAAAAGCGCCAAGGCCTCTTCCCGTATCCGTTCGGCGTTTCCGGCCAGGTCAAGAGTTTCTATAAGCTCGTAGCCTCCGGAAAGCGTCTGGCCGCCATGAGTGGAAGGATAAGAGCGGATCTGCACTTCGCCTTCTGAAATAGCGGAGGCGGAAGAGCCTGCGCCGCAGGATAGCAGGACCTGCTCTATTTTTGAGCCGTCAGTGGTCATGTGCCACTGGTGTTCGCGGATTAGGTTCAGGTCGCATACAGCGGATTTAATTTTTTTATTTTTACGCAGAATCGCGTTCGTTTTAAAAAGCAAAGCCAGTTTATCTTCAACTGAAACTGCGAAAGGATCTTTTATAAACGGAGTCTGCCAGAAATCCTGCCAGGCCGGTTCCGGAGCCATGCGCGCCGGGCGCCCGTTGATAATTGTTCCGGCCAGCGCTATTTCAAAGGCTTTAAGCGTGCAAAGCTCAATAGAGCGGGAATTAAGCAGGTTGCTTGAGGCAAAGCCCCATGATCCCCTGTACAGCACGCGTACCCCGAAACCAAGCGTTACCAGGTCGTTTAAGGACGCTATTTCCCCGTTTTTTACGCTCAGGCTTTGGCGCCTTTCCTCTATTATCCGGATATCGGCGAACTCAGCTTTTCTCTTATTCGCTATTTCAACAGCTTTTTTTGCCAGATCAAACATATGTTTCTCCCTGCGAAGCGCCTAAAATTTTGTGGCTGAGGAAAAATTAAAAGCCTTAAGTTTGAAGGCCGGGCAGCTTAGCTTGCCCCAAACCTGGCAGAGCTCGGCCTTGCGGCCCACCGCTTCCACTTCCCGGAAAGCTTTTACCATGCTCTGCGTGAAGCGCAGGTTTTTAAGCGGCTTTGAGATTTTTCCGTTTTCCACCAGAAAGGTTCCGTTTCTTGTCATGCCGGTCATTTCCACATCCGGCGGTCTTAGGAGGTTAGTATAGTGGAGCTGTGTGATCAGCACGGCCTTTTGTGAGGTTTTTATCATTTCTTCAATTGAGCTTTCCCCCGTACGTACGGAAATATTAAGCGGAAAAGGGGTAAAACCGTTTGGCTGCGGCAAGGAGTGGCCCGTGGAAACTGTTTTGGCCGCCGCCGCAGTTTTCCTGTCGTGCACCACGGCTTTCACCGTTCCTTTTTCAACCAGAAGCACCCTGCTCCGGGGCTGGCCTTCAAAATCAAAAGGCATGCCCGGCGCCGGGCCGTCAAGCGCGTTGTCCTCAATTGAAAGCCGCGGGCTCAGAAGGGTTTTTCCCAGATTGCCGCTTACAAAGCTGGAGCCCTCATTATAAAACTGGCCCCCGAACCCGAAAACGCACAGGTAAGATAAAAGGTCGGCCGCTGCCGCCGGCTCAAGGATGACCGGATAAAGGCCGGGTTTTATGTCGCGCGGATTTCTGCTCATGGCCGCTTTCAGGCGGGCGGTCCGGTTGACGGCTTCAAAATCAATGTCATCGGAGTTCGATGCGGGTGTTTCAGCCCAGCCGAAACCGTCCCTGTCCCGTACCGTGACGCTGTAGCTTATGTAGCTTTCACGGTGTCGGGCGAAAACACCGCGGCTGTTGGCGAGGGTGTAGGAGGTGAGGCCGTTTTCAAGAGTGCCAAAGGCTATCTGCCGGGTTTTCTTACAGGCCTTTATAAGAGCGTTTATTTTGCCGGCCCGGTAAAGCGGAGGCAGCTCCGCGGTTTCTTTGGAAAAAACATTGCGGCTACTGGCCAGCTGTTTCGGCCCGGCCAGAGGCAGAAGATTTTTGTCTTTTTTTTGCCATTTAAGCGTTTCAAGCCCGCTTTTCACGGCGCGTTCAATGGCCGGCAGGTCAAACTGGTTGAGCGTTACCTTGGAGGTTTTTCCGGCGTCCACAAAACGTATGCTGACGGACGAAATGTCGTTGTACACATTTTGTGAAATTTCATTATCCGCGAATCGCGTGAGGGCCCCGGAGGAATGCTCTATAAAAGCTTCCGTCTGGACCCCTTTTGCCAGGGCGAAAATACGCTCGCAGATATTTTCTGTTTTAATCATTTTTTAATCCTCAATCGGGCGGTGTCTTCAGGGATTATGGCACGGAAACTGTCAATTTCCGGGAGTTATTTTCCGCTTTCTTCCTGGGGAGTTCCCCTGCGGTTTTTCCCGGAGTGGATTTTAGTGTGTTTTAAAGCTGGATTTTGTTCAAGAGCTGGATGTATAGTCGAAAAAAGCGGCGTCTCCTGCGTTCTGGTTTCAAGCCAGGTCCGGAGCGTTTCTTCGTTTTTAACCGCGAAAGTTTCAGGCGTAATGAAAACGGCCAGTTTGTTCTTTTTGGCTTTTTCCGATAATTCATCCGCGGTGTTTGGCGCGTTGGGTGAAAAGCCGGAAATGGTTTTAAGGTTGTTTTTTGTCAGGGCCAGCAGGTAAAAAGAGCCGTCCTGATTGCGGCCGATGGAAATGGTTCTTTCTCCGGCGTTGTCAAAAGCCTGTGAAAGCCATTCTGTCTTTACAACGGGGGAAAGGTGATTCAAAAAAAGAGCTTTTTTCGCGCCGGCATTGAACGCAAGGGTGAAAGCGTCGGTCAGTTGTTCGGCGGCGGTTTTTTTCTTGGTTTCTAGAAAACCGGGGTCCTCGGGATCCAGCCAGGTAAGGTCGGGGTGGGCGGAGGTTTTTTCGTAGGAAATCAGCAAAATAGAGTCCTTAAAATTCTTCGCGAGAGCATATGAGTTTTTAAGCAGGTCGCCGGATACATGAAGGGCGCGCTCTTCGCCGAGCGAAGTTTTAAGTTCGCAGTTGGTTTTTCCCGGTTCCGGCACTTCAGCCAGCAGGATAATACAGTTATTTCTCTTGTTTTCCATAGAGTTCCACTTGGCCGTACGATGGCAGCGGGCCAACCCAGCCCTTTCGGTTCCAATGCGTATCCAAAAGGGCGGCATTGGCAAAGCGGGCTGAAGTGTATTATACTAAATTAGCCGGCCGGCGGAGCATTTAGCCTTAGCCGCCTGGCCGACGGAGACATGAACCAGACCAGAGAAACTATTATCGTTTACGGCGGCAGTTTTGACCCGCCGCACAGGGGACACGCGGCCCTGTTGAAGGCAGCCATCAAAAAAATAAAGCCGAGCCGGAGTTATGTGGCGCCGGCGTTCAAGGCTCCTTTTAAAGAACCCGTCCCCGTTTCATTTAATGATCGTTTTAAAATGACGAAACTGGCCCTGCGGGGCGTCGGCCTGGAGCATGTCAGGATAAGCCGTTTTGAAGGAAACAGGGACTGCCTTTCCTACACTTTTAAGACCATAAGGTATTTCAGGCGCCTGCATCCCAGAAAGAAAATTTATTTCCTGATGGGTTCGGACTGCCTGGCCGGTTTCGGTAGATGGAAAAATTACCGCGGCATCATTAAAAACGCCGTGTTGCTCGTTGGCGCGCGCAACGGGTTTCCGCTGAAAAATCCGTCGGGTGTTCCGTTTGAGCGGCTTGAGGGAATTTTTCCGGAGGTTTCCTCCACTTTTTTGCGGGCAGCGTTATTAGTGGGAGACCATAGCCGCTTTCTTGCCGGGCCGGTAAACGGTTATATAGAGAAAAAAGGGCTTTATTTTCTGAGGGAAAGACGGCTTTTGAAGACTTTGCTTACCCCGGCGAGGTATTCTCATTGTCTGGCGGTGGCCAGATTGGCGGCGGAGCTTGCCGGCAAATACGGGGAAAACCCGCGGCAGGCCGCGCTCGCAGGGCTTTTGCATGACGCCGCCAGGGATTTTAAAAAAAACCGCCTTATACGCTATGCCATTGCAAAAAGGCTGAAAGTTCCCTGGTTCAATGCGACGGTCGGCCACGCGCCGGTACTCCTGCACTCCTACGCTTCCGCAAGACTTGCCGCAGAGCGTTTCGGGGTGCGCGAGAAAGCTGTTTTGCGGGCTATCTCCCTGCATACCCTGGGAGCTGTGCGCATGGACGCGCTGTCAAAGATAATCTATGTGGCCGACCTTGCGGCGGAGGGCAGGGGGTTTCCGGAGGCGGAAAAAACAGGGCGTGTTGCGCGGCGGGACCTTGACGCGGCTTTTCGGGCGGCAAATTATGTTAAACTCAAACATGCGGCTATGAGCGGTTTCTGGCGGCATCCCATAACCCTGAAAATTCAATGGAAACTTCACCAAACAAAGAAAGACTGATGCTGGCGTTTGGACTCGCCTTATGCTTGGGGCTGGTAGCGGCGCATTATTTATCCGGTGTGGCCCCCAGGCTTGCCGCCAACCGCGATCTTGAAATAGCTCTTATCAGCGACAGGGCGCCCAAGGTTTTTATTTATCACGCCTTTTCAAAAACCATAACCGTGATAAACCTGCCTCCTGCGCGGCTGAAAAACGGCGGCTCAAATTATCAAAAGGCCTGCGCGGCGCTGGCCCTGGTTTCCGGTAAAATTCCGGGCCAAAGGGAAGATGTTCTTTATCTCGCAACAGACGACCCCACACATTCCGGATGTGTGGGGGATGATTTAGGAGCGTTTTACGCGATGCTTAATTCCTGGCGTTCCAGGCCCAGACTTTTTTTTGAAGTCGCCCGCCGGCTTTGGCTGCTTAAAAAAGAGGAACGCACCAATATTTCCTTTCACGATCTTTTGCTGGCGGTTCTGGAATTATCACGCCTTAATTCCTCCAATTTTATTATTACGGATTTTGAACGCAGTGTTTTACGCGCAGTAGCGTCGGAGAACTTCGGCGCGAATGAAACTGGGGGTAGCACAAACAGTGAAACCGGAGTTCCGGCCGCGGTTGTCCGGGTGGAGGTTTTGAACGCTTCCGGAAAAAAAGACCTTGCCGTGAAGGTCACCAAATACCTGCGGAAAAAGGGTTTTGACGTTATAAATTTCGGGACTTATGAGCGTGCGGCCGGACAGACAAAAATAGTAAACTGTTCAGGCAATATGGAGGCGGCCAGGGCAGTGCGCTCGGCTTTGGGGCTTACAGGGCTGGAAATATATTCAAAGCCTAAAGCGGGCTATGTCGCGGAAGTTTCGGTGGTTCTTGGCGCGGATTTTAACGAAATTATTCTAAAAAACTAGTTACAAAATTCAGGGGGTTTTTATGGTGGATCTGGTAACCATACTCAGCACGGCAGTGAAACAGGGCGCTTCCGACATACACGTCTGTACCGGCAAGCCGCCCATGATGCGCCTTAACGGACAGATAATGCCGGTGACTGAGGGTCTGCCGCCGCTTAAGCCGGAGGAAACAAAGGCGCTGGTGTATTCCGCGCTTTACGATGAGCAGCGGGCAAAATTTGAAGAGAATTGGGAACTGGACTGTTCCTTCGCCATTAAAGGCGTGTCGCGGTTCCGGTTGAATGTGCTTGTGGCAAGAGGAGGCGTGGAAGCGGTAATGCGCGTCATCCCGTCCATAATTCCGACTCCGGAACAATTGAACCTTCAGCCGACCATAGTAAACCTTTCCACGCTTCCGAAAGGACTGGTGCTGGTTACCGGGCCCACCGGCTCAGGCAAATCCACCACGCTTGCCGCTATTCTGGATCTTATAAACCAGAAGAAAAAAGGGCATATCCTTACCATAGAAGACCCGATAGAATTCACCTATGAGAGCAAGGAATGTATAGTCCGCCAGCGCGAAATCGGCCAGCACACAAAGTCCTTCAGCAACGCTCTCAGGGCCGCCCTGCGCGAAGATCCGAACGTTATTTTAGTGGGTGAAATGCGTGACCTGGAGACCATACAGCTTACCATCACAGCGGCTGAGACCGGCCACCTGTCATTTGCCACCCTGCATACCCAGGACGCTCCGTCAACCGTGGACCGGATTATAGACGTTTTCCCCCCGCACCAGCAAACGCAGGTGCGGGTTCAGCTTGCGAGTTCGCTGCAGGCGGTGGTATCGCAGATACTGCTGCCCAGGATTGACGGCAAAGGCCGCGTGGCCGCGCGCGAGGTAATGATTATGACGCCCGCCATCTCAAACCTGATACGGGAGGGCAAAACGCACATGATTTACAGCGCCATAGAGACCGGCCTCAAGTTCGGCATGATCCCCATGGATAAAGCGCTCGCTAACCTGGTCGCGCAGAATCTTGTTTCTTTTGACGCCGCTATTGCCAAGGCGCATGACCAGACTAATTTCAAGACACTCTGCGGGAGAGGGGCTTGAGCATGGCTGAAATTGACGGGCTTAAAGAAATAGGCATTTTTAAAAATTTCACCACTGACATGCTGGAAGAGTTTTCCAGATATTTCAAGCGTGTCTCCCACCCGGATGGGGCCGTTATCTTCAGGGAGAAGAGCGAAGGCGACACTATTTTTATTATTACCTCCGGCGAAGTTATAATAGAAAAGGGGTTGGACGCGGAGGGAAAAGAATTCAAGCCGCTGGCGGTGCTTGCCAAAGGCGAGTTTTTCGGCGAGATGGCTGTTCTTGAGGGGCAGAGCCGCACCGCGCAGGCGCGGTCCTCCGGAGAAACCGCCCTCTACGAGATAAAGCGCTCGGAGTTCCTGCGGTTCATTAAAGAACACCCGGAAACGGGGATAAGTGTTTTTACGGAAATAATGAAAGTGGTGCTAAGGCGCCTGCAGCATACCTCAAACGAACTCACCATGCTGTTTGATATGAGCCGGGTTATAATGGAAGAGCACAAATCTTCGGCGGCGTTCATGGCCAGAACGGTGGATGAAATAAGTATTTATTTTGAGGGCGACTGGAATATAACCGCCTATTTTTACAACAAGTTCAATGAGGAATATGAACTTGCCGGATCAAAAGCTAGCTTTGACGAACCCGCGGTTGCGGCGGCCCAGAGCGCGCCGCAAGACGGCTGGCTGGACGCCCGTACCTACCTGATGGCTTGTTCCCGGCATGCCGCCCCGCTCGGATATGTCCGGTTTTGCAAGTCCGCGGATGTTTCCTGTTACGAAAAAAACAATCTTGGCACGATATTTAATACAATATCGTCTATTATCAGCTCAACCATGGAGAATATTGAACACCGCGTAGAAGCAGAAATGCTCCTCAAACTTACGAATCGAAAAAACCTTATATGAAAAATGCCGAAGTCAAGTTTAAAAAAATAGCCATCGAAGCCGCTAGGCTGGGCGACTCAAAGCATGCGGAAAATATTGTGATCTATGAGCCCTCAAAAAGCTCTACGCTGGCTGATTATGTGGTGCTTATGACCGCCGACTCCGTGCCGCAGCTTGAGGCGGTGGAAGAAGCTGTGAATAGAGCTTTTAAAGAACAGGGGCTGTATGTCCTTTACCGTGAAGGCGGCGACAGCCGCGCCTGGAAGGTGCTTGATTACGGCGGTGTGCTTGTGCATATCTTTGAAACCGGGGCCAGGGAATTTTACTCCATGGACGCGCTTTTCGCCTCGTTTCGCCAAATCCCCTGGAGGGAAGCTGCCGTTCCCCGGAAAACCGAAGTAAAAAAAGCCGCCCCCGCGGCTAGGCCCAAATCAAAACCGGCTGCTAAGAAGAAAGCCAAACCCGCCACCCGGAAAAAGCCGGCTAAGTCCGCCCGCGGGAAAACCAAACCGACAAAAAAGACTAACCGGAAAAAATGAAACTTTCGGCGCTTGAAGCGGAACTGAAAGAGCGCGCCGCGCGCGCCTTTAAGCTTTCCGCAGACCAAACCGCGGCCTTCAGCCTCAGCGCCCCGCCGCCCCATATACGGGCGGATATTTCCATAGCCTGGCCCATATCCGCCGCCAAACTGCTTAAGAGACCGCCTTTAAAAATAGCCGAAGAGCTGGCGGCTGTTTTGTCGCCTGATTTTGAAGCCGGCGTGATCGCCCCGGGCTTTGTAAATATAAATTTAAAAACCGAAATTCTTTTTGAGGCGTTACGGGATATTATTTCAGGTCCGGCCTATTTCAATAATCCGGCGCGGGCGGGCCAGAAAATAAACCTGGAATTTGTTTCCGCAAATCCCACCGGCCCCCTTCACCTTGCTTCGGGGCGGGGGGCCACGCTAGGCGACAGCCTTGTGAAGATTCTGCGGCTGCTGGGAGCCGGGGCAAGTTCCGAATTTTATGTCAATAACATGGGGCGGCAGGTGGACCTGCTTGGCCGCTCGCTAAAGGCACGCTTTGAGGGGACGGAACCGCCGGAGGACGGCTACAAAGGCGCTTATCTGAAAGACATAGCCGCGGCCATGTCGCCGGAAGCCTCCGGCTGGACGGAAAAGCAATTTTCCGAATTTGCCGTGGCCAGGATGCTGCTGCTGCATAAGGCGGATATGAGCGCTTTCGGCGTTGAGTTTGATAGATGGTTCTTGGAATCCGAACTGCACGCAGCCGACGCTCCGCGCAAGGCCCTTGAAGCCCTTAAAAGCCGAGGCATGGCTTATGAAAAAGAAGGGGCGGTCTGGTTCGGCGGCTCTTCCGAGATGAGCTCCGACGATAAGGACCGGGTGCTGGTTAAATCCGACGGCAGGAACACCTATTTCCTTAATGATATCGCCTACCACCTCAACAAATACGACAGGGGATTTAATTTACTTATTGATATCTGGGGTGCCGACCATCACGGCTATGTGCCCAGGATGGAAGCCGCTGTTTCCGCTTTGGGCAAAACCTCAGGAGCTTTTAAGGTCATCATCCACCAGATGGTGATCTTAAAGCGCGGAGAGGCGCTTGTGAAAATGTCAAAGCGGGAAGGGGATTTTATCTCGCTGAAAGAGCTGGTGGAGGAAGTGGGCGCCGACGCCTGCCGGTTCTTTTTCGCCATGCGCGGCCCCAACACGCACCTGATCTTTGATATAGATCTGGCGAAAAAGCGCTCAAATGAGAATCCGGTTTACTATGTGCAGTATGTTCACGCGCGTATTTGCTCTATTTTCGCCAATGCGGCCGAAAAAGGAGTGGATGTAAAGGCCGGGTTTGAGCCCGCTGAAATAACTTTTAACCCCGAAGAGCGCGCCCTGGCGTTAAAACTTTTATGGTTTGAGAAAACGCTCGAAACCTGCGCCGGTGACTTTTCCCCCCACTATCTCACTACTTACCTCACCGAGCTTTCCGCTTTGTTCCATTCCTTCTATACAAAGCACAAAGTGCTTGTGCCGGAGGAACCGCAAACCACTGCCATGCGGCTGTTCCTGCTTAAAGCGGTAAAAGCCGTTATCTCCGAAGGATTAGGCCTGCTGGGAGTTTCTTCCCCCGAAAAAATGTAATAAGGTGACACACAACTTGAGGTTTAGGTGACACACAACTTAATTCTCGCCACGCGGAGCATTCCCTTTTAAATTGAGAAAATTTATGGCAACCCGACATGCCGTTGTCGTGTTCGTCTGCTATGCTATTTAGGCCAGAAGGGAAAGGAGGGCTTATGTCACGTATAGCCAGGGTGGTAGCGCCGGGATATCCGCATCATATTACGCAGCGCGGGAACAGGCGGCAGAAAACTTTCTTTAACGACGGAGATTTTAAGCTTTATCTTCAGTTAATGAAAGAGTGGTGCGAAAAATGCGGGGTTGAAATATGGAGCTATTGCCTTATGCAGAATCATTCCCACCTGGTGGCCGTGCCGCTGGATGAGTCTGGCTTAGGGCGCGCAATAGGGATGGCGCACTGGCACTATACCCGTCTGATCAACGCGCGAGAGGGCTGGAAAGGCTGTCTGTGGCAAGGGCGGTTTGCGTCTTATATCATGGATGATGCCTATCTTTGCGCCGTGGTCCGGTATAGTGAATACAACCCGGTGCGCGCGGGCCTTGTTGCGCATCCTTGCGAGTATCCCTAGAGCAGCGTCAACAGCCGCCTTTCAGGGCAGGCGGATCTGCTGGCGTACCCGATGCGATTGAACGAAATTATTGCCTTGCGGGGGCCTCTTGCAGATTGGGATTTAAAAAAAGAGGAAATAGATATGATAAAAAAGCATTCCTCAACAGGGCGTCCGCTTGGAGGAAAAGAATTTATTGCCGCTTTGGAAGGCAACCTGGGGCGAAGGCTGGCTAAGCAGCGGCCAGGCCCTAAACCCAGGAAAACGGACTTAAGTTCTGTGTCACCTTAACCGAAAGATAAGAAGCCTCCGCGCAAACAATATGCGTGGAGGCTTCTTTGCGAGTATCTTTTATTTTACTGAGTTTGTTATGGGTGAAAAGTAATATGAATACCTTTCCCTGGTTATATTGTTCTGCACATCATGGCTGACCATGTGTTCAAAGACATATCCTTCCGTTTTGCGATACTGAGCCACTGTTTTTCCTCCGGAGTAGCCCTCCGCCATACCTTCAGCGGCGGGGAATGGTATAACTACTCCCGAACCTAAGGGCAGGAGCATTGCCACCCTTTTTTGCTCGGCAAGGGAAAGCTTCTCAAAATAATCAGGAGCATTATTCGCCGTGTATGTCCCTACCACCTCAAGCAGCCTTTTTTGGGGAAACAACGGCCCGCCGTCGGAAGCCACTGGTTGTTTCGCGCCGATTATAATGCTTCCCAGGAAAGAGTTTGGCGAATTCGTCAGCACCGTACGTCCGGAATACCAGCCGGTCAAATCCTTATCACTGGCCGGAACACCCTTTTCAAAGAGGTTTTTAAGAACCTCGTAATACGTTGTGCCCTGCACGCCCGTTTCAGCCTGGATTTTCTTCAGTATATTAAGACTGTCGCTGGAAACAGCGTTAGGGGTTACCAGCGAAACGCTGTCCGCGGACGCTTTAATGCTGTCCGCGCTGACCGCAAGGCTGCCGAAGTCGGCGGCATAAGCCGTGCCGACAGAAACTATCATAACTATCGCCATCATCATTTTATTCATTTCTTTTCTCCCTTTTATAATTTTGTTCGTCCTGCCTGCTGATTGTTAGCTGCTTGTACAAACTTGTTGCGATACTATAGTTTAGCCTGTATGAAGGTTCCTCCCAAGAGGCATAGTGCCCAAGTTGGTCTTTTTTTTTGACCCAGGAGCGGCGGCTAAATAAAAATGCCTTTTGTTTAGCCGATGGTTAAGCAAATATTGTATACTGGTGGTATGACCAACGCTAAGACATTCGGCAGTGTGCTGTCCGGGATCAGGAAAGAGCAGGGCTACTCCAGCGCGCATCAATTCTTCAAGAGCGTCGGCGGAAGTAAAAACCTGGGGCTTGCCTTCGTTAGTTATTGGGATATGGAACGCGGAAAGAAACTGCCCAAGAGCTGGCGCCTCAAGGCGATCATAGCGGCGTTAGGTATTGATAAGCATTCGCCCAAGGCTAAAGAACTGGTCCGGGCCTATTTCAGAGCGCTTTCAGGATCCGATGAGCTCATTCAAATCCTGTCAGCCCCGGCCTCCGCCGGCGTTGACCTCCCCAGCCGGGAATTGGCCGAAGCAGCTACTCATCAGGCGATTGCGCGGCGCAGCGTCAACCTTACGCTTGAGCAATGGAAATTGCGCGCCAGGGACACGGTGACGCATATTTGTCAGATCTTTCTGGTAAACACCACTGGCTGGGTCCCGGTACGGGAATTGGCGGAGGCGACCGGATTTAAGCCTGAAGAGATAAGGAAGGCGCTTAAGGCGCTGGCTTCCGGAGGTTTAATCGAGTTTTCAGTAGACAAGGCGCGCAGCCTGTTTGCGGATAAGGTGATCAAGGCGCTGCCGAAGACGCCGGAGACGGCTCAGATCAGGGTGGCGATGAGGAAGAATTGGAATACGTGGCTGGCGGATTCCAAACTTGCCGGCACTAAGACGCTGACCCTGCGTATGACGAAGGCCAACTTTGATATATATTTCCAGCATCTTGAAAAAGCCGTTGACCTGGCCTGTATCTATGAAGAACCCGAGGCAAACAAGCAGGAATCCGAGATATATTACATTAGAGCCGATATATTCAGCGTCCTTCCCAGAGATTGAACCCGGTGTAAACAAGCGGTATTTCACGGTTCCGATGTAAGTGTTGCGATTTTCCACCGCAGTTTCCGGTTTGTGTCCACTGCTCGGATAGCGTACCGGGCGCGGCTTACGCACGCGCCCGGCTCACTCCCTACGCAACTGATTTGTCCAAGGGTCAACAACACTCACCCATAGGGAACTTTCATCCCCAAGTGTACTTGGCCTTTATTTGTAAGGCTATCTTACAAAGCTACCACTTTTACCTGAAGCGCGCGCGCGGCTTTGAGAGCCGGCGCAATATTCCGGCCGACCGGGCCCTTGGGAAGCAGTTCCTGAATAGAGATGCTTATTCCCTCAAGATAGCCCAAAAGTTCCATAGGGATATCCGTGCCGGGAAGGGCAAGGAAACTCAACTGCTTAGTAAGATCCTCCAATTCCTTAGTGTTAAGCAGTTTGCCGGCAAGCTCTTTCTCCGTATAGTCACTAATCTTAAGCACCGAAGCCTGGATCTGCGCGGTACCCTTTTCTGTGGCACCAGCTTTATTTGATGGCAGGATTGCTTGCGTCTTCAGTTGGAGAGTGCGCGCGGCTTTGAGAGCCGGCGCAATATTCCGGCCGACCGGGCCCTTGGGAAGCAGTTCCTGAATGGAGATGCTTATACCCTCAAGATAACCTAGTATCCCCACAGGAATATCCTTAGCAGGAAGTCCCACAAAAAAATTCAGATGATTAGTGAGGTCCTCCAATTCTTTCGAGTTCAATATATTGCCGCACAGCTCTTTTTCCGTATAATCGCTGATTTTAAGTAACGCGCCCTTGATCGTCATGGCATCCGCTTGCGTACCAACAACTCTCTCCTGGGACACGGGTATAGTTACCTTTCCCTTGGAAATAGCCGGAACGGGAACACCTTCCCCTGCTGCCCGGGTTTTTAGATCGGTGGCTTTCACCGCCAGATCGGCGAACTCCGCTGCGTATGCGCCTCCGGTCATCATAATAAGAACCGCCGCTATTAATGTCTTTTTCATTTTATTATCTCCTTATTTCTTTTTTCTCCTTTATGTTTTTGTTCGTCCTGCCTGCTGATTGTTTGCTGCCTGTGCAAGCTTGTTGCTTTACTTAGGGCCGCCGACCACAAACATCACCGTTAACACCGCGCCCAGCATAAGAGCCGGGGCAAGACCGCCGAAAGCCAGAAGCCCGATACCAACGCCGCCAAGTCCGATTAAAAGAGTCTCCCCGACATACTTGGAGATGTTCTTGGCGCCTTTGATTGACTTAAAACCAGCTATGTCGCCGGCTATGACCTGCTTAGGGGTCTTTTTCTGTATGCTCGGCGCCTTATCTTTGCTTGCGCTGTCGGGCAGGGGAGGAACGGATACTTTAGCCGCTTCCTTCTTGAGGCTCACGGTCAGTGCCGCTGTGGGCCCGGCTTTAAAGTCGCCGGCCCCCTGGACCGCGGGGGCCTCGGTCATAAAAGATGTTTCGCCGAACTTTATGCCGCTATCCATCCTTTCCGCTTCTAACTCCCCGGCATAAGCTACGCCGTAAGCGAAGACCGTGAACACCGCGGTGGCAAATATTTTAGTGGTTTTCATTTTATTATCTCCTTAGTGCTTGATCCCGGATGTGGCTTACCGTGCCGTTCCAAAGCCTCATGATATAAGTTTACTCCGTTTGCCGGTGAACTTCATGAGGCCGAAGAACCAAGTCCGTCAGGGTATTTGACCCAGGAGCGGCGGTTAAATAAAAACGCCTTTTGTTTAGCCGATGGCTAAACCAATATACCATGCAGGAGCATGATTGGCCATAAATATTTTTTAGGGTATTACTTGCAACTTATCTGGGTTAACAGGAAGAGGTAATCGGATAGGCGGTTTAGGTAAACGGCGCAGGGTTTGGCTTTTTTTACATGCCAGGTTAATATCTCGGCTGAGCGGCACCTGGCGCGGGCTAAGTGCAGCGTAGCCTCCGCTTCGGTTTTGCCGGGAACCGTGAAAGATTTAAGTTTAGGCAGGTTTTCGGAGAGGCGGGTTATTTCTTTTTCAAGTTTGCGGGTTACGGATTCTATCGTTTTTGAATTATCAAGCCCGGCTATGTGGGCGGCAAGCGTGAACAGGTCTTTTTGCGCGGCTTCCAGCCCATCCCGCGAGGAGGCCGGTCCCTTGGTTTTAGCAAGCCCCAGCCAGGCGGTTAACTCGTCTATAAGGGCGTTCGCCTTCACGCGCACATCGGTTTTTGAAACCCGCCTGCCCAAAAGCAGGCCGGTCGTTCCGTCGTCGCCGCTGCCCATGGCCGGTTTAAAGTTTGTCAGCATCCGGAAACTCTTTTATTTTTTCAAGCGTTATTTTGCAGATATCTTCCGGCAGAAGAGCGCTTGCTTTTTCAAACTGGCTGTAAATGTTTTTTGCGTTGAAAGCGCCGTCGGGAACTAGCACCGGAGAGGATTTGTGCGAACCTGTAGCGGTGTCTCCGTCGTCTATGGCGTTATGGGTATAGCCTGCGCTCTTTGTCCAGGTTAAAGCACGCGGGTGGAACTCGCGGTCGTAGCACAACTGAAACCCGTTCACGGCCCCGTCCGTGTCAAACCAGACTATAAGGTCAAAAAACTCGTCCGCAAACCACCGGCGCGGCGGTTCCCCTGGTATCTGGCGGATATTAGGCGTTTCGCGCAGCATATCCGATATTGTACAAATATTTTGGTTTTAGCGGTGCTTGAGGCAGACTTGCTATAATTAGTAACAGCAGGCAGAGACAAAGGGAAAGGTAGAGGTTAAGGTAGGGGCTAAGCATAATTCAGCGTCAAGTGAGAAGTGACAGTTCCTTTATCTATACCTTTACCGATGCCTGCTTTAAGCCAGGAGGTCTTATGAAGAACAAGATTGAAAAAGTAATTGTAAAAATCAAGCCCATGCTTGCGGCTGACGGCGGCTCCGTTGAGTTGCTGGGGGTGGATGAAAAAACCGGCGTGGTAACTGTAAAACTTACCGGCGCCTGCGGCTGCTGCCCGCATGCCACTATGACGCTTAAACATGTGGTGGAAAAGATGATAAAGGAAGAAGTTCCCGAAGTCAAAGAAGTGCGGGTTGGGTGAGAAACGGCAGCGTATAGAGAATAGGGTGGTAAAGGCAGAGGCCTTTAATAATTGTTCCCGTCATACGCCTGCTCCTGCGGGTTCTGCCCGTTTTCATCCCCGATTTTGCACTTTGCTGTTTTCACTTTGTCTTTTCTTATGCTTCCCCTGATAAACCTTCATAACCATTCCTCTTATTCTGACGGTACTCTCACTCCGGAAGCGCTGGTCCGGGAGGTCGCGCGGGCCGGCATCAAGTATTTCTCACTTACCGATCACGATATAACCGGCGGTTGGGCCGGGCTGGAACCGGCTTTAAAAGAGGCCGGGATAATTTATTGTTATGGGGTGGAGTTAAGCTCCAATTTGCACGACAGCCTGCATATACTCGGCTACGGCCTGGATCCGGCAAACCCGGCGTTGCTTGTCAAAACTGCTGGATTTAGGGAGAAACGCCGTGAAAGGCTGAAACAAATCATGGCGCTCCTGCGCGGCTTGGGCCTTGACGTTTCTTATGAAGAACTTCCTTTTAATAATGCGTGTACCATAGGCCGTCCGCACATAGCGAACCTGCTTAAAAAAAAATGCCTCGTAAAAGCGCACAAGGAAGCTTTTGAAAGATATATCGGCTGGGGACGGCCGGCCTATGTGCCGCCGAATGGCCCCTGCATAGAGGAAGTTATTAAAACGATCAAGGCGGCAGGGGGGCTTGCGGTACTGGCTCATCCGGGAGTGGTGGCTAAAATTCTTGACCTGGCTGCCTGGAAAGAAATGGGCCTTGACGGGATTGAAGCTTTTTATCCATCGCACAGCAATACACGTACCAGGGAATTTATAGCGCTTGCAGCGCGGTACGGCCTTTTTATCACCGCCGGCATAGATTTTCACGGCCCCGGCACGGACCGTGACAAGATGTTCGGGTTTGAATACAGCGACGAGATGTTTAAAGGCATAAAAAAAGCGTTTATATGAAAATAATAGCTCATCGCGGGGCTTCGGGCTATGCTCCGGAAAATACTCTAAAGGCTTTTGAGCTGGCCGTTAAAATGGGCTCACGGGATTTTGAATTTGACTTGCACCGCACGCGCGATGGTATTCTGGTGGCGCATCATGATTTTGACCTTAAGAGAACGGCCGCTACAGATGCCAAAATAGCGGAGCTTACATACGCCGAACTGAAAGAAATAAATGTGGCGGCGCATTTCTCCAAAGATCCGGCTTTTCAGAGGGTTCCAAGGCTAGAGGAAGTTCTTGAAATTGTTGAGCCCGCGGCGAGCTGGCTGAATTTTGAGATAAAGAACGACGGCAATGTTTACCCTGGCATAGAGGGAGACCTGTTGGCTTTTCTGCGCTTAAGGCCCGCGCTGTTTGAAAAGGCGGTGGTTTCCAGTTTTGACCCCGGTACGGCTGACCGGTGCCGCGGGCTTTCACCGGCACTGCGGTTGGCCTATCTGAACCATGGCTTAAGCGCTGTGCTGCTTCCGGTGGCTCTTAAAAAAGCCAAGGCCATCAGCGCGGAGAATTTCCACTTCAATTTCCGGCTGGCGGGCCTGCTTAATGTGGCAGAAATAAAAAAAGCCGGTTTCCGCGTCTGTGTTTACACGGTAAACGAAAAGAACGACGCCCTGCGCATGAAGGAAATGGGCGTGGACGGTATTTTTACGAATTATCCGGATATAATGGGAACAAATGCAGCGAATAGCGAATAGGGAATAGGGGTTAGGGAAGGTGTTCCTGAATTTTTATGTCTTGTATCAATGAAAGCGAGATTAAGGAAGAATCCAAAAGGCTGATGGCGCTGGGGCTCCACCATCGGTGCGTGGAGGGACGGCTGGACCAAATAGCGGCGCTGACGGAAGAGATAAACAGGCTTAAAAAAGAAAAAAATGCCGTTATCTGCGCGCATGTTTACCAGACGCCGGAGATAATCCTTGGTATAGGCGACTTTGTGGGTGATTCTTACAAGCTGGCCGACGATTCGCGGCATACGGCGGCGGATATTATTGTTTTCTGCGGAGTGCGGTTCATGGCTGAAACGGCGGCCGTTTTAAACCCCGCAAAGAAAGTGTACATTCCTTCTCTTGACGCCGGCTGCTCGCTCAGTGAAAGCGTGACAGCCGAAGATGTGCGCGGGCTAAAAGCCGCGCATCCCGGCGCGTCGGTAGTGACCTATATAAACACTTCAGCCGAGGTGAAAGCGGAGTCCGACTGCATTGTGACCAGCGCCAACGCGGAAAAGATACTTCGCCGTATCTACGAAAAGAACAAAAAGGTGATTTTCATCCCCGACAGGTTTATGGGCGCAAATCTGGCTAAAGTTCTGGGCAAAACGCCCGGCGAGGACATAATTTTATGGAACGGTTCCTGCGTAGTTCATGAGCATTTTGATGCGCGTACAATAGCGCTTTACCGGAAGAATTACCCGGGCGTAGCCGTTCTTGCTCACGCGGAATGTCCCTCGGATATAATAAACGCGGTGGATTATATGGGCGGCACCGGCGACATGATGCGCTATGTGGAGAACACTAACGCCGCCGCCTATCTGCTGGTTACGGAATGCGGTTTTGGGGAACTGGCGCGCATAAAGTTTCCCGATAAAAACTTTATCGCCATGTGCCGGCTGTGCCCGTACATGAAAGCCGTTACGCTTGAAAATATCCTGCAGACGCTTAAAAAACCTTCAAAAGAACAATTAGTAACAGTCCCCCCCGAAATAGCTGCCAGGGCTAAAAAAGCCATAGAAAAAATGTTTGAACTGGCTGAAGGCTGAAGGCACAAGGCTTAAGGTTTACACCGTTGTTAGTCTTAAACCCTCGACAAACCCCTGCTTCACTTTTTTGTATTATTGACCTATGTTTCCTGATATCAGGGATTACACCCGTTCCGAACTTTCGGAGATAATGATTTCGCTTGGCGTGAAGAAAGCCCACGCAACGCGGGTGTTTGGCTGTTTATGCAGAAAAAATGCCGGGAACTTTTCGGAGCTGTCCGGCATTCCTGAAAGCGTTAAAGTTAAACTCGCAGCCGGGTATTCGCTTGCCTGGTTTCCGGTAATTGACAGGCGAGTTTCAAAAATTGACGGCACGATTAAACTGCTTTTCAGGTTTCAGGATGGCGCTGAGGTTGAAAGCGTAATTATTCCCGGTAAAAACAGGGTTTCCGCCTGTCTCTCTTCACAGGCCGGCTGTGCCTGCGGCTGTGTTTTTTGCGCCACAGGCGCTCTTGGTTTCAGGCGCGACCTTAAGCCTTCAGAAATAACGGCGCAGTTCGCCGCCTGCCTGCGTGAGGCCGGCGGGAACTTAAGCAGCGTAGTGTTCATGGGCATGGGTGAACCTTTTTTAAACTGGGAAAACGTCAAAAAAAGCATACTTATACTTTCCGACAACAAAGGTTGTAATTTTCCGCAGACAAAAATGACGGTATCCACAGTGGGCATTGTGCCGGTAATACAGGAGCTCGCAAAATCTGACCTTAAAATAAAACTGGCCATATCCGTTGTAACGGCGGATGAAAAGCAACGAGCAAAACTTGTGCCGATGAATGCGACATATCCTTTGGCGGAGGTGATTGAGGCCGCGCGGCATTATTGTCTGGCCCGGAATGCCCAGGTGTTTTTTGAGTATCTTGTTCTTGGCGGGGAAAACGATTCCCCCTCCGACGCGGAGAAATTAATTAAGCTGATTAAGGGCATTGGTTGCCGTGTAAATCTTATTCCGCATAACCTGTGGCGCGGCGGCCCAGTACGCGCTGACAGCCACGCGCGGGTCAAAGAATTTCAGAAGCTGCTGATTGCGGCCGGGATACGCACCTATCTGCGAGTGGAAAAAGGGTCCGATATAATGGCTGCCTGCGGCCAGCTCGCCGTAAATCCGGGGACATAATACCTAATTCAGAAAAATAGGTATTATGTCCCCGGATTAATTGTCGGGGGGGGTGGTTTTTCCCGGTGAAACTTTTTCTCAAACTTTGTTCCGGTGTCCACGCGCAGCACTATGGCCGTGCCGCCGGCCACTGAAAAATGCACATCGTGATTCCAGAGGAAAAAGCCCCAGTCCGCGCCGTCTTTCATCTGCGCTTTGTCCCTGGCGTTGCGCGGGTCGTGCCGCAGAGTATCGGCCACCAGCGTCCTGAAATTCCGTCCGCCCGATGCTTCAATTGCCGCAATGTCCTTAAGCGCCCGTGTTGAAAATACCACCTCTAATTCAGGGAAAGCGCTGTGTTCCGGCCAGCCGGCCAGCGCTGACGCCGCGGCGTCGCTTGCGGGAAGGTAAGGTTTGATGTCAAAAATAGGGGTGCCGTTTACCAGGTCTATGCCGGAAAAGTAAAGAGTATCCTCCTCCACCCGCTCAAGTTTTGCGAGCGACAGGCCCACGGGATTTGGGCGGTGGGGCGAGCGCGAGGCGAAAACACCTATTTTGCCGCCTTTGAGGCGCGGTGGGTGAATTTTAGGGTGAAAGGTTTTATTTGTGTTTAAGTGAAACCAGGACAGAAGCCAGACATGGCTGAATCCCGATAAGCCTGAAAGAGAATGTTTCGGAGCATATTGCGGATAAATGCGCAATTTAGCCGAAGAGCCGGGCACAAGCTGCGGCTGGCGCGGGGTGCCGAATTTTTCCTGAAAACAGGATTCCAGCACGCCGAGTATTTTCAGATCTGTGGGAAACATTGGGAAGTTATCAATGGTTTTTTTCATTTCGCGGCATAAAGCCAGTTAAGAAAAGTTCCCCATCTGGTTTCTTTGGCAAAAGGCAGATCCCAATAATTAGTCTCTGAGATACTATTGAAACCTTCCAAGGAGTCCTCATAGAACAGCTCCGGCGGCACATGAATGGCAAGGCCATGGGCGCGGCCCAGGCCAAAACCGGTTGTGGAGTTGCCGGTATAGGAATAGCCGGCCACCAGCTCGCCCGCTATAAAATCCATTAATTCAATGCCACGACCGCGGGCAAGCGGGCTTACGGGGTCATCCTGCGGCAGGTTTTCATTTATCAGGCGGACAAAATCATAAAGGTCCCCCGATATTGAATAAGCCCTGGCCGCAGCCGCATTAGCGGTTTTCGGGGTGATTGCAAAAATATCAAAGCGAACCACTTCATGTATTGCGGTCCTGAAGACCCTTTTATCCTTCAAAGCCATGACAGCGTCCACCCAAGCGTCAAGCCTGGCGGTAAAACCCTGTAATTTTGACGACGAAAGAGCAGATGCCTGGGCGCCCGGCACTCTTGGTGAAGCCCGATCATGGATTCTGCGCACATAACCCGCCGCCAAGTCCGCGCCTAAGGCTTTGCTGCTGGCTCCCGGCGCGGCGTTCAGTGCGTCCAAAAACCCTCTCATGTCGTAACCCGTGCCGAATTGGAGATCGCTGGAACCGACTATAACATCGGCGTAATCCCTGAGCTGGTAGGCCACCTCCGCCATCTGCATGACGCAGGAATGCATCGCAAAAAGATCCACCTTACCGGTAGCGGCCATCAGCAGGCGTAGTTCAGGGAGCGTCACATAATTATGGGTGACGGCGTCTATCAGGACACCCTTGCCATTGTTCAGGAACTTTTTCCGGTCCAGAAAACCCTCGCCGTGGCCGAACAGAACAAGCGCGTATCTCTTTGCCGGATAATTTTCCCGGGCCCAGTTGATGAATTCCGCGGCCCGGCGCCAGTCCCCTGTATCCGCGTTGTTTTCAGTTTTAACAATATCCCCTGAGAAAGCTTTAAGGACAGCGGAGTCTATCACTCCCTCCGTGTACCTGCGCAGCAAACGCGAGTATCCGGCTATCTTTTCGGGATCGGCGGCTTTTCCCAGCACCATACGGATGGAGGGAACCGACAGTGTTCCTGAGGGCGACCGGACAGGCAGAGCGGCTTCCACGACCACATTCACCCGGTCCGTGGTGCCTGTTTTTTTCATTTCAAGCAGCGCCGATATCAGCGAATAGGAAAGAATGTCCTTTGTTGTGGAGTAGTAGATAACGGTCCAATCCCTTACCGGCGCGATTGTCGCCCCGCCATCCTGCGCGGGAAGCTTCCCGGGAGCGGTCTGCCGCGGTTCCGGGGTGGGAAGAATATCGTTATTATAACGGACCGCCTGTTCAAGCGCTCCTGCGGAAACGGGGGAATCCCGCATAGCTCCCGGTGGATTGGTCATCCGCCTTTCTGCCGGGGAAAAGTAAAAAAACGAGAGCCCGGAGATAAGAGCTGTCGCTGATAAAACCTTTATAATTCTCATGGGGTATTGAACTGTTAAATATAATACAAAAAACCGGCTTTTTTTGTTCCTTGTGTTTCCAGTTGTGTAATGTTCATCTGGAGGTTTTTTTAGGCTTTTTCACCGCCAGCACTATTAAGCGGTTTTTTTGGGTGGAGAGTGGCTGGCCGCGGAAATTGCCCCAGAATTTTAAGGGAGTCAACCCGGCGTTTTTCAGGGCCGCGCTTATGTTTTTCTTGTTGTAGAGGCGGTTAAAGAAGGAGCGGCTGACCGGTTTTTTTCCCGGTTTCAATATGGTCCAGGTGTTAAAAACCCCTTTCCTGTTCTTGTGGTAATATGTGTTTTCAAGGTGAAAGCCTCCGCCCGGCATTTTGGCCCAGTTGCGGGGGAGGAAGTGTGCGCGTACAAAATCGCCGTGAATAATATCTATCAGCAGCCTGCCGCCGGGTTTCAGCGCGCGGAAGAGGCCCTTTAAAACTTTCATGTCATCGGAAAATCTCTGGAAATAGCCGAAGCTGGTAAAAAGATTGACTACGGCGTCAAATTCATTTTTGTATTTAAGAGCGCGCATATCACCGCGCGTCAGGCGGATTGTTACTTTACGCTTTTTGGCGCGGGCGGCGGCTTCATTCAGGTATTCTTCTGAGAAATCATAGCCGGTGACATTCAGGCCTTTTTTTGCGAATTCCACCGCGTGCCGGCCCGGCCCGCAGCAGAGGTCCAGCAGAGCGGCCCCTTTTTTAAGTTTCAACTGTTTTAATACAAAGCGCGCCTCTGATGGCGCTTTTTCCACCGCCGCCGGAGAGGCCGGATTATAGAATGTGTTATTAAAGAAATCTTTGTGCCAATCGTTTTTAAGTTTCATTGTTGTGAGTGATTAAGTAATTAAGTGATTTAGTGATTAAGGTTTTTGTTAGATATTCTCTCCCCCAGCGTAATAACTCTTTACTCAATCACTTAATTACTTAATCACCCTTTTACCATATTCTTATAAACCCCGGGTTCCGAGCCCGCAATAACCACCGCGCCTACGGTCTTTTCAAAGAAATCCACCGGCCCCGCCCAGCCCACGATCGCATAGCCGTAGCCGGCTTCGCGCATGGCTTCAAGCGTCCGCAGGAGAAGTCCGGTGCCAAGCCCGCCTGTTCGCGCTGTTTCCGCCACGCCTATCGGCCCGAAAAAGCCTTTGGCGGTGGCATCATAACAGGCAAACCCGAGAATGCCGCCGTCTTTCACCGCAATAAAAAGGCCGGGAGGATTTTGCGAGAATGCCACATCCGCCTCGCTTGCCCAGGCTTTTGAAAAATTGGCCAGCACCCAGCCGACCACCGCCGATTTTTCAGGGCCGATGGCGCGTTTTATTTCAACACCTTTTTCTTTAAGGGCGGCACAAACCCCGCCGCTTTCCGGCAGGGAGTAGAGTTTTACCAGCAGGTCCGCCATTACTGGCTTTCCTCCGGATTATTTGCGGGAGCGCTGCCTTGGGAATCCGTGGCGGCATTGGCGGGCGTCTCTTCTCCGAATCCGGGGGTTTTTTGTAGCTTCAGGGTGGTCTGTTCAGTGTTTGTGGCCGCGGACTTTCTCCCCTTTTTCTTTTTTTTGGGGGAAGCTTTCGGTTTGGTTTTTATTATGGGGTCGCCCTGTTTATCGAATTTATATGTTGGCGGGGTGCCCACGGCTTTGAATTTATACTCGGATACCGGCGCGGGGGCAGCCGCTTTTTTTATTTTTTTCTTTTTTGCCGGTTTTTTTTTGGTTGTGACTTTCTTCAGAGACGCAGCCGGTTGGTCCGCTGTGTCGGTCTGAAGCGAGCCGTCCTGCGGCGCGTAGCTGGTTTTTTCCTGGGCGTCGGCAGGCAATAACAACGCGCCCGTGATAAAAAATGCGGATAATAGTAAGATTGTTGTTTTCATGTCCGTATTATTCCTCCCCAAACGTCAAACTTTTTATTTTTTCTCTGCTGAGGACAATCCGCCCGATGTAGAACGGGCCCGTGTTTCCGCGGCCGCGACCGAGGCCTCAAGCAGGCAGGCCAGCGTTACAGGGCCCACCCCGCCCGGGACGGGCGTGGCGGCGTAAATGGAGCCTTTTATATCCTCAAAATCCGCGTCGCCGCACATTTTTCCGGTCTCGTCGAAATTTGTGCCCACATCTATTACAGCCGCGCTCGCTTGAAGCATTTCTTTTTTTATCCAGCGGGGCTTGCCCGCCGCGCTTATCACGACATCGCTTCGTTTGAAAATCCCCGGCAGGTCCGGCGTTTTTGTGTGGCAAAGCGTAACGGTGGCGTTAAGCATGGTCAGCATCTGCGCGAGCGGCTTTCCGACTATCGCCGAACGGCCGGCCACGGCTATAATTTTCCCGGCGGGATCTATGCCATGAAACTTCATCAGGCGTATTACCGCCAATGCCGTGCAAGGCGCGAAAAAGCCGCCGGCGGCTATTTCCGGGAATTTTGTAGAGATAAAGAGCCTGCCCATATTGAGTGAGGACAAACCGTCCACATCCTTGGCGGCGGGGAGAGCGTCCCAGGTTTCAAGGGTCTCAAAGCCGTCCGGCAGCGGGCGCTCAAGCATGATGGCGTCGCAGGCGGCATCCGCGCCCAGGCGGGACAGCAGGTTTTTAAAGGCGGTGTAGCCGTCGGCGGCCGCGGGGTTGAAAAGTTTTACCTCTATGCCGAGCGCTTCACAGGCGGCGATCTTGCGTTTTACATAAACCGCGGAGGGAGAATCCCCAAAATAATTTATTATGGCAAGCGACGGCGGGCGTCCAAGCCCGGCTTTCACCGCTTTTACACGCGGTATCAGCGAGCCCAGTATTTCGGCCGAAAGGCTTTTTCCCTCAAGTATGCGCATGGATATATCTTAAAACAAAAAGGGCTGGCGTTCAAAGCCGCCGCCCTTTTTTTCGTGACTTAAAACAGCTTTCGCCTCGGCGAAAAGCTACTGAGCGTCCTCCACATAAATAGAGCCGCTCAGGTAGCCGCTGCCGCTGAGAGAAACAAAGCTGCTGCTCGGCCAGCCGCTTACGCTGATGCTGCCGCGCAGATAAGTGGAGCCCACGGGTTTTCCGTCCTTATAAAACTGGACATAGACATTGGGATACACGGTTTGGTAGGCATACTGATTGGGGTATAGCCACATTGAGGCCGACTCCGTGATGTATGCCTGGTTGGAGGTGACTTTGCCGGTGGAATCCTGGAATGAGCCCCAACCGGTGAGATTGACGCTGGTATAGCCGCCGTTGGACGGCATCCAGCCGTTGCCGTTGAGGTTGACATAGCCGGAAACCTGCACATACTGGCCGGTTCTAGCCACGGCCGGTTTTATCGCCGGAGAGATATCGGCTTTAACATTCTGTGCCGCAGTCACGGCCACCGTATTAAGGCTTTTTGAAAAATCCGCGTCGCTGAAGTTAATGGTTTCAGCGGCAAGAAAGCCGCACGAAAGAACCGCTACAGCAGAACTTAAAAATATTTTTTTCATTTTAGCGCTCCTAGTATTAGACTTCCTTATATTGTACTAAATTTCACCACAGGCTTTGGATCTTAGCGTTTTTCAAGGCGTGCGGCGGCTTGCGCCGCGGTCTGCCGTACATCCCGCGGCATTGAGCCGTCGAGGGCGAGACCGGAATAGATTTTCAGCGCCGCCTGTTTGTCGTGCGCAAGTTCAAGGCTTGAGGCCAGGTTTAACGCGGCTGAAAAGCATCGTCCGTCAAGAGCCACGGCTTTTTTAAAATCAGCTATCGCTTCAAGGTTTTTTCCGCTAAAACGCAGGATAACTCCGCGGTCATTATAAAGCGCCGGCGAAACAGGCTTCCCTGCCAGGCCTTTATTGATCAGCTCAAGAGCGAGCGGATAATCCTCCGCCTCCTGCGCGGTTATGGCCGCGGCTTCCAGGCCGTCAGCATCAAACGTGCCGGAGTTAGCCGCTGTCCGCAAGAGCTTGAGAGCCGCGGCTTTTTGGCTGTTTGCAAGCAAAACTGAAGCGGCCGTCGCCAGCGGATAAATTCTTTTGCCCAGGTCCGGCAGCGGCCGCCCCCCGGTCTGCGCGGCGACGCGGCAGGCCGATAAATAGAATAAAACAAGATTGTCCGGCTCTGCGGCGGCAAGAGCTTCGGCCTGGGCGGCAAAGCTCTGCTTCGCATTTTTGGCTTCATAAGCCGAATACAAGAGAGAAATTTTTTGCCAGCCAGTTTCTCCGGACCCGGGACTGAAACGGTTGATAGTATCTTGAACGCCGTTCTTTGTTATAGATATTTCAACCGCTTTAGCCGCTAAACCGGAAAGTTCAGACAGGTTTTTTGTGGAGCATCCGCCAGCAGGTTTAAGCAAAGCCTCCAGCAGAGCGCCGGCTTGGCGGCCATAGTTAAATTCCGAGGGCGGCAGTTCTTTTTCCAGTTTGGATGAAAGCCGGTTAAGCGCGTCTGTAACCGAGGCTTTTTTGCCGTTTTCCAGCGCGGATTCCAGCATTAAATATTTAAGTTTAGGCGTAAGAGTCGTAAGAGAGGACATCCGGGTCAATATTGCCTCGCGCCGCTTAAGCGGGAAATAGTAAAAGGCGGCATAAAGGTCATAATCCCAAAAGCTGTTATTGGAGGGGCGTATGCTGGCGGCCAGCCGTCGGTCTTTTTCGTAAGACAGCCCCTTAAGGGAGTTTTTTTCTTTTTCCCACATCCCCTGCGCAAGGGCAAAAGAGGCCGCCGCGGCTTTCATGTCGTTCAGCTCAAGTTCGCGCAGGGTTTTTACGATGGTGAGGTCGTAGATGTTTTCAAACCCGTCGGGTGCCGGCGGCTTTTTTGAGGCCAGGGTATCAAGTATGTAAATTGTTTCCAGGCAGGGATTCTTAGAAAGTCCGGCGTAGCGCGTAAGGGCGGCAATGCCTATTTCAGTGCTGTTGAATGACAGTAGAATTTCCCCTTTCTTTTTGAACAGCCAGGCGTCGGAGGGGTTATTTGTAAGCCCGCGTGTGACAGCGATGACAGGTTCCGCGGCCCGGGCCGGCCATAAAAGGGTTTTATAAACGGTCCAGAACGAAAAAAGAATCAAAATGGCGAAAACGCCGCTGAAGATAAATATCCCGCCGTTTTTTCTTTCCGCTCCCGACCATAAGGTTTTCAGAAAGTCAAATATTCCGGCGGCCGTAATAAGCGTCAGAAGGTAGCGCAGAGGATAGAAGTATCTCTCCTCAATGGACAATAGACAATGGATAACTACAAAATAGCCTGCCAACACAGCGAGAAAGCGCGTCTCTCTCCGGCGCGATAAAAAAAGAGCGATAATGGCGGCCGCCAAAAGCAGGGGGAACATCAGAGCTACCTGCCACATTCTTTTAGCTACGGCTTCCATATAGTTAAAAGGCGAGGCCGCCACTGTTTTTAAGGCCCAGGAGTAAACCGGCTCTGTCCTTGAAAGGCCGCCGAAGGCCCTGCAGTCGCCTTCCATTGTAAACACGGTTCCCTTGGCCCCCGTTATCAGGTTGCAGTCGCCGCGCGCCTCTTCAAAGGGAATAAAACGGTCGAAAAGAGAGTAATTGACACGGATCCAGGGGATCAGCAGTATGTAGGAAGAGAGTAAAAAAAGTGAGGTGTTAAGGGCGTAGCGCCGCAAACGCAGATGCTTCCCCCAGAAGCGTTCATATAAAATAGCAGGCAGCGGGAAAAGAAGCATTGGCGAGCGGATGAGCAGGGATACGCCAAGCGCCAACCCGGCCGCTATTGCGATCGGGGCCGTGTTCTTTTGTAGTTTAAGAACGGCGGCATTTGTGTATAAAAGCAGGGCCAGCGTGTAGAGAAGCTGTTCGCTTTCCGGGAGTTTAATCGTAAAACCCAGAAATATGGCGGAAAAAGCGAAAATTAAACCACGCAGCGGCCCGCCGTTTGCGGCGCCTATGGAATAACAAAGCAGATAGACCAGAAAACCCGCAAAAAAGATAACGGGTGTTAAGGTGC
The DNA here is from genome assembly GCA_003450815.1 of Elusimicrobiota bacterium. Lineage (GTDB taxonomy): Bacteria > Elusimicrobiota > Elusimicrobia > Elusimicrobiales > UBA9959 > UBA9634. The sequence continues at coordinate 112,187 of DMES01000077.1, read as the reverse complement.
CCTGCCAGTGATAAAGGGCTAAGGCGTTCAGCAGGCTGAAAAAAGGCATACTGTAACTTAAAGCCTTGTCGCTTACGCCATGCAGTATAAGCTCTCCGCGATCCGCGTAAGCGGAAAGGTTTTGAATTGAGTAGAATGTTTGGCGGCTCAACTGCCAAAGCGCCAGCGCAATAGCCGCCGCGGCCGGCAAAAAAATGAACGCCCGGTTCGCGACAACGCGTTTAAACATGTCCCGCAGTTTATTGGTCGCCATATCGGTTTTTTATTATACTATATTGAAATAAAACGAGATTTTGCCGTTACAAGAGGCGATTTTATGGAAAGAATAACAGACCATCCTGTGCTTGAGCCGGAAGAAAAAAAGAAACTCCGTTTTACTTTTGAAGGGAAGTCCCTGGAGGCCCTTGGGGATGAGGTCATCTCCTCCGCTTTGTTCGCCTCAGGGATCAAGATTTTCAGCTATCATAAAAAAGACGGCAGCCCGCAGGGCATTTTCTGCGCCAACGGCCAGTGCGCCCAATGCGCGGTGGTAGCCGACGGTCTGCCGGTAAAGGCTTGCGTGACAAAGGTCAGAGAAGGAATGACCGTGGCCCGCCTTAACGGCCTGCCCAAAATGCCGAGCGCGACAGGGCCCGCCATGTCGGAGCAGGACGCCGGCGCGGGAGGTGCGGAGAAAAATGGCGCACCGCGCTTTCCAGGCCAAAAGGGCGAGACCTGCGCGCAGGAGTTGGGAAGGGTGGAAGAAATTGAAGTGGATGCGCTTATTGTGGGAGGTGGCCCAGCGGGACTTGCCGCCGCCGCAGAGCTTGGGAAACTTGATGTCAGCACGCTTATAATAGACGACAAGCATAAGCTTGGCGGCAAGCTTGTGCTGCAGACGCATAAATTTTTCGGGTCGGTAGAGGATTGTTTCGCGGGCACGAGAGGCATAGATATCGCCGATAAGCTTGAGGACCAGCTTAAGGCGTACCCATCTGTAAAGGTGTGGGTGAACGCTGCCTGCGTCGCCGTTTTTTCAGACAGGCGCGTTGGTGTGGTTTATAACGGCGGCTATTATCTTGTAAAACCCAAGGCTTTTATAAGCGCAACTGGCGCAAGGGAGAAAACACTCGCTTTTGAGGGCAATACCCTGCCGGGCGTTTACGGCGCCGGGGCATTCCAGACTTTGGTGAACCGTGATTTGGTGCGGCCCTCAAAAAATCTGTTCATAGTCGGCGGCGGGAATGTGGGGCTTATAGCCGCGTATCACGCCCTCCAGGCCGGTATAAAGGTGGCCGGCCTTATAGAAGCCATGGACCATTGCGGCGGCTATAAGGTACATCTGGATAAAATCAAGCGGCTGGGCGTGCCTGTTTATACCAGCCACACCGTGGTAAGAGCCGGCGGAACAACCGGATTGGAAACTGTCACGGTGGCGCAGGTGGATAAAAATTTCAAGCCTCTTGAAGGCACGGAAAAAACATTCGCGGCGGACACGCTGTTGGTGGCGGTGGGCTTAAATTCCGTGAGCGAATTCCACGGCCAGGCCGTAGCTTTCGGCATGAACGCTTTCGTGTGCGGTGACGCCGAAGAAATAGCCGAGGCGTCGGCCGCGATGTTCAGCGGCAGGATAACCGCTCACAAGGTGCTTAAGAGCCTGGGTGTGATGACGGGGCCGGTGCCTGACTTCTGGTTTGAACGCCTGCAAACCCTGAAATCGCGGCCGGGCAAAACACATGAAAGCGCCGTAAGAGAGCATGATAAAGCGGTGTATCCCGTGCTTCACTGCCGCCAGGAAATTCCCTGCGACCCGTGCGCCACGGTCTGCCCTAAAAAATCCATAAAAATACCTAAAAGCAACATGATGGCCGTCCCAAAATTTGAGGGGGACTGCATTGGATGCTACAAATGCCTGCTTATCTGCCCGGGGCTTGCCGTTACCATTGTTGACAAGCGCAAGGACCCGAAACACCCGACGGTAGCGCTTCCTTTTGAAATAGGCCGGGGCCTTGTGAAAAAAGGCGATACAGTAACCCTTACAGACTACGAAGGAGCAGGGCTTGAGAAGGCACAGGTGACGGATGTGAAAGATTTTAAGGCAGAGAACACGCTGATAGTGATAGCGAAAACGACCTCAGCTGTTGCTGACAGAGCCGCGGGCCTGAAGCTTTACGAGCCGCAGAAACCGGAAAAGACCGGCGGCGGTTTTTCTGCTATGCCGGATTCGGCCATTATCTGCCGATGTGAACGGATTTCGCTCGGCGAGATACGGAAGGCGATACGCGCGGGTGTAAGGGATTTGAACCAGCTTAAAGCCGTTACCCGCGCCGGTATGGGAGCCTGCGGGGCGAAAACCTGCGCCTCGCTTATTGCCGGCATTTATAAAAGTGAGGGCGTGGACCTTAAGGAAGTCACGGCTTTAAGCCAGAGGCCGCTGTTTATGGAAGTGCCGCTTGGAGCTTTTTCAAACATCACATGCCGCACGGAAGAAGAGGAAAAGGCCTCCTGGAGCGGGTTTTAACAGCAGGGTATAGGGGATAGCGAAGAGCGTATAGGGTGAAGAAACAAGAAACTCCTTAACCCCTAGCCCCTATTCGCTATCCCCTATTCCCTGCAGTTACTGGAGATCATATGTCCGTTAAAACTTACGATGTCATTGTCATAGGCGCCGGATCTGTCGGCGTACCGCTTGCCATGGCGCTCGCAGGGCGCAACCTGAGAACGCTGGTTCTTGAAACCATGCCCTCTGTCGGACAGGGCCAGAACAAATGCGCCATAGGCGGCGTGCGCGCCACGCATTCCGACGGCGCAAAAATAAAAGCCTGCCTGCGCAGCCTTGATATTTTTTCCACCTGGAGGGAAAAGTGCGGCGAGGATATAGGCTGGCTAAAAGGCGGTTACGCTTTCCCGGTTTACACGGAGCAGGACGAGGAAGTGCTTAAGGAACTGCTTAAGGTGCAGCGCGGTTTCGGCCTGAATATAGACTGGCTGGATGCGGATAAAATGCGCGGCCTGATACCTGGAATCACCCAAAAGGAATTGCGCGGCGGCACCTACGCGCCGGACGACGGCTCAGCCTCACCCCTGCTGGCTATAAACGCGTTTTACAGGAGAGCGCTGGGTTTGGGGGCCGAGTTCCATTTTATGGAGCCTGTGACGGAAATATGCTCGGAAGCGGGCGTGGTAAAAGGGGTCGTTACCTCACTGGGTCGTTACAATGCGTCCTGGGTGGTAAACGCCGCGGGAGCGGATGCGGCGGAGGTGTCGGCTATGGCCGGCGTAAAGGTTCCTGTAAACCCTGACTGCCACGAAGCCGGGATAACCGAACCTATGGAGAGGTTTTTTGAGCCGATGGTGGTGGATATACGGCCCGGCGACAAGTCCAAGAATTATTATTTCTACCAGAATTCGGAGGGACAGATAGTGTTCTGCCTTACCCCCCAGCCGCCCATATGGGGCCGTGACAGGCGTTCAACATCTCAATTCCTCCCTGAGGTTTCAAAACGCATGACCGCGCTTATGCCGGACCTGGCAAACATCAAGGTGCGCCGCACCTGGCGCGGACTGTACCCCATGACTCCGGACGGGTTCCCCATAGTTGATTTCCCCGGGGCTCTCAAGGGCTATGTGCTGGCGGTGGGGATGTGCGGCCAGGGCTTTATGCTGGGGCCGGGCCTTGGCGAAACCATCGCCGCCCATATAGCCGGCAAGCCGTCCGCTGACGACAGGGAAATATTGGCGGGCTTTACCCTGGAACGCAACTTTTCCAGCCAGGAAAAATTAAAATAAATGCAATAAAACCGGGCATTGGTGCGTTATACTGTTGAATGCGGTTTCTTGACAAACCTATGACCACTAACAAAAAACTCCTAATATTGCCCTTGGTTTTACTGTTATCCGGCCGCGCGGCCGCGCAGCAGCTTAACCTTAGCTGGGATGAGGCAAGGCGTCTGGCTGTAGAGCATAACCCCTCTGTTAAGGCCGCGCGCGCCTCAATGGAACAGGCCGGATACAATTACCTGGCCGGGCTCAATTCCTATATGCCGCAGGTTGGCGTGTCGCATTCGGTGTCCAGGAGCGGCGGGGATAATTCTTCTCCTTCCACCGGCTGGAGCGCCTCCGTCTCGGCTTCAGAGGACCTGTTTAACCTGAGGACGGTGTCCGGTGTTAAAACCAGCCGTATAGCCAAGGAAAAGGCTGAGGCCGATTATATGATAGCTTCAGCTTCGGCCAGGCAGACACTGGCCGGCGCTTTCGCGGATTTGCTCTTTGCCCAGAAAGGAATAGAGGTGCAGAAGAAAATTTTCGGCATAAGGCGGGAAAACGCCAGGCTCATAAGGCTTAAGTATGAAAGCGGCATGGAGTCCAATGGCAACGCGTTATACACTGAGGCTCTGGCCGAAAACTCCGGCGTTTCCGTTAAAAAAGCTGAGCGCCAGCTGGTCACGGCGCAGCGCGCCCTTCTTGAGGCTATAGGCCTGGAGGGAAAGACGCCGGTAAAGGCGAGCGGAGATTTAAGCGTGCCCGCCTTCGCCATGGACGAGGCGCGTGTGAACCGTGCGCTGGAGAGATCTCCCCGCATCGTGTCGGCCAGGAAGAGCCTTGAGTCGGCAAACGAAAGAACCAGCTCCGCCCGCTATTACGCAATGCCCACTCTCCGGGCCAGCCAGTCCTATGGCTGGAGCGGGGCCAGTGAATTCCCGCAGGACGGGAGATGGTCGCTGGGGCTTAGCCTTAACATCCCTATTTTTTCCGGCGGGCCTACTTATTATTTTAATACGCTGTCGGCCGCCAAAAAATCTCTGGCCGCCGCGGAGGAGAATTTTAAGGCCGAGAGGATAGCGCTCGCCGCTTCGCTGCGCTCCGGTTACGACGATTACCTGAGCGCCGCCGAAACGGCGCTGGCCAGCGTTTCCCTGCTGCGGGCCAACGAGGAGCGCTTCAAGGAAGCCCAGATAAAATATATGGCTGGTAAGATAAGCTTTATTGATCTGGAGAATGTGGAACAGAACTTTGTGGATTCGGATTTGAACCAGCTTAACTACGCCCGCGCGGCACACAGCCGCAAACTGGCGCTGGAGCAGATGCTGGGTGTGGGTGTAGAGGAATAAATAATATGAAAAAATTCATCATCATCCTTTTGGTTGCGGCGGTGGCCGGCGGCGGCTGGTACGCGTTTAAAAAAAATAGCGGCAAGGGCAAGCCGAAATATATCAGCGCACAGGCGGAACTTAGGGACCTTTCAGAAGTGGTGGATACCACAGGCGTTATAGCGCCGGAGAACCGTGTGGAGATACAGCCCTCCGCCTCGGGCCGCATAGAAGAGATTCTTGTGGACGAAGGCGAGGCGATAAAGGCCGGCGAGGTGCTGGCGCTGATGAGCTCCTCCGACCGCGTGGCAATACTGGACGCGGCGCGCTCCGCCGGCGACGACCAGTACAAACAGTGGAAAGAAACCTACAAGCCCATTAAAATCATTTCACCGATAAGCGGCACGCTGATACTCAGGAATGTGGTGGAGGGCCAGACTGTGAATTCCGGCGCCGTGCTGTTTGCCCTGTCCGACAAACTGCTGGTTGCCGCCAGCCTGGACGAGTCGGATGTAGGCAGGGTAAAACCGGGCCAGCGGGCCACCATAGTGCTGGACGCCTACCCGGACAAGCGGGTACGCGGCACGGTTTTCAAAATACTGGATGAGGGAACCATTAAGAGCAATGTGGTCACCTATACCGTAAAAATACGCCCGGAGAGCGTGCCGGCGTTCTTCCGCTCGCAGATGACAGCCAATATAAAAATAGCCATCTCGGAGCGCAAAAATATCCTGCTGCTGCCGGCCATGGCGGTCACCACCAACCAGCAGGGCGAAACGGTGGTGATAAAGGAATTGAAAGACGGCCAGCCTGTTTACGCCAGGGTGGAGACCGGCCGCAATGAGGGCGAACAGGTGGAGATAGTTTCCGGACTTGAAGCCGGGGAGACGGTCTTTTATTTAAAAAAAGGCTATACGGCGCAAGTAGATTCTTCAGGTAAAAACCCTCTGATGCCCAGCCGTCCCGCCATGCCGCGCGGTGCCGGCAGGGCGATGCATTAAGAGCGGGATATAGGGATTAGTGGTTAGGGTAGAGAGTAAACAAGTGAGGGGAGAGATTGCAGAAACAAGAAACTCCTTCCCCTCTACCCGGAACCCTCTACCCTATACCCTTTCATTATGATCGAACTTAAAGGCATTAAGAAAGTTTACCAGATGGGCGGTGAGCCGCTTGAGATTTTAAAAGGCGTTGATCTTTCGGTAAAGGAGGGCGAGTTTGTCGCCATCATGGGGCCGTCCGGCTCCGGCAAGTCCACGCTGATGCACATACTGGGCCTGCTCGATCGGCCCAGCGCCGGCTCCTATAAGCTGTTCGGCCGTGAAATTTCCGAGCTGAACGATGTGGAACTGTCCTACCTGAGGGCGCGCATACTCGGTTTCGTGTTCCAGCAGTTCAACCTGCTGCCCCGCATAAGCGCCGCCTCCAATGTGGCCCTGCCGCAAATTTACCTTGGTGAAAAAGCGCGCCCGCACGAAGCGGCAAAATACCTGGAACAGGTGGGGCTCGCTAACCGGGCCGACCATAAACCCAACCAGCTCTCCGGCGGCCAGCAGCAGCGCGTAGCCATAGCCCGCTCTCTGGTCAACAGTCCTAAAATAATATTCGCCGACGAACCCACCGGCAACCTGGCTTCCGACCAGTCTAACGAGATAATGCACATTTTCCGCAAGCTCAACGAGAGCGGCATTACGGTGGTGATAGTCACGCATGAACCCGACATCGCCGCCTGGGCAGACCGTGTTATAAAACTGAAAGACGGCCAGATAATTGAGGATGTGTCTAAAAAAGCCACGGCAAAAAAAACAGCCGCGGCCGCGCGCCTGCACATCCCCGGATCCTTTTTTCTCAGTTGGCGCGAGGTGTCCGAAAATCTTGCCTCGTCGGTCAGCTCGATAATAAGCAATAAAACCAGGTCGCTTCTGACCATGCTGGGCATAATCATAGGCGTTGGCGCCCTGATAGCCATGCTGGCGGTGGGCACCGGCGCCCAGCGCTCCATACAGAAGCAGATGTCTTCTCTAGGCACCAATCTGCTGAGCGTTATGCCCGGCATGTTCCGCCAGGGCGGCGCGGGCCTCGGTGCCGGCGCTGTCAGCCGCCTAACCCTGGATGACGCCAAGGCCATCGCGAGTGAGGTGCCGAACATTACCAGGGCCGATTCCAATGTTTCCGGCAACGCCCAGGTGGCTTACGGCGCAAAGAACCAGCGCACTAATATCACTGGGGTCACAGCCGTTTACGCCGCAATGCGCAACTCTCAGCCTTATTACGGCCGCTTTTTCTCAGACGCTGAGGGGGCGCGGCTGGCCAAAGTGGCGCTTGTGGGCAACACAGTGGTGAAGGAGCTGTTTGCCGGAGAGAACCCGGTGGGAAAGACCATTAAGATAAACAGCAAGTATTTTACAGTGATAGGCGTGCTGCCGCTTAAGGGCGCACAGGGCCCGCGTGACCAGGACGATGTGGTGATAGTGCCGCTGCAGACCGCCATGAAGGTGGTGCTGGGTAAAAACTATATTGATTCAGTCTGGGTGGAAGTGTCCGATTTCAGCCTTATGCCGGAGGTGCAGGGGAGAATAAAGGAGCTGATGCGCAAGCGGCACAATGTGCCCGCCCACAAGGCCGACGATGTGATGCTGATGAATATGGCCGAGATGCAGACCATGCTGACCGGCACCATAAAAACCTTCAGTACGCTGCTGGGCATGATAGCGGGCATCTCGCTGATAGTGGGCGGCATAGGCATAATGAACATAATGCTGGTAAGCGTCAGCGAGCGCACCAAGGAGATAGGCCTGCGCAAGGCCATTGGCGCCACAAGCCGTGCGGTGCTGCTGCAGTTCCTGATAGAGGCGGTGATAGTATCGGTGGTGGGCGGCCTGCTGGGCATAATAGCCGGAGCGGCCAGCTCTCTTATACTTTCAAAACTTTCCGGCTGGGCGGTTTATATCTCGCCTTTTTCAGTGGCCCTGGCCTTCGGCTTTTCGGCCGGGGTGGGTATTGTGTTCGGCTTCTGGCCGGCAAAAAAAGCCTCACTCCTTTCGCCGATAGACGCGCTGAGGTATGAATAAGAAGTAAGCTCTAAGCCGGATTTGAAGCGCTGGAGCAATTTTACTTCTCCCCTCCGTAATAGTTCCGCAATAAAAATCTATTATCCTATTGAACATATGAAGGTGAAGCTTGTATTGGGCGTCATCAGCATTTGTCTGCTTGGAGGGGGCTATGCGGCTTATCGCTTTTCTTCCTTTGCACCTGCTGTAGATAAAATAAATAAGACAGACGCGAAAAGCAGTGTCAGTTTTTCTGCGCCGGGACCTTCATTAAACAAGGAATGTGGTCCGGTGAAAGGCGCAGAGGTGTCTGAAGCCGACTGCGTTGCGTCTCAGAAGCATTATCTTGAAGGGTTAAAAATTTTTCAAAGCAGCGATGAATATGAAAAGGCCGCCGCGGAGTGGGGAATTGCGCTGCGCTATTATCCCGGCAATGAGAATGCCGTGACCGGATTGCGCCGGATACAGGACATAACAAATCCTGATGCCATAAGCCGGGCAACCGCGGTGTCTGAAGCCGACCGGTTGAAGTCCCGGAAGCATTATCTGGAAGGCGTAAAATTTTATGGGGCGGGAGATACTGCCGCGGCGCTCAGAGAATGGTACGCAGCGTTAAGGCTGGACATAAATAACGATGATGCCGCGGCACGGATATATAAGACAAGAGGTCTAAAGCCCGGGTTTTCCACTGCAGGCGCTGGAACACAGTCGAACGATTCCGCAAAATAACATCTTTGCCAATTTACGCAATTGATGCGTCGGGTTAAACTTTGGCTATAACCGGCGAGATTCCTCAGGCCCGGCGGCCACCCAGCGCGCCACCTGTGCCGCTTCCTGGATAGTCGTCCAACCGCCCCAGGCCTTGGTTACCGCGTCAATTACGAATGTCTTCATTCCGGATTTGGTGGCCGCAGTCGAGAGCTCGTTGACGCTGGCTTTCCGGAAAATCAATTCGGAGATCGCCGAGTTGATGGAAAGCAACTCATAGATCCCGACACGGCCCTTGTATCCTGTGCCAGAGCACGCCTCGCAGCCGGCAGGTGAGAGGAACCGTCCGCCTTTAGTGTTGAGGATGGTTTCTATGCTCCGGCCTACGTGCTGATTGACTGTTTTCATGATAGCCGCGATCACCGCCGGGTCGGGGACGGAGCGGCGGGAGCAATGGGGGCATACCCGGCGGACCAGGTGCTGCGACAGCGCTCCGATCAGAAAAGTGCTGATCATGTAAGGGTCGATGCCCATACCGATAAGACGGGCTACGACTCCGCTTGCGTCGGTGGCGTGGATCGAAGATAAAATCAGATGGCCTGTCATCGCCGCCTGGAAGGCGACCTCGGCGGTTCCCTTGTCCCGGATCTCTCCCACCATGATGATGTTCGGGTCCTGGCGGAGCATAGCCCGCAGGCCTTCGGCGAAAGTTAGTCCGGCCTTGGGGTTGACCTGCGTATGAATAACCCTGGGAAGCTGGTATTCGATCGGGTCCTCCAGAGTCATGATGTTGGTCCCTGCGGCATTTGATTCCAGCATGAGGCTGCACAGGGTGGTTGTTTTGCCGCTGCCGGTCGCTCCTGAGACCAGAAATATCCCGTTTGGCTGGCTTATTATGCTCCTAATCCTCTTGAGATCGTCCGGCAGGAACCCGAGCGCTTCCAGGTTTAGTATTCCTTGGTTTTTATTAAGGATGCGGATGGCAATCTTGTCCCCGCATGCTGAAGGATACAAGGCGAGACGAGCCCTGATGCCGGGAGAGACGTCGAAGCTCCCCTCCTCCGGGAGAGGGGCCGCCGTGGCTATCGGAGCCAGGCCCGCCATGATGCGAAGGCGTGCGAGCAACGGCAGGTCTTTCGCGTAGGATAGCTGGTCCTTGAGTGTTCCGTCGATGCGATACCGGACAATGACCATGTCGCGGAAAGATTCAATATGTATATCGCTGGCTCCGGCGGTTACAGCGTCCGCCAGGAGCTGCTCTGCCAGGCGTCCGGCTACCGCCAGTTTTGCGTCAGAGGTTTCATTCTTTTTTCGCAACCTGGTTCCCTCGGCCTCGAAGAGCTTGGCTAGCGCGGAAGGGCCGGCGGTAGATAGGGGGACGTGCGGCGGAAGCGGGGTGGAAATTTCGGTCGGACGAAGGTATTTGTCTTGCAACAGTTCCTCGAAGAGCTTTTCCATCCGGGGAAAATCAATCGGCTTTACATGATGCCTGCACAGTGGTGATTCAGGGAACCACTGGTTTATCTGTTCTGTGGGCATTGATGTGAATAAGATGACCGGTATGGAGGCAAGCTCCTTGCGGCCCTGCATCACTTTCATGGCGGCCGGAGCTCCGCCGCCGGGGAACTGCATATCCATTATGATGAGATCGGGTATGGTGGTGGACATCAAATCGACGAAGGTCTCCGCCGAACCAGCCGCGCAGACTTTGTATCCGAGGGGTTCCAGCCAGTCTTTAAGTAACATGATGGCCAAGGGGTCATCGTCGACTAAACAAATACATGCCATTCGGCCTCCTTGTTTTCCCGGGGACAGGCTTTCCAGCGCGTTATCCTCCCGGCCAAAGCTACAAACAGGAAATATAAGCGGTTGTGAGGTTTTCCCTTATCCGCATCTTCCGGGTGTGCCCAAACCACAAAAAGCAAGCTACTGTTTCTAATAATACAAAAAGTGGGGGTCTTTTGTGAAATATTAAGCAGGCGATGGGATAATTTAGTATTATATTGGCGTAACAATGGGATCCAGCCTGAGCCGGTATGTATGCCGGCCGGCAGCAGGTTTTTTTGGAGGCTACAATGATATGTATTTCCGTTAAATGCCCGTGTTGCGGCAAATCCTTGGTGAGTGCCAAGAAGAAGCTGGATAAGGCGCCGGCGCTGGAAGTAAATCTGACCTACGCGGGAAAACATGCCCCCCTGTATCTCAGCTCGCTTTACGGCAGTTACGCGATTGAGAGCGAACTCAACGTGCCACTCGGCAAAGCGGCCGGTTTCCGCTGCCCCCATTGCAAAGCGGATCTTAAAATAATCAGAAAATGCGAAGTCTGCGGCGCACAAATGGTCGCGTTTGACCTTACAGGTGGCGGGCAGGTGCAGTTTTGTTCCAAGCGAGGCTGTAAAAAACATCTTCTTGAGTTCCAGAACCCGGATAACGAATTGCAGGCGTTCTACAAGTCTTATCTGAAAGCGTTGAAGTGAAGATAGTGAAGAAGTGATTAAGTAATTGAGTAAGAGTCGGAGATTCTTAAACTCAATCACTTAATTACTCAATCGCTTAATCACTTACCGATGGAAACAACGGAACATAAAAGTTTTTTCAGGACCGCTAAAGTCCTGGCGTTGCTGCCGTTGCTTTTTATAGGAGCGGGGGTCTGGTATTATATAGCGAAAAACGGCGCAAGTGACCAGGCCCCGGAGAAAGGCGGCACGCCAGTGACGCCTGACGGCTTCAGGGGAGCGCAGCACGGGGAGCGGGCACTCCCAGCGCAGAATATGGGCGCGGAGGGGCCTGAGGCCGGCCTTGACATACAAGGAGACGAGAATTTTAAAAACCAGGTCACGCAGTCGCTTAAACGCATCTGGCTCTCCGACAGAAAAAATTTCCTGTTCATTAAAAAATATCTCTCCGTCATACGCAACGAAAATAAGACGGACTTTTACCTGGACAACGGTCGGCCGGTGGCCGCGCTGTCACGCGCCCAGGCCGGGCGCTCACTTACCTGGTGCGCCGGGCTTATCGCCCACCAGGCTTTTCACGCCTATATGAAATTTAATTCCCAAAAAAGGGAAAAGATCCGGCCGCCTCTTCCCGGCGAGAAGGATGAACGGAAATTCTCGGTTAATCCCGCGGCTCTCGATTACACAAGTCTTGAAGACATTTTTAACGTTGAGGCCAAGGCCTGCTCTTTCCAGGAGGGAATACTGCGTAAAATAGGCGCGCCGGGACTAGAAATCAACACTCTGCGTAAAAGAGCGCCGCGCGATTTCAGCGTTTCCCACGACGGTAACTATTCAATTAAACCCTGACCCAATGCGAATTTTATGCGAATTAACGGCTTATGCGAATAAACACGAATGCTGCTTTAAATCCAAGCGATATATCCGCACGGTCTTCGCACTGATTGGCATATCCGTTCATTCGCCGGTTATTCGCATGTGTTCCTGACTATGCCGTTAATCCAAGAGCTCCATATCGGGACTTTAAAGCTTAAAAGCAACCTTTTTCTCGCCCCCATGGCGGGCATCACAAATCAGTCCTTCAGGATACTGGCTTCGGAAGGCGGGGCCGGGCTGGTGGTGACGGAAATGGTTTCCGCCGACAGCATTCGCTACGCCAACAGAAAATCTTTTAAAATGCTGGAGCTTTCTCCCGCGGAGCATCCGGTGGCGGTACAACTCTTCGGCGCGGATCCGGCGGCGCTGGCAATGGCTGCGCGCGCGGCGGTTGAAGCGGGAGCCGACGCGATAGACATCAACGCGGGTTGTCCGGTAAAAAAAATCCTGCGCAACGGCGCGGGAGCGGCACTGATGAAAAAACCGCTCTTATTGGCGGAGATAGCGCGCACAATCCGTAAATGCGTACAAGTGCCCGTAATGGTTAAATTGAGGCCCGGCTGGAATGAAAAAGAGCTTTTAAGCCCGGAACTCGCGAAAATAATGGAAGAAGAGGGAGTCGCTGCCATCACGCTGCATGGCCGCCCGGTCGCCAATTTCCATTCCGGCCCCATCAACTTTGAAGCCCTGCGCCTGACGGCTGCCGCCGTTAAGATACCGGTTATAGGTAATGGCGGTGTAAGCGGAGCGCCCGAGGCGCGCGCCATCCTTGAAACCGGCTGCGCCGGCGTGGCCATAGGCAGAGGCGCGGTGCGCAATCCAGCCGTCTTCCGGGAAATAGCCGGCGAGCTGGGCGGCCGGTCTCCGGAATTGCTGAGCGACAGAGAGCGCGTGAAGCTTTTTTTGCGGTTTATTGAACTTAACGCCGGACTTTACGGAGAGGAGCGGGGGCTTGCCGCCTCCCGTAAGCTTGTGGGATACTGGCTCAAAGGCCTGCCCGGCAGCGCGGCCGTCCGCGCTTCTTACATGACCCTGAAAACCCTTAAAGATGCAAGGGCGCTTTTGATACAATATACAGAAGAAAGGGTATAGGGTTCAGGGTTTAGGCTTAAGGAGTTCTTAATGTCTGCTCCCTCAACCCTCTACCCTATCCCCTATACCCTAAAATTATGTCCCATATCGAAATTCCTGAAACGCCGCTGATGCAGCAATACCAGACTTTGAAAAACTCCTGCCCTCACGCCATACTTTTTTTCAGGCTTGGCGATTTTTACGAAATGTTCTCCGAAGACGCCGCCGCCGCGAGCGCCCTGCTTGGGCTTACCCTTACGGCCAGGAACGGCGTGCCCATGTGCGGCATTCCCTACCACTCCGCATCCGGGTATATTTCAAAGCTGCTGGCGCTAGGGCGCAAAGTGGCAATCTGCGAACAGACAGCTCCTTCAGCCGACTTGAAAAAAACAAAGCTTTTCAAACGGGAAGTGGTGCGGCTGATAACGCCCGGCACCATAGTGGAAGATGAGCTCCTGCGTACCAGGGTGTCCAATTACCTGGTATCGATTAAACTTGATATAGTGGGCTGGGGCCTGGCCTGCATTGACGCGTCCACGGGCGAATTTTTTGCCACCCAGAATCTCAACGATCCGGATTTGTCTGGCCTGTTCGCAATGGTTTCGCGCCTGGCTCCCGCTGAAATTATAGCCGGGCCGCACACCGTATCCGAGCTTAAAAAAAAGAATATTTCTTTTTCCGGAACGGAAATAACGGAATATGAAAGCGGCCATGAGGCGGAGCCTGCCTGGGCGCTTGAAAGCGTGTGGCGCAATCACAAGCTGGCCGCGCGAACGGCCGCCGCCGCCGCCGCGTATGTGCGCCGGAACCAGCCAGGACTGAAAGAGGTTTTTTCCCCTTCTTTTTTTGAGCCCTTCAACCGCCTGCAACTGGACGAATCCGCAATAAAAACGCTGGAACTGGTAAGTTCGCAATACGACGACGATTCAAAAACGCTTTGGGGGGTTCTTGACCTTACAAAAACCTCCATGGGCTCCCGCCTGCTTAAACGATGGCTGCTTGAGCCGCTGGCCGAGCTGCATACCGTTAACATCCGCCAGAACTTTACCGCTTTCCTGGCGGGGAACCGGGAAGCGCGGGAGAACCTTGCGGAAATACTATCTCAGATCCCCGACATTGAACGACTGTTAGGCAGGGTTCTTGCCCGCAGCGCAAGCCCTCGTGATATCGCCGCCGCGCGCAAAGCTTTGGGCCAGCTGCCGCGCTTGAAACTTCTTTTAACCTCCGCCGGTTTTTTTGAATGCGTGCCGGAGCTGGCGGGGCGTCTGGAAACGGTTTCCCCGGTGCTTACAGCGCTTCGGGAAAAACTTGAGGCTGCGCTCTCGGATAATCCCCCAGCCAGAGTTTCCGACGGCGGGGTGATACGGGAAGGTTTCAGCCCCGATCTTGACGAATTGCGTTCCACCCGCAGGAACAGCCAGAAGCTGCTGACTGAAATAGAGCTGCATGAAAGGGAGAAAACCCAGATTCCTTCCCTGAAGGTGAGCTACAACAGCGTGTTCGGCTATTACATTGAAGTCACAAAAACGCATTTGCCGAAGGTGCCGCATTATTACACCCGTAAACAGACCCTCGTTAACGCCGAACGGTTCATTACCGAAGAGCTGAAAATACTGGAGGGAAAGATATTGGGCGCAGAGGAGCGTACGCAGAAACTGGAGGGCCAGCTTTTCTCTGGACTTAAGGAAACAACGGCTATCGCTCTGAAAGAGTTGCGTTCTTTCGCCGTCAGCGCGGCCGAGCTGGATGTGTTCTTCTCTCTAGCTGAGGCCGCCGTTAAATATGATTTCGCCCGGCCCGTTATCACCAGCGGGTCGGAACTGGTAATAGAAGAGGGCCGCCACCCCGTAGTGGAAAAATACCTGAGCGCGGGCGAGTTTGTCCCCAACGATCTGAGCATAAGCGGCCTGGACCCCCAGATAATCATACTGACAGGTCCGAACATGAGCGGTAAGAGCGTGTATCTGAGGCAGACCGCCGTTATAGTGATATTGGCACAGATAGGCTCTTTTGTGCCTGCCAAGGCCGCCACCATAGGGATTGTGGACAGGATAATGACGCGCATAGGCGCGCAAGACCGGCTGGCCAGGGGCGAGTCCACTTTTATGGTTGAAATGCGCGAAACGGCTTCCATCCTGAACCTTGCCACGCCTAAAAGTCTGATATTGCTTGATGAAGTAGGACGGGGCACTTCCACCTTTGACGGCATTTCCATCGCCTGGGCGGTGGTGGAGCGGCTTTACAAGCCGGAAGGCGGTCCCAAAGTGCTTTTTGCCACCCATTATTTTGAACTTACGGAGCTGGCGGATAAATTCGCGGGCATTAAAAATTTCAATATCGCTGTAAAAGAATGGACCAACGCCGCTGGCAAGACAGCGGTGGTGTTCCTGCATAAAATATCTCACGGCCCCGCCGACAAATCCTACGGCATACATGTGGCCCAGCTCGCGGGGCTTCCCGACGCCGCTATACAGCGCGCGCGTGAAATTCTGCGCGTTCTTGAAACCAAGGGCAACATCCAGGCCGGCTCCGCCGAAGATAACGCGGCTCCCCTGCTGCCGATCTTTTCCAACCACCCTGTGCTTGATGAAATAAAAATGTGTGATCCGAAGAACATGACTCCCATGCAGGCCCTCCAAGCCGTTGAGGACTGGAAAAAGCGGCTTGATTAATCCGGGGACATAATACCTATTTTCCCAGTTGATCACACTTTCAAGGTCTGCTTTCCTTTCTGGTATCGTAAAACCCCATCATTTTATCATGACACACTGTTGTCGCGTTGGCCTGCTATAACATAATGCGGTTATAGGTTTTGGCAAACCGGTTGCAATGTGCAAAGGAGGCTTATGGCAAGATTAGCGAGGGTTGTTCTTCCAGGGTGTCCGCATCACGTGACGCAAAGAGGCGTTCGTTCAATGAATATCTTCCGGGATGACGGAGACCGTTTTGAATATTTGCGCCTGCTTAGGCAAAACGCGGAAATACACGGCGTACGGTTTAAGGCATATTGCCTTATGACTAATCACATCCACCTTGTCGCTATACCGGAGCGTCAGAACTCGCTTGCTCGGGCGATAGGGGAGGCGCACCGCTTGTATACCCGCGAGGTTAATTTTAGGCTTGGCGTGCGCGGATATCTTTTCCAAGGCCGGTTTTTTTCATGCCCGATGGATGAAAAGCATGCCGTGGCGGCCATGGCGTATATCGAGCGGAATCCTGTGCGTGCTGGCCTGGCCGATGAGGCATGGGGTTACTCTTGGTCAAGCGCCAGACTCCATATTGGCGTCGTTAAAGGTGACCCCTTGGCGGAGAGGATAGATTTTTCCCATGCTGAGTGGCGGGATTTTTTAAAACAGGATCCGGTATCCTCGGATTTACTGCGGAAAAGCTTTAAAGTCGGAAGGCCTATTGGAACAGCGGAGTTCGTTACGCAGGCCGAGGACGTTACGGGAAGGCGATTACGCCCTTTGCCTCCGGGAAGAAAAAAAGAGTCTGCAAAAATAGGTATTATGTCCCCGGATTGATTGCCCTTTAGGCCCAAGTGTTTTCAGGGCCGGATATATTACAATAGTATAAAGTTTGATTTCAGGAGGATGCCTTGAGAAGAATATTCCTTTTAGCGGTGCTGTCTCTTTCCCCTTTTTCCGCGAAAGCCGGCGACTTTAACCTTGACGGCTTGAACGCCGCCGCCGTTCGCGCGGTCCCTGAAACATCCGTCGCGATACCCAGGGTCTCCGGGCCCAAGGCCTGGACAGTAATGCTCTATTCCACCACCAAAGACAAGCTCCGCTATACGCTGGTGTGGCAGCTGCTTGAAATGAAGAAGACAGGCTCCACAGGATTAGTGAATGTAGCGGTTGAAGCCTCGTTCCCTGTTAAATATGCGGACGGAACCATCTCCACTCCAACTTTCAGGATGGCTTTAGGTAACGCCGTCAACGCAGATGAGCTGGATAAGCTTATAGAAGCCATGTTTCGGGCTGGCGAACGCCCCATAGATTTCTCGTTGCTTGCGCCTTTCGGCCCCGATATTGTAAAAACTGAAAACGGCGTGGATACCGGCGATTGGCGCAGAGCGGCGGAGTTCACCAAATGGGCCAAAACCAACTACCCGGCCCGAAGATACGCCTTTGTTATTTATGGTCATGGCAACGGGATATTTGACCCCCAAAAAAACGGGCGTGGCACACTTATAGACGCTGAAACAAAGAATTATGTCAGCATCCCCGAACTGGGCCTGCTGATGAAGGAAACCGGTCATGTGGACGCTTTTGTGATGCTCTCCTGCATAATGCAGATGGCTGAAGTGGCCTATGAAATCAAGGATTACGCCGATGTTGTGGTGGGATCAAGCGAGCTGATGTGGTCGGTTGGCTATGACCTCAACAGCATGCTGGCTTCTTTGAACTCCAATCCGGATATCCCCGGCGAAAAGCTGGGAGGAGAACTTTCGGACGGGTATATTCAGAGAGTGAAAGAGTTTAAATTAAGCGGCGCCCATTCTTCCGTTATAATAACCTCCCGGTTTCCCGCTTTTGTTGGTAAACTTAATGCCTGGGTGGAGGCGGAACTGGCGCTTAACGACCACACCGCCGCGGTAAACGCGGTAAAAAATGCCGCCCGTTTTGATATTTTCGGCGTCACACTCAGTTCCTCCCCGGCTCTGGCCAGAAGATTGTCAATATCCGGCGATCTTTACGATTTCGTCAGCCTTGTGACCGCAAACACTCCGCGCGACACTTCTGCCCAGCTCCTTGCGAGACAGCGGGGAGCTGAGCTAATGGATTTCATCGCCGGAGGGCTTGTTTACAAATATGTTTATACCGGCAAAACGAATACCGGTTTTGATTTCAGCCGCGCGCATGGTCTTTCCATATATGTACCGCCGGTCAGCATGCCTTTCGGTTCACTAGTGGAGTTTGAGAATCATCTTCAGACGCTTTACAGGGATTTGCCGTTCGCCCGGGAAACCAGGTGGCCCGAATTTGTAAACTGGCTTTACCCCGCACTTTTCCCCAAAGAAGTAAAGAATGGTGTTTCTGGCGGCATTTGAGAGCTGAGTTTGACATGAAATATTACTAGGAGTGGAAATGAAAAAAATAATAACTTTAACCGCGGTGTTCCTGGTGTTAACGGCCCAGGGGTTCTCCCAGATAAAAAACCTTGAGGAGGTGGATTTGAACGGCATAAAGCGGACCGAAACCGCCGGCCCCTCAAAGCCCGCGCCTGTCAACCCTGTGGTCCCACCGGGGGTTACCATCGCCAATTATACCACCGATGAAGAATTCAGCTTTGACAGCCAGGCCAAGCCGGCCATGGACTTGCGGATTGCCGCGCTTAAGGCCGCCGGCCTGACCACCCTGGGCGGCCGGGTGGTGAAAAACCCCGATTACAACTTCACTTTTATCATAGATTATGTGCCCACCGTCAAGAATGGAGCCCAGCTGCCTCCCGCGGTAATTATAGATACCTATAAAAACGGAGCGTCATACTGGCGCGTTTCCGACGCCCAGGACGCCATGAACTCCTGCTCCGCCAACTTCAAGAACGCCCGGGTGGCAGTTTTAAGCTCCTATCTTTACGAGGTCGGTAACGACAACGCTTTCGCGGTTGATTATGTCATGAAAAACATGCTCAGGTCCACTCCTGAATATGATGTGCAGTTCAATCAATATAAAGGCGGCAAGTTCACTTTTGAAAGCGAAGCGCAGAAAGCCATAAACAGCTTCTCAGCCCTGTTCAAACAGGCGGGAATACCTGTTATCAGAGGAAAGGCCGTTAAAAGGCCGGACGGGGATTACTCCGTAGAACTGGAATATGTGGTGAAAACCAACAAGTATGGTGTGCGCCCGCAATTCTCCGCGGCCCGCTACGATTCACGGGAGGTCTTTCCCTTTGACAGCGAAGCGCTAAAGGCCTCAAAGGCGCGGCTGGCAGTATTCTCCAGCGCGGGTGTTCCCCCGCTCAGCAATATTGTGCGGCCGGTGGGCAACGATTATTCTTTCAGTGTGGATTTTATAGCGGCAAATATTTATCAGCAGGGCGGCGTGGTTCCGTCGGCCGCTATTGAAACCTACCAGGCTCCTGAAACTTTCACTTTTGAAAACGAGGCTAAAACCGCCATGCAGGAAAAGGCTGCCGCCTTAAACAGCGCGGGGTTTGCCGTGGTCGGCTCGGCGGTAGAGGGTTCGCTGAACAATTATTCCTATACGATAGACTATATAGCCAAGGCCTCGTTTTAGTGAAGTATTGTAAAATGAGGAGATATGCCTGAAATTAAAGTCCTTCCTGAAGAAGTTGTGGCCAAAATCGCCGCGGGCGAGGTTATAGAGCGGCCCGCCTCGGCGCTTAAGGAATTAATTGAAAACTCCCTTGATGCCGGCGCGGCTAAAATTGACATAGAAATAGAAAAGGCCGGCAAAAAACTCATCCGCGTTCGTGATGACGGCAAAGGCATGGATAAGGAAGACCTGCTTCTTTCTCTTGGCCGTCACGCCACCAGCAAGATAAATTCTTTTGAGGATCTGGATAAGCTGGACACGTTCGGTTTCCGCGGCGAGGCGCTGTATTCTATTTTCGCTGTTTCAAAACTATCCATCTCAAGCGCAAAAAAGGGCGCCGATTCCGGCTGCGCCGTGGTGGGAGAGGGCGGCAAAGTTACAAAGGAAATGCCCGCCCCCCCGGTTAAGGGCACCATTGTGGAAGCGACAGAGCTTTTTTTTAATATCCCGGCCCGCGCCAAATTCCTTAAAAGCGACAATACTGAACGCGGCCAGCTTATGAAGACGGTGGAAGAAGCCGCGCTGGCGAATTTAAACACCGCCTTCACTCTTAAAATGGACGGCGTTGAAATTTTTTCCCTGCCGGTGATAGCCGGCGGCGCGATGGAGAACCTTAAAAACAGGGCGGCTGTGATTTTCGGCAAAAGCGTTTATGGCGGACTTATAACCGTTGAAAGCGGCAGTCCCGCCATAGCTGTTTACGGTCTTTTTTCAAGGCCGGACGCTCTAAGCGCCACGCGCTTCAACCAGCATTTTTTTGTCAACAAAAGGCCGGTGGTTTCAACAATCCTCAAGCAGGCTCTTTACCGCGGCTACGAGCATATGCTGGGCGGCAAACATCCCGCCTGCGCGCTTTTTATAGATCTTGACCCCTCTGTTTGTGACGCCAATATCCATCCGCAGAAAAAAGACGTCAAGTTTTCAAACGACAATGAGATTTTTAAAACCGTTTCCAGCGCTGTTTATTCAGAGCTTTTAAAAAAACAGACAGGCGAAGTGCGTTTTTCGGGCGATGCCGCCCGAAACAAGTTTTGTCCGCCGGATTTGTCCGCGGAAACCGGAGTAAAGGCGGACGTCCCCGCGTATGGGCAAAGCCGGAGCGCGCAACGCAACGCCGCCCCCGGCGCCGCAGACTCGCTTTTTGAACCGCGGGCCGTTACTGGCGGGGCGGCGTTTGCGGCCGAAGCCAGGCCAGACTGGTACGCTCCGCCTATCTCCTATCTCGGACAGGTGGCCAAAAGCTACCTGCTTTTCGAATCGGCCGGCGGCCTTCTGGTGATTGACCAGCATGCGGCGCAGGAGCGGCTGCTTTTTGAGAAATATCTTGAGGAATTTTCAAAAGGCTCCATAAAAGTTCAGCCGCTTATCCTACCGGTTTCCGTTGAGCTCAGCCGCTCGCAGCTGGAAACTGTTTTAAAGTGGAAAGATTGGCTTGCCACGGCTGGTTTTGAGATAGAGCAGGGCGGGCCGGCCACGGCGCTGTTGCGCGCGACCCCGGCGCTTTTTTATTTCACACCGGAAGCGCTGAATGAATTTCTCGGCTATCTCTCCGAGGTGCTGGGTGATCCGTCAAAATCCACGGAGGACATAAAACGGAACACTATCGCCACCATGGCCTGCAAAAAATCGATAAAGGCGCATGACTATATAAAACCGCCTGAGGCCCTGCGCCTGCTGGAAGATTTAAAAAGCGCCAAAGACAGTTTCCACTGCCCCCACGGCCGGCCCACGCTTTTTTATCTCTCCCCCTCCGAGATAGCCCGCCGCTTCGGGCGATCAGGCTCTCTTTAAGCGGCCCCAACAGTCACTCCCTATCGGCTTTTTTACATAAAATACTAATAAAGTCTTGACTTTTTCCGACTTTTATTGAATAATCTGGATATGATAGAAAGGAACATCCGCTCCGCGGTAAACGACATACTTCGGAAATACGGAAAAATGGTTTTTATAAGCGGCCCCAGGCAGGCCGGCAAAACGACCCTGGCCAAAGCGATTCTGAAAGAAGCGGGTCAGGGGATATATTTCAACTGGGATATAATCACCGACCAGAAAAAACTGATAAAAGACCCGTATTTTTTTGAAAAGGAGAACAGAGACCACAAAAAAAGGTTCCCGGTGGTTTTTGACGAGATACACAAATATTCCAAATGGAAAAATTATCTCAAAGGCGCCTATGACGGCTATGGCGGAGAATTCCCCTTTATTGTCACAGGCAGCGGTCGGCTGGACCTATTCAAAAAGGGCGGAGACAGCCTGCTGGGCAGATATTTTTCGGTTCCGTTGTTTCCCCTTACTATTGGAGAGCTTCTGGGCCGGGCCCCTGACTGGAAGGCGTTCAAAGCACAGCTTCCTGACATGCCCCAAACACTGGATTCCAGGGGCAGTTATGAATCGCTGTTCAAATTGTCCGGTTTTCCGGAACCTTTTGCGAAAGGCAGCGAAGTGTTCTACAGGATGTGGTTTCAGGAAAGGAAATCCCTTCTCATTCGCGAGGATATCAAGAACGCCTACGCCATAAGGGAGATATCGAATGTGGAGGTTCTCTCAAACCTTCTGCCCGACAAAATAGGCGGCCCGCTGTCCATAAACTCTTTAAGAGAGGATGTAGGCGCGGCTTTTGACACTGTCAAGGACTGGCTGCTTATACTGGCCCAGTTCTATTATTTGTTCAGCATACGGCCTTTTTCAAAGTCCATAGCCAGAGCTATTAAAAAAGAGGCCAAAATTTATCTTTACGACTGGGTGGAAGTTCCGGAGGAATCTTTCCGGTTTGAAAACCTGGTCGCTCTCCATCTTTATAAAGCCGTAAGTCTCTGGCGCGCTCTGGGCCAGGCCGATGTGGAACTGTTTTATTTAAGGGACAAGGAAAAGCGGGAGGTGGATTTTGTCCTGGCCGAAAAAGGCAGGCCGTTGGTCTTGATAGAATGCAAACTCAACGATGCCGAAATCTCAGGCAATCTGACGGCTTTCCAGAACAAGACAGGCACCCCGTTCGCGGTTCAGCTTGTGGGCAGAAAAGGCATAAGTAAAAAAATAAAGCGCAGCGGCTTCACGCAATGGGTGATTTCAGCCGAGAGATTCCTTGAAATCCTTCCTTAATTCAGAAACGCGATGAATTGATGGCTATGCAAATATTGGGCCTTGACAAATAAAATATTTCTGCTAGACTATCATTGGGTCCGCGGCCCTTATAAACGGGTGTCTCGCGGACCCTTCCTTTTCCAGGTTTTTTGCCCGGAAGTCAGGCGTCCCAATATGCTTGCTGAAGGTTATCTTCTTTTTCGGGCAGCGCTCGCATCAGGCGGGGTGAATTCTGGGCTAAAACCTCAAAACTCACGCGGTTGGCGTACTTTGAAATTTGGGACAGAGACGAATAAGTTAAAGAATTGATCAGGTTTTTGGGGGAATTCGGCACTTTAGCCTGGTGATACTTTCTGGCGCTTAGATCGTGCAGTAACGCCGCTAGAGCGCCGTCGCCGGCGCCGTTGGTGTTTTTAATGATCCTCGGGCCGCCCATGAACGGATTAATATGGCTGTAAATCCTGATCGGTTTAACGCAATCACATTTTCTCATCGGGCGGCTGAATTCATACATATTGTAGTCTGCAATGGATTTGGTGCGAAGTCTGTAGGTGGTTCTTCTGGCAAATTGTTCATCCACATGTCCCGCCAGGTAAAGCCCGTGTTCCCCCACGGTTAATAGGACAAAATCGGCTAATTCCAGGGCGTTTTCGGCGGCCAAAAGCGGATCCTTTAAACCGGTAAGGGCCAGGGCTTCAAGATCGTTCATCGCAAGACAGGTAACATATTTTTCTATAAAATCCCGAAAAAAATTCTTTTTAGATTCGATCAAAAAACTGGTCCCAAGCGTCATCACCACCGGAACCTTGGCGGTTAGCGCAATTTCACAAGCCTTCACCGTGGAATTGAAAATGGGATCTTTTTCATCGCGTAAAATATAAGCGGAAATAAGGAGGGCCGAGGCTTTTTCAATGACCTCGCCGGGAATGAACTCCGGGGACAGGTCGTTCATGCAGCCTTTGTTTATGCCGAAGGTCCGTTCCCCGTCGGGGGTTACAAAGCACATTGCCCGTCCCATCGGGTTTTCAGACGGCTGAAGATAAGAAAGGTCCACTTTTGCGCTGGTATTACGTATGTATTTGAATGCGTAATCGCCCACTGTTATGTTCCTGGTAATGGCGCCCAGAGCGACCGAGCGCTCGTCGGATAAAACCGAGTAATTATGCAGTGTATTGCCCACCGAGCCCCCCGCGTATTCGCCCAGGATTTTGTTTTCCGCTTTTAATTCCTGGTATATGGCCTCGGCGGCCAGGTCGTCCAGTATCTGCGACTCTCCTTTTTGGAGCTGGTGACGGAGAAGGAATTCCGGCTCAACGCTGCATTCTATATCTACCAGCAGCTGGTCTATGCCTACCAGGTAAAATGGCTCAGTTTGCAAAAAATGGGGATCGGCCCTTTCCCGCCCCTTCTCGGTAACCGGGAAGTAATGTTTGTTTTTTCTCTTTCCAGGAAATCTCATGTTGATCCTTGATATTTACAGGATATAACAACTATTATAGAAAAATAAGCGGGCCGGCAGTTGCCCTTGAGGCAGCCTTAAAACGGGTGGGTTGCAAATGTTCAGTTAATATATTTTAATATATCGATAGCGGAGCGAACGACGAAGGGGAGCCTAGCTCCACCCCTTCCCAACAGCTGAGGGGACACCGCATTGCGGTTTCCCCTCGTAGAGCACCGGCCGACCACCGCTTAAAGGCCGGCGGCTAATCCGCCCCGAACGCTGTGCAGTGCGGGCGGGGTTTGAATCCCTCCCTCTTCGTCAAGAAGAGGGAACAGGCCAACTGCTTGGCCTGTGTAGGGATTTAAAAGGCGGAGCGTTGATGAGCCAGCAGGCGAATCCGCGAGCCGGGGCCGCGAGTTCAGACGAGCGACGGCGAGGCTGAAACTTGTGGCCGATAAGCCCGCGCGATTACCTTCGTTAGTGAGCGCGGGTCCCTTATAGAAGGGGTTCAGTGAGCGTGCCGCCGAAGGCGGTAAAGCGAACGACGAAGGGGAGCTTAGCTCCCCTCGTAGAGCACCGGCCGACCACCGCTTAAAGGCCGGCGGCTAATCCGCCCCGAACGCTGTGCAGTGCGGGCGGGGTGCGACAAAGAGGGAGATAAAAATGGAAAAACCCACAATAAAAACCAGATGTCCTAATTTTTCTTCGGGCCCCTGCGCTAAAAGGCCCGGTTGGACCGTGGACGCATTGAAGAACGCCCTTGTCGGCAGGTCGCACCGTTCCAAAGAAGGCAAGGCCAGGCTGAATGAAGTTTCAGAGCGTATGAAGAGAGTTCTGGGCCTGCCGGCGGATTACCGTATAGGCGTGGTGGCCGGCTCCGATACCGGCGCCGTTGAGCTTGCAATGTGGACCCTGCTTGGTCCCCGCCCGGTGGATATTTTCGGCTGGGAATCTTTTGGCAAAGGCTGGATTACCGACGCGGTAAAGCAGCTTAAGCTGCCGAAAGTGAACGAATATAAGGCCGATTACGGCAAACTGCCGGACTTGTCAAAGGCCAATCCCGCCAACGACATAATCTTCACCATGAACGGCACGACTTCGGGAGTTAAAGTGCCGGATCTTAACTGGATAAGCCTTAACCGTGAAGGTCTTACCATCTGCGACGCCACCTCCGGCATTTTCGCCATGGAGATGGATTACGCAAAGCTGGATGTAATAACTTTCTCCTGGCAGAAAGTTATAGGCGGAGAGGCCGCGCATGGCGTTATCATCCTTTCGCCCAGGGCTGTCAAACGAATGGAGGAGAACGAGCCGAAGGTTGCCTGGCCTCTGCCGAAGCTGTTCAGGCTGGCCGCCGAGGGTAAGCTTAAACCGGGCGAACTTGAGTACAATACCGTAAATACCCCCTCAATGCTTTGTGTTGAAGACGCCATAGACGCGCTTAAGTGGGCCGAATCCATCGGAGGGATAAAAGCGCTGATGGCCCGCTCCAACGCCAATCTGCAGGCGCTTGAAAAATGGGTTGAGAAATCCAATTGGGTGGCCTTTCTGGCCGAAACCAGGGAAACCCGTTCCAACACCTCGGTCTGCCTGAAGATCACCGCGGACTGGTTCAAAAAACTTAGCGACGAAGATAAGACCAAAGCCGCAAAGAAAATAACTTCCATGCTGGACAAGGAAGGCGTGGCTTACGACATTAACTCTTACGGCAAGGCCCCGGCCGGTATCCGTATATGGTGCGGCGCCACCGTGGAAACTTCCGATGTGGAAGTTCTCACCCGCTGGCTGGACTGGGCTCACAGCGAAACGGCCAAAGAATATTCAAAGGAGACCGTGCAATGAAAAAAGTTTTAATCGCCGACAAAGCGGACGCCATCTGTGAAAAAGTACTAAGGGAAAAAGGTCTGGAGCCGGTGGTAAAGACCGGCATGAAACCGGAAGAGCTTAAGGCCTGCATAGCGGAGTTTGACGGTATAATTGTGCGCTCCGCCACCACCCTCACCTGTGACCTTATAGCGGCCGCCGCTAAACTTAAGGCCGTGGCCCGCGCTGGCTCCGGCGTAGACAATATAGATGTGCCCGCCTGCGTCACTAAAAAAGTGCTGGTAATGAACACTCCTTTCGGAAACACCGTTTCCACCGCCGAGCACGCAGTGGCCATGATGATGGCGCTGGCCCGCCACATACCGCAGGCCAACGCTTCCACCCACGCCGGCAAGTGGGAGAAGAAGAAGTTTGAAGGCGTGGAACTGACAGGCAAGACACTGGGTGTGATCGGCTGCGGCAACATAGGCGCCGTGGTGGCCGACAGGGCCATGGGCCTGAAGATGAAAGTGCTGGTTTACGACCCCGTAATGACGGCGGAAAGAGCCAGAGAGCTGGGCGTTCACATGGTAGGCCTTGACGAGCTTTATCAGAAGTCGGATTTTATCACTTATCATGTTGTGATCAACCCCGCCACCAAGGGCATGATAAACAAGGACGCCATAGCTAAAATGAAAAAAGGTGTGCGCCTGATAAACTGCGCGCGCGGCGGCATTATGGTTGAGGCCGACATAAAGGAAGCCCTGCTGAGCGGCCAGATCGCCGGGCTTGCCTGCGATGTTTATGCCAAAGAGCCGGCCACTGAACATATTTTTTTCGGCATGGAAAATGTGATAGCCACGCCCCACATAGCGGCGTCAACCAAGGACGCGCAGGTGACAGTGGCGCGCCAGGCGGCCGAGCAGATAGCGGATTACCTGCTGAACGGCAAGAAGACGCACGCGATAAACGGCGATAAAATATAGCGAATAGCGCGAATATCAGCGAATGCCGCGAATGACATCTGATTCGTGCAATTCGTTCCCTGTTCGCGCAATTCGTTTTTAAGAGGTTAAAATTATGCCCAAACTTCCTTTATTCAACCCCATTTACGGTATCAGGCCGGCAAAAGGCAAAGCGCAGGAGGTGGTGGCCCCGCCATATGATGTGCTGGACTCAAAAGAGGCGCGGGAACTGGCCAAAGACAAACCCCTGAGCTTCCTGCATGTCTCCAAGGCGGAGATAGACCTGCCTGAGGGGACGGATGTTTACTCCGAAGCGGTATATCAAAAAGCGGCCGATAATTTTAAAAAAATGCTGGACACTGGCGTGCTGGTGCGGGAAAATAAACCCTGCTTTTATGTTTACCGCCTGCAGATGGGCGCGCATATACAGACCGGCCTGGTTGTTGGCGCCTCTGTTGAGGATTATGACGCCAACCGTATCCGCAAACATGAATTCACCCGCCCCGTCAAAGAGGACGACAGGGTAAACCAGATAAAATTCGTCAAAGCCCAGACGGGCCCCGGGCTTATAGCCTATAAACAGATACCCGAAGTGGATGCCGTAATAAAACGAAAATCAGCGGAAAAGCCGGAGTTTTCCGTGGAAGGCATAGGCGGGGTTATTCATACCGTCTGGATACTGGATGCGGAGGCCGATATCCGCGTAATTACGGATGCTTTTGAAAAACAAAAAGCCGTTTATATAGCCGACGGACATCACCGCTCGGCCGCGGCCTCACGGGTAAAAAAATACATGATGGAGCAGCGCGGAGCGGCTCATACCGGCACGGAGCCGTATAACTGCTACCTGGCCGTGGCTTATCCGGTTAACGAAATGAAGATATGGGACTATAACAGGGTGGTAAAAGACCTTAAAGGCCTGACGCCGGAAGCTTTTCTCGCGAAACTAAAAGAAAGTTTTGAAATAAAGGAAGTAAGCGGCCAGGCCAGGCCCGCGGCGCGCCGTGAATTCGGTATGTATCTGGAAGGTAAATGGTATTTGCTCACACCTACTGTCCCCACTCCTTCAAAAAAAGACGACCCAGTGCTGGCGCTGGATGTAAGCGTGCTCTCGGACCTTGTGCTGGATAAGATACTGGATATTAAAGACCTGCGCAAATCCAACCGCGTTGATTTTGTGGGTGGTATCCGTGGCCTTAAAGAACTGGAAAAAAGAGTCAACTCAGGCGAAATGAAAGTTGCTTTTGCGCTTTATCCCACCTCTCTGGAAGAGTTGATTGCCGTGGCCGACGATAATCAGGTTATGCCGCCCAAGTCCACCTGGTTTGAGCCCAAACTCGCCGACGGCCTGATATCCAATCCGCTGCTCTAGTCCGGAAATTGCATTGCAATTTCCGGAAGTTTTTGCATTGAACCTGAAAACCTCAACAGGTTCGTCTCACCGGCGAAAGCCGGTGTCCAAACTCCTATGAAACCTGGATTCCGGCTTTCGCCGGAAAGACGGAGTAAAAAAATTCTTGTTTATGATGCGTTCTTTGCTTCAGCCTTCATCTTTCTTCCCACGGCGGTTCTTTGCCTATTACTTTAAGCCAGGGCAGATGTGAGAACTTCTCAGGCGGATGGCCGGTTTCAAGATAGATGCCGGTAAAACCTTTTTCCCGCAAGTCCTTTGCTATATCTTCGCCTTTTACACCGTCGCCAAGCTCTGAATCCAGGTATATGGGTGTGTCTTTTGGAAAAGTTTCCAGGCTTGCGAAGAACTCAGCCGGGGTCTTAAAAGCTTTCAATGTTATACCTTTGTTCCTTGCGGTCATCTTCCACGTCATATGCACTAAAGCGTCATCGTCCAGTAAAACTTCCACGCCTGAAGCAGGCGTGGAATCAACATTCTTTTTCGCTGTTTCCTCACTATTCGCTATTCGCTGTACGCTATTCTCTGCCGTTATCGGAACCAGGCCGGCCAGCCCTTTCGGGATCATCCGTATTTTCAGGCGCTCGCATTCCCGCAGTATCCGGTGTTCTTCGTAGCGGCTGGTGACCAGGATCGCTTTACCGCCTAGGCCAAGCTCTTCGGCAAGGCTTAACCCCGTTTCTTTATGGCCCAATAATTCAAAGTCAAAAAGATAAACGGCACTTTCAGCCTTTGCGGGATTGTTTTTAAGCCAGCCGCGCAATTTGTCAGGCTCGGAAAAATGATAAACCTCTATGCCCTGTTCCTTAGCCCGGGCGGATTCAAACCTGCCGCGCCAAACCTGATGAATAGTTTCATCATCGTCCAGAATCACAACGGCTCTGCCGGAAAGCAGTTCAAGTTTTGAAACAAACCACGCGGGAGGCTCGACTGCTGGCAATCTTACGGTTACGGTTGTTCCTTTGCCCAATTCCGAGGTAATCGCCAGACTGCCGCCCCAGCCTTCAGCCGTGGTTCTGGCATGAAACAGCCCAAGACCGGAGCCGCCGGCCTTGCCGTGCGTTTCGCCCCGCTGTCCAAGCTTCGCCAGTATTTCCGGTGGTATGCCTTTGCCACTGTCTTTCACTTCAATTAACACTTTACCGTCTGCTGCCGACAATGTAACTTTCACGTCCCCCTTGGGCCAGAGGCCATTTGAGACGGCACCTCCAGAGGATTGTGACCTGTGACTTTCCAATGCTTCAACGGCGTTGTTTACCAGGTTGGAAACCAGCCGCTTAAATTCCACCGGCTGAATTTTGGCGAACAGGCCGTAGGACTCACGGGTCAATTCAAAATCAATGTCGATGCCGGGTTTCGATTCAAATTGCAGACGTTTCTCAGTAACCACCGGGTCAACAATGCTGGAAAGAAGACAGACTTCCTGTGGTTCGTCGGCGGCCGCCCCTGCGCCGGCGGCGGTAGGCGCGTGAGTCTGCTGCCTGTTCTTTTCAAGCAGATTGTTGGCAATATCGCGTATACGGTTGACCGCATGCCGCACAATAATGCGCTGTTCCTCCGGCATCTGCGCCGCATTCTTAAGCGCCGCGTCCAGCGCGGTCAAAGGCGACCGAATATCATGCGCCACCTGCGCAGCCAGGTTTGAAGTGGCTTTTGCAACAGCCAGTTCGCTTTCCAAATGCGAAGCCTTCTGAAGCACTTCGGCCAGACGTTCTATAAGCACCGCAAAAGGCGTATCCCGCAGGCTTCGTGGCAGAGATTTAATACTGCGCTGTATAGCGTCTTGAAGCTTATCGTGTTCGTCGGCGTCCACAAGTGCGTTGGTTTCATTAACGCAACGCTCTATGCTGAAAATAGTTTTAATGGCCCCAATGTTGGACAGAAACAACAAGCCCAAAAAGAAAACCACCACAGTTATAAACAAGATGTAGTTCTGCTCAAAACCAGTGGAGTTAACGTCAACCAGGTCTATAACGTATTCAAACCGTCCAAGGTTAACCCCATTAGAGAGAAGCGGCACATTACGCGTAATCTGTGTGCGCTGGCGGGTGTAAAGATTTCCGATTATCGCTTCCTTAAATATCCATTTACTGCCCTCAAACTCAATTGGATAAAAAGTGATGCGCTTTATAGTATCATTCTTAATGCGCCACATTATGCGCCGAGTTTCAAAAACATCTCCGGCAAGGAAAGCTTGTTCAAAATACGCCGCGTTCTGACTCATCCCGGTCAGTAGTTTGTCATTCGACACGCGTATCACCGAAAGCACTGTAAACAACTGCCAGAAAACCACAAATACTACCACCGCTAAAACGTAATATTTCCAGTTATACGCCAGTATCCTGCTGAATAGTTTCACCATTTGAGATCCCCCACTTCTGGATATTCAAGAAAGCCTGTTCCCACGGTAAGATTTTTAATCTCTTTAGGATAGTAAAGGGTTCTTAAACTTTGATAAAGAGGTAAGGCCAGGCTCTGATCTAAAATTTCATTTGCAATGCGTGCGGCTATGACTTTTCTTTTCCCGTCATTATCTTCTCGATTCAATTCTGTATACAATTTCTTTATTACAGGTATTTCAAAGTCATGAAAACCATCACTTTTCGCAAAAGAGTCAAAAAAAGCATTTGGATCGGCACGCACAGCATCGAACACAAGCACTAAAAGATTGTATGGGCGAGGTTTTTTATTAAAAACTTTTACAAGCTCATGTGGGCTAAAATCAACCACTTTCAATCGAAGGTTTGTTTTGAGATTAAACTGCCGTGTAAACTTATTCAGTCCCTCACTATTCCCATGCATCCAATTAGCGAGGACAATCGGTGTTTTAACGGATGGTGGCGTGGATCTTTTCTGACATGTTTGAGCCGGTAATCCGGCTTTTGCCTCGGCGATACCAATAGGAAGAATATTCTGGATATTATAATAACCGCTTTTTTGCGGGAAATATGCTTTGCGCAATGTTTGAACATCTGCGCAGTTATATATCGTTTTGCGGATATCCGGGTCAGGGTGATTGATTATTAATGCCACGCTTTTAAGCTCTACATTTCTAAAACCCACATATTCCAAGGGGACCCATTTGGGAACATCAAAATCAGGGATGAGATTGAAATCTTTTATGTTTCGATTGGCAAGGTTGGGATCTGATGTCCCGTGGTATTCATACAACACGATTTCATTGTACGCATTTCGCAAGGGTTTTTTACGAGACAGAGCTATTTTTTCAGCGCTAATTGTTTTTACAAAGAACGGGCCCAAACCGCTCTCCACTTTGTCCGACTCTTTTTGTGTGGGAGCATTTTCATATAGTGTAAGAAAGTCGGCATAGCTTTTTCGTGTCTTTTCAAACTTAATGATAAAACACTTGTCTTCTTGTTTTAAAGAAAAGATAGGGTCAAATTGCTTCGTAATAACATCGAGATGGCGTCTAAAGACTTCTATTGAAAATGGGATATTGCTGCTAAAACGCAATGAAGTATCCGGGCATAAAGTGTACCGCGTATAATCCACACTTCTACTCCACCCGCTAAGAATGCGTGAGGTGTAATTTTGCCCGTCATCTCTGCGGAGAATCGGTTCATGTGTTTGCTTTAAAATGTAATAAGATACATTGCCGCGTGCTTGTTTTGTTGTTACCTGGTCTGGCAAGCCTGTAGCCATAACCCCCCACTGATTTGCATGGGAATAACCCAAACAAACAAAAAACAAAAAAAGCGCAAGCAAGGACCTGTTTATTTTGTGCGAATATAATGTACACATTCCGGGAAAAACCCCATTTTTTTAAAAAACCTGTGAGATTTTATATTAAACGAATTAATCACACATTGGATACACCCACGTATATGCTTTTTCATCCATCCGGTAAAATAATCTCTTACTGCTGTTCTCTCCTCAACTGGGAGGTTTCTGTCGATCCACACCCAAACCACCCAGTTAACGGGGATATCCATATGATTCTTCCATTTTACAACAATCAGCAATCCTACGGCCTTCCCATTTTTTTTCAGGCATGTAACCTTCGCTGAATTCAGCATATTGTCAGCTACCATGCGGACTTCTTTTAGATAAGCGGGGCCCAGATTATTACGCCAGGTCTTGTAAAACATGCTCTGGGTTTTGCAAAACAGTTTATGTAATTCAGTATTAGTTGGTTTTGACGGTCTTATGTGGTTAGGGAGCATATTTCCGCAGTTTACGAGTTTACGGCTTTCTACTGAATACCCAACTGAGACCCAATATTTACTGGAAATAGCCTTGATAACCTTTTGTTCGTCTTTTATCTTTTTTTCAAAAGAAAAAATCATGCCGCGAAGATTGTCAGGCCACGGGATTTCCCGGAAAAACTTGTTGTTGATTTTTCGGAAATCTTTTAACTTATAAACCGCCCGACTATTGGTTTTGCGAATAAGACGCATTTTCATGATTGCCGCCCTTTCTTAAAAATATACTCGCACAAATTACATTCGTGCGAATAACGTGGTTCTAGATTTTTGACATTAATGTTTAATAGGTGAGCAATTTCGCCGAATGAATACTTGGAAACAAGTCCATAAAACCTGCTGCGCAAGTGTTTAGAAAGAGAAGTGTGCGTGAAGTTGTCAGCATGTTTATAAGCAAGCAACGAGCAGCATATACTGAACCCTTGGCCTGGAAGATACTTAATTCTATTGAGATTCGGGCAGGATCTTTTTAAAACCTTTTTATCAAAACTAGGAAAAACATACGCGTTCTTATTTGAGACAGCTTTTCCGATCTGCAATACCTTTTGTATTCCTATGGGGAATTTTCCTACACCCCATAATCTTTTGGCATATACAATATCCAGTGGGGATTCGATGGTCAGAATTACGCTAAATTCTAATCCCAAATCCTTGCATGCGGCATAAAGATTCCTCACATTTCGAAACGGCAGAAATTCCGCATGAAACTTATCATAAGAAAGTTGTACCGAGTTTAGTCTGTGAAAAGACAATATCTTTTCTTTTGCAGCCGTTTTGGTAATCGCGAAATGCCCGTTCGTGGTAATTTTTACCTTAGTCGCATCCAATTTGCGTATGCCTAACAAGATAGTGTTAATGTCTCGTACATATAGACTGGTTTCGCCACCGACAAACAGTAGCGATTTAACCGTATGTTTGTTTATTTGGGAAATTAGCAGTCTGATCTCTGCGGAAGTGAGTTTTTCTCTCTTTTCTCGCGCTGTGATACAATGCGCACATGCAAAATTGCACGCATATCCTACCAAAACGCCCAACTCGGTTATTTTATTTGCCACCGTTTAAGAAAAGCGCCCTGTTATTGCGCTGATAGGAAATAGTTGCAACTGCCCCCACAACCGGAACGTTCCCGACGGGAGCCGGGGACTGCTTTAGGACTACAAGAAAACCTGGCATCCTTTCAACGAACTGCTTTTATCACCTGATGGGAATCTGTTGATGGAGGCGGCACAATAAAAGAAGACCGTAGCACTGACTATCCACCTTCTCCAGTATCAGCGGCGGATAAATTCGTCACTCCACTGCATAACAAAATATGTTGAGAATTAGCCTTTTTGGCAACCGACAAAATAGTGTTCTTCCCCTTTGTTGACAAGGATGCTATATACTGCTTTGCTTGTGTTGCAGAAAAAATACCCACCGAAACCAAAAAAAACACCAACACTTTGTCATTGAGTTTCATGTTACTCTCCTAATATATTTATATTCTGCCATTTTGAGAACTGCTTTTCAAACAAAAAAGGGAAAGCGTTTTTGATTCCGCTTCCCCTGGATACACCCGGTTAAGGCCGGGTCGTAGATACTTTGGCGCCTGAAAAATCCGCCAAATTACAGTAGGATTGTGAATATAGTATATCCGGCAGGGCCTGCGGTATCCAGGGTATTTGGACCCATTCACTCATGGGTACTTTGTCCCTGTAATCGCTTTTAAAGGCGATTTTCCGTAAATAGCCGGTGAACCCGTGTATCTTTCACTGATAACCCTCGTTCGGTGCGTAGTGGCAGTGACACTGGCCTGTCGCGGGCCTCTGGCGCTGTCCGCGACTGCGTAAAAGGGCAAAGCAAGCTTTGCCACTACAGGAGCAAAATGCGGCTGTAGAATTAAGTAAGATACATCTGGTCAGTTCAATTCTTGCCAGAATTTGTGCGATGGGTGTTTTATTGCCTTGTGAAGGCGCCGGTCATGCCAAACATGACCGCAATAGGGCATACCGAGGACAAGGGATTTCTCACGGGTTAGTTCAAAGGCGGGGTTACTTAATTTTGTCATAGCAAAATCCGGTTGGCAAATAACCGCATGCACTATCTGCGGATCCTTCACCTCTTTCAACACTACCTCGGCCGGACGGCAGCGGGTAATTTTCATTACTGCGCGACCGTCTCCAGTCACTGCCTGGAGGAAAACCGCCCCGTTCTTAAGCGGCCCCTTTTTTACGGAGACATGGAGATTAAGCTTTTCCACGACATATTTAAGTTTCATAAGTTTAAAAGTAGAGTTATGCTTTGTTATGAATTTTCCGAAATACTCGATAGCTTTTTTGCGTGGCATAACTGAGATCAACGCTTTAAGGATAAGACACTGGAGTACACAGCACTTGTAGTAATCTTCGCATTTAATGCGGATTTTTTTGTTTTGAGCGGGTATGATGTGTAGACTGAGAAGCTCTGTCAGTTTTGAAATCGCAGCTATACCCAATTCCGGGTCTTTTTTTAGGGTTGGCAGCGCAGAAAGTATCCTGGTTAGCTTTTTCGAATCAGTGGCCGGACGGGATTTATGCTTCAAGAGAGACAGAAGTTTTTTTCTAAATTTGGTGAATTGCGGTATGGGGTGGCTTTCCACATGCTTCAGCAGGTAATCAAGGGATTGCGGGTTAAGTATGAATCCCGAAGTTGTTGCCATAATGGCGGCACGGTCATATTTTATGCAGCGATTAATTATTTTCATTTATCCCCCTAATATCGGTTACCGCAGTTTAAGAAGCAGTATGTTGGGATTGTTGCGGCCCAGCAGTTCCACCTATGTTGTTTTTTTGTATATGGCTTTCACGCAGTCCAGGTATAGCTTCTGCTTTTCGGCGGGGAGTTTTGAATAAACCAGCTCCACCGCGCGGCCTGCGCCGAACATGGCGTGGTCTATTGGAAAAAGATGTTCGTAGCCGGTCGGTAGGAATTCCTTTTTTATCTCCATGCGCAGGCCCCAGCCGGCCATAAAAGTAAGACAGTATACCCATTTCCCTGTGGGGGTATTGTAAACCTTAAGCACCGGGCCGGGGTGTTTTGCCGTGTTGGGTTTCATTTCCCAGGTCTGGCCGGGCAGGTCGCCGGCGGCGGCCAGCACATCCAGCCAGAAGGTTTTGAAGGCTTCGCCCGAGGCCGGGTAGCGCACGGTTATGTGATGCAGGAATTTATCGAACTCGGCGCGGATAATTGCAGGGTCCGGCGGGGCTTTGGGCTTGTTGCGTTCCTCTTCTTCGCGTTTTAGGAGGGCTATAAGCGGCGCCAGGGTGGCTGCTTCGGTTGCGGAGGCCGGCGCCAGGTACTGGGCGCGAAAGGTTATGCGCTCGCCAGACTGTGGCTGTATGGTGATGTTCTCACCGGCGGTTTTTACAACCACACCCAAAGCGCTATTTATGGTGTTTCGCACCGGGGCGTAAATCTCAAATTTCTGGGTTTCCATTGTGGTAAATTGTTAACCCGGAAAATTCAGTTGAATTTTCCGGGTTAATTGCCGCGGCAGCTTTAGGCCGTCCGACGGCTACAGATTAGAACTTCAATGAGGCGCTAACTGCGCCGGTCATATCGCCGCCGCTTGAGCCGGCCTGCGCCTGCGTGAGCGAGGCGGAAGCGTCCACGGTCAGGGCAACCAGTTTGAGCCCAGCGCCGAGGAAGTATTCATTGGTCTTGTTGTTCTGACCCTGAACAACGCTCTTGAAGTCGGATTTCACGCCGCCGCGCGCGAACAGGAATCCGGGGATAACAGCGACCTCGGCTCCAAGTCGGCCAAGGGCTTTATTGGAATCCTGCAGGTTTATGGTGACATAGTCCAGGTCAACCGTGATGAATTTCCCTAGAAGAAGAGCCGCGCCGGCTGAATAGGTAGGCGCGAACTCGGTCATGGTGTTCTTGGTCTGGGCGGGGTTCCACACGAAGAAGTTGTTGCTGCCCATATCAAAGTTGTCTTTCCAGTGCATCTTCTGCGTCACATCCACTTTGCCCTTGAAGTTTTTGGCGGTGGCACCCAAGCGGATTATACCCATATCAATCAAAGCGCCGACATCTATTGTATATCCTTTAAGCCCCACGGTGTTGGTAGCTTGGAACTGATTGTTCATAACGCCGCCGGTATTCCACCAGTAATATCTCTGGGGAGTGGTGACCCTGCCGCTGAATTCGCGCTTAATCTCACCATTAATAGAATTATAGTTAGCGCCGACAGATAACCGCCCCAGTTTAATGGCGCCGGTAAGGACATAAGTATCAAGGGCGCTAGTGTCCATTTTATCGCTCAAAGTGTCATAGGACATAACCCAGCCGTCCGGCGCACGGATATTGCGCTGAGTTGAAGCAAACTTGATATATGTGCTTTTTGACTGCGGAACTTCTTTGCTGAGACCGACAGCTATCGGTCCTATTTTCAGGGCCGCGCCGGCATAAGTGGGGATTATTTTCCAACTGGAGGTTTTTTCTCCCTGCGCGCCTATCGTTGTTGTGCGATTGGCAGTGGCCAGCGCTGAAACATTAACATGGCTGATACGGGCCAGACCGGCTGGGTTATATTCCACCGCGCCCAGATCGCTGGCAATAGCGGTATAAGCGCCGCCCATGCCCATGGCCTTGGCCGAGCCGCCGGACTGTAAGGGAAGGTAGTCATCAAGATTTACATTAACCTTGTATGTTCCAAAAACATTCCCGTGTTGGGCTCCGGTGTAAAAATAATCCCAGGCAAACGCCGAGCTTGCCGATAGAGAAAGCCCCCCCAGCAAAGCAATCGCTGCTAATACTCTTTTCATTCTTCCTCCTTAATGGTCGGCTGCCAATGCAAAAAACTTCTGGCAACCGTATGCTATCTTACAAATGTCCAAGCGAACCTGTCAATGTGACTTTGGTTACTAAAATTTTTGCGGCTAAAATTTTAATTACGCTTTCTGCGCCGGTTCCGGGGCTTCGGCCAGGTTCTCCATAAAGAACTCGCCTACCTTGCCTTTGTATATTTCCCCCCCCACTTCGGCGCATTTGCCGTGGGAGGCTCCGGCTATCACCCACATCCGCTTTTTTGCAGACGGGCACAGGCCGTAAAGTTTTTCGGCGTCTGCCAGCGGCACCAGGTCGTCATGGTCGCCGTTTATGAACAGTGCCGGCAGCTTAACCCGGCCTATATTATGAACCGGGCTGTAAGGCTCGGGGTCTACTCCAAGCTTCAATCGCACAAAAAAAAGCGTCATTGCAAGCATCGGCCAATAGGGAATTTTCATGCGCAGCCAGCTCCAATTGGCCACCACCCCGGTATAAGAGAGAAAGGTGTTTTCCGACAGCAGGCACTTTATTTCAGGGTACTTGGCGGCCGCGTAAATGGCCACCGAACCGCCCATTGAAGTTCCGAAAACCCCGGTTTCTTCGGATGCCATGGGCCTGTGGGTTTTAAGGAACGCGTAAGCGGCGTCAAAATCCCTGGTTTCAAGATAGCCCACGCTTGAGATCACGCCCCTGCTTTCGCCGGAGGCCCTGAAATCAAAATAAAAAAGGTTGAAGCCTTTTTCAGCAAGGAAATGCGTGTCGCGCATCAGCTCGCCGCGATTTGACCCCCAGCCGTGGCAGAGGACGATGGTTTTTTCAGTTTCGCCTCCGACTGCCGGTATAAACCAGCCTTTCAATTGCAGGCCGTCAACGGTGGTGAAATCAATGGTTTCAAAAGCCAACCCGAACTGATCGGGCGAGAAAACCACCGGCGTGCGCCGCTTGGGCGGCCGTATTATGGAATAACTTTTAAAGTAAGCCGCCACTACCGCCCCCGCCGAAAGAAGCGCCAGGGCGAATATAAGCCAGTTGATGATTTCAATTTTAGTCATAATTTAGTTGCCGCCCAGGTAGTCAGAAGTCAGAATTCAGGAGGCCGTCTTATACGCATAGCGTTTGTTACGGCACAGCCATAGGCTAGTCAGAATGAAAATGCCGGCAACGATAAAAACTCCGCTATTCTGAATTCTGACTGCTGAATTCTATCTACTTATTATAGTACCATAATTACCATTTTATCCCTGCCAGGCGCCGGGCCGCCTCTTTAATGCGGGCGTCAGGGGCGCAGAGCGAGAACCGCACGAAACCCTTTCCTGAATCGCCAAACCCGCTGCCGGGAGTGGCAAGCACCGAGGTCTTTTCCAGAATTTCATAAACAGCGGCAAGCGAGCTTCGCGCTGCGGGCGGACGCGCCCATACGAAGAAGGCTGCTTCCGGTTCAATAAGGTTCCAGCCGGCTTTTTTAAGTTCGCCGGCAAAAAATTCGGTGCGGTGTTTGAAAGTTTCCCTTATAGGTTTTACCAGGCCGGCGTGGTTCTCAAGGCAGAAAGCCGCGGTTTCCTGTATGGCGTTAAACTGCCCGGAGTCTATATTCTCTTTCAGCTTGGCAAGCGCCTGCACGGCCCGGGCATTGCCTATAAGCCAGCCCAGGCGCCAGCCGGTCATGCAATAGGTTTTAGAAAGCGAATAAAATTCAACAGCCACATCGCGCGCGCCCGAGGCGGACAGGATGCTGGGCGAGGGTTTTTTAAAATAAATTTCGCTGTATGCCGCGTCATGCGCCAGCCAGAGATTGTTTTTCTTCGCGAAGGCCACCGCTTCCTTATAAAAGGCCGCGTCGGCACAGGCCCCCGTGGGGTTGTTGGGATAATTGAGGAAAAGCATTTTAGCGCGGCGCATGGCTGAGCGGCTTACCGCCCCAAAATCAGGAAGGAAACCGTTTTCCTCTTTCAGTGGCAGGCGCTCCACACGCGCTCCCGAAAGCAGAACGCCTGTTTTGTAGGCCGGATAAGCGGGATCGGGTATAAGGGCGGAGTCTCCCCTGTCAAGAAGGGCAAAAGGCAAATGCGCAAGCCCCTCCTTTGAACCTATCAAAACCGTCACCTCTGTTTCATAATCAAGCTTAAGGCCGTGTCTTTTGTAATGCCAGGCCGTTATGGCCTTGCGCAGGCGGGCTGAGCCGCAGCCGTAAGGATATCTGTGATTGGAGGACATTTTAACTTCGCGCGCGGCAAAATCGGCTATAGGCCGCGGTGTGGGCAGATCGGGGTCGCCTACCGCGAGCGAAATGACATCCTTTCCTTTTTTTAACTCCTCCTGCTTCCGCTTGTCCAGTTCCTTGAAAAGATATGGAGGAAAAGCGTTCATATTGGAGCTTAAAGAGGGGCCGATCATATTAATTCCAACTCCTTCAGGCCGAGCAAGTCTAAGAAGTCATAGAAACCGGGTTTTTGCCCGTAAAGCCAGAGCGCGGCGCTAAGCGCCCCCGCCGCGAATACCGCGCGGGAATGCGCCCTGTGAGTAAGCTCCACCCGCTCGTGGGGGCCGGCATAAAGCACGGTGTGTTCGCCCACTATGTCCCCCGCGCGAACGCTAGAGATCGGTGTTTTGGAGCCGCAGGCTTTTTCCATACGCTCGGCGTATTTAAGCGCGGTGCCGCTGGGGGCGTCTTTTTTTGCCGCGTGGTGGGTTTCAATGATGCAGCGGTCGAAATCGGGAAGTTTTCCGGCCATTAGGGCCGCCACCGCAAAAGTAAGGTTGACTGCGGGGCTCATGTTGGGAGAGTAAAAAACAGCAGTATTTAGGGAAAGAGTTTTCAGTTCCGTCATCTGCGCGGCGCTGAAGCCTGTTACGCCTATTACAACCGCTTTTCGCGCGCCGGCGCAGGTCCGGGCGAATTCAAGCGAAGCCGCCGGGGCGGAAAAATCCACCGCCAGGTCCGCCAATTTTATCAAAGATGGGAAATCTGAGGGCGGTTTTATATCCGGTCCCCCTGAAGTGTCCACTCCGGCAAAAAAAGCGAGGTTTTTTGAAAGCGCAAGCCGGGCCCGCACTTCGGAGCCCATGCGGCCGGCGGCGCCAAGCACCACAACTTTCAGGGAACCGTTGTCCATTACTTGATTATATTCATTATAAAGCCTTTTTGACAAACACGACAGACGTTGATCCGAAAATCGCGAACGGATATTTTATCCGTTCACGATTTTCGGAGTTGCCCTTCCTGAATTGTTTTTGCTATCCTTGAAAAATGACCTATATCCTGTCGGCTGTGATAGTGGCTTTGCTTATCGTTATGTCTTTGCTTCTCAAGAAACTCTACGCAGCGCGTTTGGAAACCCCGGCTAAAGAAAGCGGCGACAGCGGCGCTGCACTGAAAATCACCTGGTCCAAATTTGACGAATTGCTTACAAGCCTGCTCACAATACACGAAATCGGCACGGTAAACGCCGGCAGCATAAAGAAAGAGGAGTTTTACCAGACCGTGCTTGAATGCGCAGGAGACCTCATACATTCACCCCGCGGCTCGCTGATGGTTTTTGACCAGGCCGCGGGCAACCTGAAAATAGTGGCCTCAAAAAATATCTCCCGCGAAGTTATTGAATCTACGGTTATAAAACCAGGTGAAGGCATCGCTGGCCGCGCCTTCCAGACCGGGGAAACCATTTTCGTCACCGACCCGCAGCAAAACACGCAGTATAAGAATTTCCTCGGCAAAGAAGAACAAAAAGATCCTTTTATAGCCGTACCGCTGAAAGTCAAAGACAAGCCCTTCGGCGTGCTGAACCTGCACCTTTCCCGCGAAAAAGAATCATTTACGGACTATGACCTTAAATTTCTCACCCTGCTGGCCGGTGAGTCGGCGGTTACGCTTGAAAACATAAAACTTTATGAGAGCATTGAGAATTTTTATCTGGAAATGGTGCAGACGCTGGCCCGTGTGATAGACGCCAAAGACGCCTACACCGGCGACCACGCGGGCCGGGCCCGCCAGAAAGCCAGAAAGCTCGCCGAAATGCTTAATATGCCGGAGCAGATGATCCGCTATGTGGAATACGCGGCGCTCCTGCATGACATAGGCAAGATAGGCATAGACGGCGCGATTCTTGCTAAGCCCGGGCGCCTTACGCCCGAGGAATATAACGAGATAAAAAAACATCCCTCCATCGGCTACCAGATACTTTCACCCATACATTTTCTGGGGCCTGTTGCCCAGATGGTGCTGTATCACCAGGAGTGGTACAACGGCATGGGCTATCCAGAGGGGCTGAAAGGCGAAGAAATACCGCTGGGCGCAAGGATAGTGGCCACCATTGACGCCTGGGACGCCATGATGAGCGACCGCCCCTACCGCAAGGCCCTTTCGCGCGAGCAGGCCGAGGGCGAGCTTACCAAAGGCGCGGGCCGGCAGTTTGACCCGAAGGTGGTGGAGACCTTTATGCTTCTGGAAAACGGCCAATGGCAGGGTGACAAAGCAACCTAGCAATTTAGATGAGCAGCAGTTTAGCGGATTGATTTAACCCGAAGGTCACAAGTTGAAGTTTTTTTCCGAAAATTCTCCCCAAGGCAAAAACCACCGTGCTCTATATCGTTCCAACCCCTATAGGAAACCTCAAAGACCTTACCTTTCGGGCGCTTGACGCGCTTAAGGAAGCCGACGCCGTGTTTTGCGAGGATACCCGCCGCACACTGGCGCTGATGAACCATTACGGAGTGACGAAAAAACTTTTCCGCTACAACGAGCACAGCGAACGCTCAATTGCCGAAGCCATGAGCTGGCTGACACTGGGTAAAAAAGTAGCGCTGGTGACCGATGGCGGAACGCCCTGCATTTCAGACCCGGGCAGAAAGCTGGTGGCGCTTGCCAGGGAAAAAGCCATAAAAATAGAAGTTTTGCCCGGTCCCTCGGCCCTGATAACAGCGGCGGCCGGTTCGGGCCTGCCGGTGGATTCCTTCGTTTTTCTGGGTTTTCTGCCGCGCTCATCTGGTAAAATCAAAAAGTCCCTTGACAGCGCCTTTCAAACCGGCAAAACCGTTATCCTTTACGAGTCCCCTTACAGGATACGGAAATTTCTGGCTATGGTGGTATCGGAGTTCGGCGCGGAAACCAGGACCGTGCTGGCCCGTGAACTCACGAAAGTATACGAAGAATGGCTTTCCGGCACGGCGCAAAGTGTTTTAAAGGATCTGGAAGCCAAAGCCGTGCTTAAAGGCGAGTTTGTGGTACTACTAAGGCCGCCGGAAGTGGAAGAGAAACCCGAAGAAGAGGCGGATGAGCCCGAAGGCTATGGAGAATAGGAAGATCCTTTTTGTATGTACCGGCAATACCTGCCGCAGTGTTTTAGCCCAATATTATGCGTCCAGGCTGGCCGCGGACGCATTCCCGCAGTCCGCAAAAGCCCCGCTGGCA
Organism: Elusimicrobiota bacterium; assembly: GCA_003450815.1. Classification (GTDB taxonomy): domain Bacteria; phylum Elusimicrobiota; class Elusimicrobia; order Elusimicrobiales; family UBA9959; genus UBA9634. The sequence goes on along the minus strand of DMES01000077.1, from coordinate 69,557 downwards.
TTGGAGTTCTTTTCGGCGGGGCTTGTTGTGGCAAAAGACATATTACAACCTGCCATAGTGTCTGAACTCCTTAAAAAGGAAGGCATCAAACACTTCAGTCATAAGCCTGAACAGATTTCCGCTGAAATAGCCGAAAGCGCTGGCCTTATATTGTCTATGACAAAAGAACATAAGGAGGCGGTAATCAGGCTTTTTCCCGAAGCCGCAGCCAAAACCATGACGCTTATGGAATATGCCGGTTTCGGCGCTGAAGACCTCCCCGACCCCTATGGCCGTGACAACCTCTTTTACCTTGAAGTTTTCACGCTGATAAAGTCCGCCATAAAAGCGGCGTTTGAAAAGCTAAAAAAAATGTAAAATAAAGAAACTTATAATTTCCATACAGAAACAAATGAGGAGAATCAAATGTACGAAGAGATAAAAAAAACCGACCCGCAGCTTCACAAAGCCGTCATTGGTGAACTCGCCCGCCAGCAGAATAAGCTTGAACTGATCGCTTCAGAGAATTACACTTCAAAAGCCGTGCTTGAAGCCCTGGGCTCGGTGCTTACCAATAAGTACGCCGAGGGCTATCCCGGCAAACGCTATTACGGCGGCTGCGAATTTGTGGACGTGGCCGAGCAACTGGCCATTGAACGCGCCAAAAAGCTGTTCGGGGCCCAGCACGCCAATGTGCAGCCGCATTCAGGCACACAGGCGAACATTACGGCCTATCTCTCGCTTATCAAGCCTGGCGACACCGTTTTAGGGCTTAATCTTTCCCACGGCGGCCATCTTTCCCACGGCCACCCGCTTAACTTCTCGGGCCGCTATTTTAAAATAGTCACCATGAACGTGAGCAAGGAAACCGAGCTTTTAGACTATGAGGAAGCGGAAAAGACCATAGAAAAAGAGCGTCCCCGGCTGATCATGGCCGGCGCCTCCAACTATTCCCGTGTCTGGAACTGGGCACGCCTTAAAAAAATAGCGGACGCCTGGAAGGCCTATCTGGTAACGGATGTGGCGCATTACGCGGGCCTTATAGCCGCGGGAATATACCCCTCTCCGGTGGAATACGCCGACATAGTCACCTCCACCACCCATAAAACACTGCGCGGCCCGCGCGGCGGCCTTATTCTTTCAAAAGCCGTGTACGCTAAAACCATAGACCGCACCAACTTCCCCGGCAACCAGGGCGGCCCGCTTATGCACGCCATCGCGGCTAAAGCTGTCTGTTTCAAAGAAGCGCTTTCCCCCGCGTTTACGGAATATCAGAAACAGGTGCTGAAGAACGCGCGCAAACTGGCCCGCGAGCTGCAGGCCAGGGGTTACCGTATAGTGTCCGGCGGGACGGATTGCCATCTGATGAGCGTTGACCTTCGGGCCAAGGACATCACCGGCAAAGACGCTGAAATAGCCCTGGATAAGGCGGGCATCACAGTGAACAAGAACACTATACCTTACGACCCGCAGCCTCCAATGGTGACAAGTGGTATAAGGATAGGCACCCCTGCCATCACTACCAGGGGAATGAAAGACCGGGACATGGCGGCTATAGCCGGCTATATCGATGAAGCCATAACGAACAAAGGCTCCGATAAGGCCCTGAAAGGCATAGCTGAAAAAGTAAAAGGGCTATGCGATAAGTTCCCGATATACCCCGATTTTAAGATTTAAGTGTCCCAAAGACCTTAAATTATTATAAAATTCATTCAGCGCTCTATATTAGGAGATCGGAATGGCGATTAAGTATAAATTTGAAATAGCCGTTATAGGCGGCAGCGGGCTTTATCGGATGGATGAACTTAAGGATAAAAAGGAACTAAAGGTCAAAACCCCCTTCGGCAATCCTTCGGATGTGATAATCACAGGCAAAATTTCCGGCATACCCGTGGCCTTCCTGCCCCGTCACGGGCGAAGACATACCATACTGCCGGGCGAAATACCGCAAAGAGCCAATATGTGGGCGCTGAAGTTCCTGGGCGTAAAAACCATCATCTCGGCAAGCGCCGTGGGTTCGCTGAAAGCAGGACTTGCACCCGCCCATTTTGTTTTCCCGGACCAGTTTGTGGATGAGACCAAGGGCAGAATTTCAACATTTTTTGGCGGCGGAGCGGTGGGACATGTGCCAATGGCGGAACCGTTTTGCGGAGCTGTTTCAGCCATGCTGTGCGGTTCGGCGAGAAAGCTGGGCATAAAATCCCACAGCGGAGGAATTTATGTCTGCATGGAGGGCCCCGGGTTTTCCACCAAAGCCGAATCATTCTACCACCGCAAAATGGGCTATGACATAATAGGGATGACTGTGGCCACTGAAGCGAAGCTTGCCCGTGAAGCCGGCTTTCACTACGCCCCGGTATCCCTGGTAACGGATTACGACTGCTGGAAAGAGGGCGAGGAAGTGGACCAGAATAAGGTAAGCGAAACTCTTCATAAGAATATAGAGAACATCCGGCGGCTGCTGGTTAAGGCTGTTCCGCTTGTCGCCGGCGTAAAATGCCGTACCAACTGCCCCGATTTCACTAAAACCTCGCTTCTGACCGCAAAAGAGAACATTACGGCCGCGGCCTGCAAGCGCCTTAGCTTTATCCTTGGGTAGAATATGAAAAGAGTTGCGCACAAAAAACCGGCCCGCAAAACCTGGCTTGTCGCCGTGAGGAAAAAACTGGTAGCCGCCGCCAAAACCGCGCAAAAAAACGCCTATTGCCCTTATTCCCGCTATCCGGTCGGCGCCGCGGTGCTCATGGAATCGGGGAGAACGTACACCGGCTGCAATGTGGAAAATGCTTCTTTCGGCTTGGCCTGCTGCGCAGAGCGGACCGCTATTTTCAACGCGGTCAGCCACGGAGAAAAAAAGATCAGGGCGCTTGCCCTGGTAGCTAAATCGGCCAAACCTTGCGGAGCCTGCCGGCAGGTGATAATTGAATTCGCGTGCAAGGACGCGGAAATGATTTTTGTTGATTGGCAGCCGCTTGAAAAGAAAGAGAAGATAACCTATACGAAAGCCGCCAGACTGCTGCCCAAGCCCTTCAACCCTTCGGAAGCGGGGCTTTAGGAGAAGGGTAACAGGGTATAGGGTATAGGATTCAAGTTATTCCTTCCCCTAAACCCTGAACCCTATACCCTACACCCTGGTTTATGGAGGTATAATGGATATGAAAACGCTCAGTCAGCTTACCAAATGGATGGAAACCACCGACCTTGAGGAAATAACCTGGAAAGATGGCGAGGAAAAAATCAGCCTTAAACTGAATAACCAGCCGGAACACCATGTTGCCCTCTCCTCCACGCTTGTTCCGGCATCTTCGCCTTCCATAGGCATTTTTCACTTTGCCGGCCCTGGCAAAACCAATACGCTTAAAGAGGGCGCCTCCGTTAAAAAGGGACAGGAACTGGGTGCGGTGGAAGTGGGTAAAGATCACAAAGCGGTAACAGCCCCGGTGGACGGTTTTTTAAAAATAGTTTCCGTGGAAGAAGGCAAGCCAGTGGAATACGGGCAACCCTTATTTTTTATAGAGCCGAGATAAACCGAAAATTACAATTGATATAACCACTTAAGAAGCCAGGAGTCAGAATTCAGAAGTCAGTAGAAAAACCAAGACACATTTAATCTCGCCAAGGACCTTGAAGGCTGAAGAAGGGTAATGCAGGTAACCACCAGTTCAGAATTCTGACTACTGAATTCTGTCTACTTGGGCAGTAACTTAGATATGCCTCCAAACCTCTCTGTTATACGGTGCCCCCGGTGTGGTTTCGAACCCAATATACTTACCGACACCTGCATTCAATGCAATACGAAGCTTGAAAAGCTTTGCGGGATCTGCGGTTTTTCCAATGCGGTTGAAAAGAATTACTGCGATCAGTGCGGCGGTCTTTTTGTGATGAAACCGGCGGCCGCGCAAGAGTCTGAAGACGGTGCAGCGCCAGAAGCGAAAAAACTTTTTTTCACGGAGCAGAAGAACATACGAGCTAAAGAAGACCGCAATAATCCGCGATTCTCCGCCGGCCAGCAGCTGGAAATACAGCCCATACAGGACACGGTAAACGAAAGGGATATCTCCTACAGAAACCTTAAAAAAGCCGAAATCTCCAAAACGCACCCCGCCGCTCCACCAGCGCCGGAGGATAAAACTGCACGGACAGTCTCCGTGGAAGTTCCCCCGCTTGTTAAAAAATATCAACCCGTCATGCTTGGGCTTATAATTACCCTGGTCGCATTTATGGCGGCCTATTTGCTGCTGGCACCAGGCCTTCCCGGCTTCATGCTCAAGCGTGCGGCCGCCGGATATCTTGAAAAGCTTTCAAATGGCCGCTACCGCGAGGCCTATGATCTGCTGTCTACAAATTCCAAAGTGGTCTGTTCTGCGGAAGAATATGTAAAGCGCAGCAAGGAATATTATGCGCAATCTCCGCGTTGGGAGTTTAAGGACATAGAAGTGTTTTCGATAGGCAAGACCGGCGCCATGGTGAAATACCAGCTGTGTGAAAATGGCACGGCCTGTCAGCCTGATTATATTTCCTTTGTTAGGGAAAACGGCAAATGGGCCAGGCCCTATATCTGGACGCTTTTTGAGCCTATAGACTCGGCCCTGGCCCGGCAGGACTATCCCCTGGCGCTGTTTCTGGCGCAAAAGCTTTACCTTACAGACCCTATTGACCCCAGGGCCTCGGGTTATTTATGCGTTTCCGAGTTTTTTATGAAAATTTATGATAAATCGGAGGAATCCTGCGGGGAGACTTTAGCCACGGCAAAAACTTATCCGGTCGGTTTTTCGCCGGCGGAAATTTTCTGGTACAGGTTCTACTACGCAGAAAGCCTGCGCTTTCTTGATAAACTTGAGCCGGCCATAAAGGAATATGACGCTCTGCTTGACGATACCCGGCTTTTACCAAAAGAGCAATGCCCCATATACATAAGCCGCGCCGACGCCTTTGTAAGGTTGAAAAAATACGAAAATGCTCTGGACGACGCCATGAAGGCGGGAATGGTATGCGAAGGAGAAGGGAATAAAAAGGAAACAGCGGTGCGTCTGCGGTTTTTAAACGGCGACGCGAAGCCGGAGGCCATAGCTTTTGCGCAGCACTTGCGCCTGTCCCCCAACCAAACCTCGATTATTGAGTCGCGCTGGCGCGCGTTGTCGGCTTTAACAGCCAAGCTCGGCCACCAAAAAGCTAAATTTCTGCCGAAGGATTCCTGGCTCGCCGCGCATATCTCCGGGCCCGAGTACAGGGTTGTTTTAAGGGAAGAATCCCTTAAACCGGGAACTAAAACCAAGGAGATCAGGGATATTATGGTTTTCAATGTGAATCTTTGGACCGCGAGCGCAAAGATTGAAAAAAGCCGGCAGCCGGTTCCCGGTTCGGACGAGCAGAAGTAGGGAGTTTAGGAGTTGAGAGTTTGGGAGTTAAGGAGTTTGAAGAGCACCGACTCTTAAACTCATAATTCTAAACGCTAAAACTCCCAAACTCTTTAACTCTCAACTTAATTTTGGAGGGTTCAATGTTTAAAAAAGTCCTCATAGCAAACCGCGGTGAAATAGCTGTACGCGTTATACGCACCCTCAGGGAAATGGGTGTGCAATCTGCGGCCGTTTATTCCGAGGCCGACCGTTCCTGTTTTCATGTGCGTACGGCGGACATGGCTGTTTGTATAGGTCCCGCTATGGCCCGTGAGAGCTACCTTAACATCGCGGCTGTCATTTCAGCCGCTAAATTGACAGGAGCCGAAGCCATTCACCCCGGCTACGGGTTCTTGGCCGAAAACGCGGATTTTTCCGAAGCCTGCGCCGCAAACGGCCTGGTGTTCATCGGCCCATCGCCAAACTCCATACGTCTTCTGGGCCACAAAGCGGCCGCCCGTAAAATGGCCGTTAAGGCCGGCATCCCGATAACGCCGGGCACGAAGGACTGCGTCTCAAAAAACTGCGGTCCCGAAGCCCAAAAAATAGGCTATCCTGTTATGATAAAGGCGGCCGCCGGAGGCGGAGGAAAAGGTATAAGGATAGTGCGTGAAAAGTCCCAGCTGGCCCACGAATTGCAGATGGCCCAGTCGGAGGCCAAAGCGGCCTTTGGTAACGACGAAGTTTATCTTGAGAAATATATAGAAAACCCCCGCCACATAGAAGTGCAGTTTGTGCGCGACTCCCACGGTTCCGCGGCGGCTTTTCCGGAGCGCGACTGCAGCATACAGCGCCGACACCAGAAACTGCTGGAAGAATCCCCCTCTCCGGCGGTTCCACGGAGTTTAAGGAAAAAGCTGGAAGAAGCCGCTCTAAAACTGGCCGAGGCCGCCGACTATACGGGCGTAGGCACGGTGGAGTTCCTGCTGGACAAAGAAGGTAATTTTTATTTCATGGAAGTAAACACCCGTCTGCAGGTGGAGCACCCTGTAACGGAATTTATTACCGGCGCCGATCTGGTGCGCGAGCAGCTGCTCGCGGCCGCCGGAGAAAAAATTTCTTTCACCAACGGATGCAGCGTCCCGTTCACCGGCCATTCCATAGAGCATCGCGTAAACGCAGAGGACTTCACCCGCAATTTTGCCCCTTCGGTCGGCCGCGTTGAGGAATGGCTGCTGCCGGGAGGCCCCGGGGTAAGGGTTGACACTCATGTCTATCAGGGTTATAGTTTGCCTGTTTATTACGACAGTATGCTGGCGAAACTGATAGTCTGGGGCAGTGATAGAAATGCCGCCGTAGCCCGCTCCGCCAGAGCCCTGGACGAATTCCGTGTGGGCGGTATAAAAACCACGCTGGATGCGCACAGGCTTATAGTTGCGAACAAGGATTTTCGCGCGGGTCGTACCGATACCGGCTTTATGGAAAGACTGTTAGCTCCGGCTAAGGAAAAGGTTCAGGTTTAGGGTGGTAGCTATTTAGATAGCCTGAAGTCGGAATACAGAAGTCAGAAGCCAGAATTCAGAAGTCGGAAAACAGTTTAAATCTTACTTCTGAATTCTAACTACTGTATTCTGTCTACTGTCGTTTATGGACACAAACAACAAGCTGGTTTCGCTCAAAAAAGCTTTGGTGTTGCGCCGCGCGCTCTCTCAAAAGGGTAAAACAGCCGTTTTCACCAACGGCTGTTTTGATATACTGCACGCGGGGCATATAGCCCTGTTGGAAAAAGCCCGCTCTCTGGGTGATTTTTTGTTTCTTGGTGTTAATTCCGATTCCTCCGTTAAGCGTCTTAAGGGCTCCAGCCGCCCGGTAAACTGTCAAAAAGACCGCGCAAGAGTGCTTGCGGCGCTTGCCGCCGTTGACGCTGTGGTTATTTTCAGCTCCGATACCCCTTTTGCACTGATTAAAACACTTAAACCGGACATCCTGGTTAAAGGAGCCGACTATAAAGCCTCCGAAATAGTCGGTGCCGGGTTCGCAGGGCGAACAGTAAGAATACCGCTTGTGGAAGGCCGTTCCACCACGGGCATTATTCGAAAGCTGGCTAAAGGCCATCTTTCTAGTCACAAGTCACAGGTCACAGGTCACAAGTGAAGAGGTAAGACAAAAGACGGGCCGCTTGTCGGTTCCGGCCGCAATAATTCAAAATCCTCAGTTTTTCTTACTTGTGACCTGTGACTTGCAACTTGTGACTGCGGCGCGCTCCGCGCCGCATTGAAGAACGGCGGTCAATTTACTACAATAGTAGTATGAGGAATCCATGAACGACTTATTTGAAAAATGCCGAGATTTTACTATTGTTAAGGAATTGACGGAAGCCGGGATCTACCCCTATTTCAAGGAAATGGCCTCCGAACAGGCTCCTGAAGTTGAGATAGAGGGAAAAAAATTCATAATGTTCGGCTCAAACAACTACCTGGGCCTGGCAAATGATCCCAGAATGAAGCAGGCCGCCATAGACGCCGTGAAAAAATTCGGCACCGGCATGGCCGGATCGCGGTTCCTTAACGGCAACACCGTACTGCATACTGAACTTGAAAATCGTCTTGCCGCGTTTAAGGGAAGGGAAGCGGCACTCATTTATTCCACCGGTTATCAGATGAATTTGGGAGTAGTCTCGGCTTTGGTCGGGAAGGGTGATGTGGCTGTGGTGGATAAGCTTGACCACGCCAGCATCTTTGACGGCTGCAAACTTTCAAACGGAGAGATACGCCGTTTCAGGCACAATAATGTCCAGGATCTGGAACGGGTGCTTAAAGATGTCGGCCCCAAACGCGGGCGGCTTGTTATAGTGGACGGTGTTTTTTCCATGGAAGGGGATATCGCCCCGATTCCCGAAATAGCCAAGGTCTGCAAAAAATACGGTGCGCGCTTTATGGTGGACGATGCCCATGCCACCGGTGTTCTTGGCAAAACAGGAAGGGGCACCTGCGAATATTTTGGCCTTGAACACGGCGAGGTGGACCTGGTGGTGGGAACCTGCTCCAAATCCTTCGCCTCAATAGGCGGTTTTGTGGTTGGCGCAAAAGATGTCCTGCATTATATCCAGCATATTTCACGCTCTATGATGTTCTCCGCGGCCCTGCCGCCGTCGTCCACGGCCTCCATTATCAAGGCCATAGACATAATAGAAACGGAGCCGGAACGCATAAAACACCTTTGGGACAATTCCAAGTATCTGCTTGAGCGCTTTAAGGCGCTGGGGTTCAACACCGGCGAAACAAAAACGCCTATCATCCCCATAATTATAGGCGACGATATAAAGACCTTCTCGCTCTGGAAGGCGCTGTACGAAAACGGTCTCTTCACCAATCCGGTGATCAGCCCGGCTGTGCCGCCAAAGCGCTCTCTTATACGCGTAGCCGTCACGGCCACTCACACGCGCGCCCAACTTGACCGCGCGCTTAATATTTTTGAGGATTGCGCCAAAAAGGTGTTAAAACGCAAGCCCCGCACTCTGGTGCGCTGACCCGCCTTAAGGTTGTGGATGCGGATATTAAGGATCTCCTTAACCCTAGCCCCTATTCCCTCTACCCTATACCCTTAAACTATGGACAATCCTAAACGATTGCTATTTATAGAAGACGAAGGTTATGTGATAGCCAGGGTTGATGAAATACTTGGAAAATTTCCGCAATTTGAAATAATAAGGACCGATAAAGCCAAAGATGCGAAAGCCCTTCTTGAAGAAGGGCCTTTTGATATTATCATAACCGATATTTATATAGAGGGAGTCTCAGGATTGGAGCTGCTTTATAAGGCCAGAAAGGCCAATAAGGACGCGTGTGTAATACTGATAACCGGCATAGACAACACGGACCTGGCAGCGAAAGCCCTTAAAGAGGGCGCTTTGGATTTTGTAATTAAACCCCCCGGCCTTGAGCGTCTGGCCAATATACTCAAACTAATCACGCTGGTAAAGCTTTAGCCTCGTTCAGGGGCGGCCCTTGAAGGTGCGGGCCACATGCTCGAATACCGGAAGATGCTTCAAATAAACGGCTTTTGGGGCCGAGAAGTGCATCACAAAAAAACCGTCTTTAGCCGGCAGAACATAGAACTTTTCCTTGAGAGTAACGCTCTCGTCCGACTTGCTCTCGGGATGCAGGTACCGCTTTTCCTCGCGGTCAAATTCGAGCGCTTTCCTTTTGTTCAGAGCCTTGTTCGTTACCGGGCTGTATTTGTCCGTTGCGGCGGCCATGTCATCCTGTGAATTGCTGTCCACATAATCCTTATAATCTTTGAAATATTTGTTGCCTTTTGAAAAGTAGGAAACATATACGGTTACAGGGGACTTCTCCCCGCCAGGGGCTGCAAGCGCTATCTTAAAAACCCCCATCCTCTCCTGTTCGGCCTTCTTTTCCAGCTGCCATTTCAGCGGCACCTCGCATGAAAAATAGCCGTCCATTGAGAAAGTTTTAAACTCTTTTCCCTGGGCGCCTGAGGCCGGTTTAGCGGCCCAAAGCGGGGCTCCGGTCATAAGCAGAATCAGGACAAGCTTTAACATATAACGGTCCTCACATAGCGGGCACTTTACTCTTTGGCGCGGCCGCTGTCGTTTTTACCACCTGACGCATGGAGCCGGTCCAGTCGCCGGCATTCCGATAGTGGTCTTCATAGATGCTTTTATGCAGCAGGTCATCCTGTATCTTTTTAAGCGCTGAGGTTCTTATCTCACCCACATAACCGGACAGCTCCTGGGTGGTCATAGCCCTGGCTTCTTCCAGGTTTGTGCCTGTTTTCTCTATTTCAGCCTGTTCTGCCGCCGCTAGAGCGCTTCTCCGTCCCAGTTCGCCGGATATAGCCGAGAGTGTCTGGGAAGAGGCGGCGCCGAACGAGGGCAGGCCGGGATAATATACCTGGCTGACCTTGTCGCCGAACTCGTCGGTGTTCTTTTTGAATGTCCGCTCCAGCTCCAGCCGCTTACCCGCATAGCTGCTGGAAGAATTGCGCATTTTTATCAGCATGCTTTTAAATTTAGGGTCTTTTTTAAGCTTTTCCATGGTGTAGAGCGCCTCCATGGAATTAGCCTCCTCCTCATCTTCCTGCACATAAGGTTTATAAACGCCGGCTTTATCGGCCCAGGCATGCTGCATCTGATGTGTGCCCTCATGCGCCAGCATGGGGGAAAGGTATTTGCCCAGGCCCGCAAGCTGCTCCTTGCTGCCGACCATTTTATCGGAGCTGGTGTTATTGGCCCGCAGATACTGCTGGATAAGTTCGGAATCAAATATTATTCTGCCGGAAGACGGTTCATATTTTGCATAGCAGCCCTGGCAGGACTCTATGGCCACATCAAGCTTTGCGCCCGAAGCGTAAAATTTGGCCACCTTGTCGCCGGCCACGGTCCCTTTAACCTCCGCGAGCATTGAGGATCCGAGCATTTTTGCCAGCAATGCGTTGTTTTGGGGTGACAGGGTTTCGCCGGGTTTAGACTGCCTTAAAATGTCTATCTTTCTTTCCAACGTGACAGGGCCTTTTATTTCGCTCTTGTCAAAGGCGTTGCCCAGCAGATAAAGCTGCTGTTCTATGGGCTGGCCGTCAAGTTTCGCCAGTTGGGCCGGGTTCAGCCTGGCTTTAGCCAGCTCCACGGCGTTCATCTTGGCTATATACTTTTGCAGGCGGCCGTTGCCAGGGCCGTCAAGGTAATTTAGAAGCGGATTATCGCCGACAATGGGGGAATCAGCGGCGCGGACGGAGTTGTCGCTGATAGATTTGTCGATAAGGTCGTCAAGAAGCCCGCCCGCCTTGAAATTAAGATAATTGTTCCGTTCCTTCAGTGTCATCGTTTCCCAGAGAGACTTCATGCCGGCTTCAGTGTCTTTGAAAATCGCGTCATCTTTGGTGATTTTCATGAAAGCTCTGCCGGCGGAATCTTTCACATACCATAGGTTTTCGCTTCGGCCGGAGGACAGAATGAAGCTGCACCCGTTGAATACAGACTCCCACTTTCTGAGTGATCTTTCAAGCAGAGCGGTTTTACCGGGGGGATAGTTCTTGTATCTGGCTGCCCAGTCAAGAGTCTTCTCAGGCTTCGGGGCAAGGCCGACTTTAGACAGAGGCGACTGGTCTAAAAGGCGGGAGGACATGGCCTCGCTCAGGTTCCGCTCTTGGGAAGCCGTCCAGTTCTTGTCCAGCAGCTTTTCGTATTCCGCCACAGCTCCGGCTTTTGACTTTAAGCCGACGGCTTTGCCGGGGTCGGAAATAAGCAGCTTATCCAGCAGGGTGGAGTCTTTAAGAAATCCATTTGAGGCTTCCGGGTCGGCTGAAGTTATCCGCGTCTCATAATTCTTAAGTCTGTAAGTTTCCTCTTTGGTCAGTTCCTGGGCGCTCAGGCCGCAAACCGCCGACGCGGCCAGAGCGGTCAGCATAAATATCCGGGATATTTTCGGCGTTATCCAGCTCATATCACTTCTGCTCCCTTGTGAGCTTCAGCTTTATAAAATCGTCCCAAAGGCTGTCGGCGGCGAATTTGGTTTCATCATAACTCTGGTCATATATCATCTGCGGAAAGTATACGGCGAGTCCCGTTGCGCGGGTGTAATCGCGGTTTGGGCCCGTGGTGGCATTAGTGACAATAAGTCTGTTTGAAATAAATTTCTGCAGGGCCAAGCCTTTGGCTTTGAGCGCCGGGGAAACTTTAGGGTTGGAATTAACCCGGAAAATAAAGTCTGAAAGATCTTTTGAGAGCGGGCTGAAGCCGTTATCAGTGCCACCGAACCCAAAAGAAAGTGTGTTTTCGATAGACGGTTTGAAGATGCCGGCGTTTTCCCTCTTTTGAGCCTCGTTCACCCAGGCGTTCAGGACCTGAACAAAACCGTCCAGCTGCGAGGTGCGTATGGCGGAAATGGTTGTGCCTGTGAGAAAGCTGAGAATGGAGCTTTTGTTGGCTTCGTAATAGTCGTGGAATTCTTTGACGATTATCCGGCCAAGGCCCTCCGCGTTCGTGCCCGGATTTGAGTTAAGCTTCTCCAGAACAGTGTCATAAGGGAAACCCTGATAGGGAATTATTTCTTCGCTTCCCACCACCACATCGGTCTTATCTTTAAGCTCATAGACCACGCTTGCCATCTGCATAAAACAGGCATCGGAAGCGTAGAGGTCCACTTTCCTGCCGGTAGAACGGGCTATCTCGGCCAGGGCCATGGCTATCTGCTTATTGCGGATAAAATTTCTGGTAGTATCGTCATAGGCTATGCCCAGTTCCGAGCCGGTATTGTCGGCGCCGCCTATATCAGTGCGGCCAGAACCGTGGTTCCAAAGCACGACCGCAACCTTTTTGGCCGGGTATTTTCTTATAGACCACTTTGCGAAATCCGCAAAATGCTTCCAGCTTCCCATGTCAGCGTTCGGCACTTTGATCCCGTTGGATATAATGTGCGCCAGTTCTGCATCCCCTTTTACCGGATCCATGACAGGAAACCGTGTGTCCTTGCGAACTAGAAACCTAGTGGAAGTTCCTCTGTCGTTAATCAGGCCAAGTTCGGCGGTTATGGCCACTTTGTCGTTGGAGCCTACCATCTCCATTTCGTTTATATCTTTGATCGCAGAAGGCGCCAGATCATTGCGACCGTTTAGAAAAACCATTACCAGCCATTCCCGCTCCGCTGGGGCGGCGTGAGCAGCGGCTTTAGCGGAGACCGCCGGCACGGGAGCCGGCACTGCCACAGAGGCCGCGCTTAAACCGGCTCCGTTGCTGTAAAGATTGTCAAAAGAAATATCCTGCGCCCTGAGGCCCAAAGCCAGAGCCGCCATTACCGCCGTCGCTAAAAGGATAGTCTTTTTCATAACTGCCTCTAAGATATTCTTGTTCATGGTTTGACTTTTATCAATGGTCCTAAGTCCCATGTGGCAATAGGCCCTTGGACCTAAGGGTTTGAGGCGGAATTAGTCGCGGGCCACATAGCTGGAAGTCGGAATTCAGTAGTCAGAATCCAGAATAGCGGATGCGGATAAGTCTATGATATCTATCGGATTCCTGGCTCCTAAATTCCGACTACTGACTTCTAACTCCCGACTCCTGGCTGTCTGAGTAGTTGCAATCTTCTAACATAGTATACCACTGTATCTTGACTTGTCAAGGGGCGGCTAAAAAAGACTTAAGGCTGAAGACTGCGGGCTGAAGGATACCGGGTGAGTCGTAAAAAGCGGTTGGGTGCTAAAAGGCGGAAAACCATAAGCTGGAGACAATCTGTTGGTGCAGCTCTATTCCTGATCCGACTTGCATTCTTCAGCATTAAGCCTTAAGCCTGTCTGCAAGCAGCGTTTGTATCACAGTATTGGCTATTGTAAGGCCAAAAATCCCCGTAACTGTGGGCAGACTGCCCAAAGCCGCCCTCCGGCGGCCTCGGTCATAATAATCTTTTTCAGGTTCTGCGGTCTGCCGTGCCTCCAGGCGCAGTCGGCCCAAAGGCTCGATGGAGTAAATACAGGTGAACTGTGCCGGCGAGTTCTTTTTCCTGAGCCAATACCTCAGCCGGGTGGCGAGGGGGCAGCCGCGCGCTTCTGAAAAGGGGCCTACGCGTATGGCGGAGGGGTCTGTGCGCAGGGCCGCGCCCATGCAGGAGATAAGCCTCAGCCCTCTTTTTTGCGTTTCCGCTATAAGTTCGGTTTTGGGGCCCAGGGCGTCTATGGCGTCTATCACCATGTCGGGAGCGTCTGCGAGTATAGCGTCAAAACTTTCGGCTGCGGCGAAAATCTTGAGCGGCTCCACGCGGCAATCCGGATTAATGTCCAGCACCCGGGCGGCGGCTATGTCGGCCTTATGCCTGCCTATGGTAGAGCCCAAGGCGTAAAGCTGGCGGTTTATATTACTGGCCTTTATGATGTCAAAGTCCACAAGCCGCAGGCGGCCTATGCCAGCCCGGGCCAGGCCTTCCACGGCATAACTGCCCACCGCGCCGAGTCCCGCCACCACAACAAAAGAGTTTTTAAGGCGGTCAATCCCGGCCTCTCCCACCATCAACCTTATGCGCGCGAGTCTGTCTTCAGGCATAGTATAAAAAAGCTAATAATATCGTAACAAACTAATTATGCGACATAGTGCTTATTCAGTTTTCCAGCTGTATGTAGTCGCAAAGCTTGCTTTGCCTAATTTGCGTGCGGAACGCATAGATAGGCCTGTCCGGCAGAGTGTCCGCCAAACAGCATGGCAGATCCCTGCAGCTGGATTTTTTGGGCAGAGCAAGCTCTGCGACTACGCTACTTTTTAAACAGCGATGCACAACACAATATTTGTTACATAACTAATTTGTCATGATAATAGTAGTTGCGGAATTTCCTTATTTGCGTTCAGAAACTATCTCTCCTAAGAATTTAATTCCGTTAGCGTGGGAAAGAGCGGCAAGGCTTTCCGTAGAGCGGCACAGTATGTCCGCGGCGGCGGAAACGACTTCCGGCAGAAACCCGGGTCCTGTGCGGCGGCCTTTGGCGTCCGGTTTGGGCGACTCGCTTTCAAAAAGCAGGCGTTCGGACGGCGCGGCCAGAAGGGCCTCCCGTAGTTTTTTCCTTTTCGCGTCCATGACGGCGCCGCTGAAGGAAAAATATGCGCCCAACGAGGAGAACTCTTCAATCATTTCTGCCGGGCCGCCGTAGGAATGGAGCATGAAAGTTCCGGGATTCTCCTTTTTAATTATCTCCAGAATCCTTCCCCAGGAATTTACACAATGCACACAGGCCGGTCGGCGCAGCTTTTTGGCCAGCTTCAACTGGGCTGTAAAAACCTCTTCCTGCAAGGTGGTGTCGGTTTCTTTTTCTCCGTCCAGGCCTATTTCCCCCACGCAGGCCGGCGCGCGCCGCAAAAATTCTTCAAGGTTTTGAAGCCAGTCCGGCGCCGACCGCCTGACGAACCATGGGTGCAGGCCAAAACACGGCACAATATTTTTATGAGCGGCGGCAAGCGCCAGAACTTTTTGCCAATCCGAAGGCGAAGCACTGCTGCAGAGCATAAATTCCACGCCCTCAGCATCAGCCTCGCGCAAAGCTTCCTCCGTCTCCGCCGGGCCGGGGTAATCCTGCAGGTGATTATGCGCGTCAAAAAATTTCACCATTTTCTATTGAACAATTAACTGACGCTGATAATCTTGCCAATATTTGTGGCGAAATGCAAATTTCCCGGCGCTTTTAGAAAACATTTCCGTAAATATTTTAGAAATTTTCGGAAATACCTGTTGCTTTTTATTTAAACAATAGATAGAATCAATAAGCGTAAAATAAACGCTAGGAGAAAAAATGCCTAAAGCTAAAAAGAAAGTCGCTAAAAAAGCAGTAAAGAAAATAGCGAAAAAAACTTCAAAACGGAAATAGTTCCGTTCTGAAACTTAAGCATCGGAAAGCGGCACAAGAAGCGCAAGTATCAGGCTTTGAAGTGCCGCTTCTGTTTTACACCCACTGGCGGCCGCACATTGTTTTGAAGTGGCAGAGTTCGCAGGTTTTTGTATCGGAGGCGGGTTCAAAATCCAGTTCCGGGGAGCGGATTTCGTAAACCAGATAAGAAACGGCCTTGCGCAGTTTGGCAAGGTCTGCGGCTTTATCTTCGCTAATTTCAAACAGAAATTTTTCGCTGATTTTATGGGAACCCAACAGCATAAGACAGGCATCCACGGTCTCAAGGGCAATTTCCGGGTTTTCAGCCAAATAAAACATTACATACAGGGGTAACTGCACCGACTTAAGGGTTTTGGGCCAGGCCTCGCGGTCTTCAAGGTCGAATTTCTTTAGATTGGGCGTTGCGGCGGTTGAACCGGTTTTATAATCTACTATCACATGGGTGTTGAGGCCTTTCGCGTCCGGGCGGAGGTCTATGCGGTCAGCCCTGCCGCTGAATTTAACACCATCCAGCGTAAGACTGAATTTTTTTTCACAGCTTTTTATCCGCACTTTCCCTACGCTTTCCTTGTGATACAGCAGGATGTCGCGCAGGCGGCGCAGTATCTGCTTTTTTATAAGGTACTCATAGCCTGAATCGTGGTTTTTAAGTCCGGCGTCAAATATTCCCGCGGCTATTTCATTCGCGCGCTCAAGCGTCAGATCTATTCCCGGTTTGTGTTCCATGAACAGGCGCTCCAGGATCTCATGCACTATGGCGCCTATTTCAGCCTGGCCTATTTCATCGCCCACCTCATCTTTTTCCTGTATGCGTAGCACATACTGGTAGTAGAATTTCAGGCCGCAGACGAGATAGGCATCAAGGTTTGACGGAGAGAAGGTGAAATTGCCAAGGTATGCCAGCGTGTCTTTTGTTTTGGCGATAGGGCCCGGCTCCGGCTGCACAAAGTTAAGCCGGAAATGCACCTCTTCTTCTTTTGGTTTTTGCCCGGCGGCCTCCAGGTTCCAGATAAATTTCTGAACGAACGGGCTTTTTTCAAGCTCCGGCGCGTCTTTGTAGAAAATATGTGCCTCGTCAGCCTGGGAGAGAAGCAGGTTGAAGTAATATTTTGCCACCGAGTCGCGTATTTTATAAGTGGGCAGGCCGAGGCCCCGGCGGATAAAGTGTGAAAGTATGGTGTCTTCCTTTTTTGAGCCGGGCAGGATGTCGGCGTTGGCGTCCAGAAAATATACGCGTTCAAATTTAAGGTTGCGGGTTTCAAGAAAGCCCAGCACCTGCAGGCCGGACAGCGGCGTGCCTGCAAACGGGTATGCGGAGCCTTTTATATAGGACTTGAGCAATTTGAAGTAGGAGGAAATGTTTTCAAGACAGCGTCCGGAAAGCGTTGAGTTTGAGAAGGCGTGCAGTTCTTCGTAAAGTTGTTCGATGAATGGCGCGGAATAGGGGTGGAGGTTCGCGGTGCTGTGCTCAGAAATAAACGAAACCATGGCGATAAGTTTATCGGCGAAAGTCTTTATCGTGAGTTTCTCCACCGCCTCAAACGGGCGGATGAGCTTATTGTGGATGTTTTTAATATGCGTCTGTATGTTGTCCGCGGTGTGCGGCAGATTGGCGTGATTTTTTAGCAGGACGGAACAGCGCTCAAACAAGGCGGTATCGTTTTCCAGATCTTCAAGAGTGAGGAATTTGTTTATTTTTGAGGCAAGTTCAGTTTCAATGGTCTGAAAAATAATACGTGTCGGTTCGCTTGATCTGCCGCCCGCGGTTTCTGATTTATGATTTATCTCCTGTGCCTTCTCACTTGTGACCTGTGACTTGGCCGTTTGTGGGCCAGAGGCCATTTGAGACGGCACCTCCAGAGGATTGTGACATGTGACTTGCATGTGGATATTCTTTACATATGGATGAAAAACAAATTTGAGGTAATTGGGCGTAAAATATTGGTCATCAGAGCGTTTTTCCAGCAGATCGCCGAGGGAATCTATAAGCGAATAGACAGGGGTGGCGGTTATCGGGTAGCCCATTGAAATGTTATATTCTTTCACCTCTCCCAGCACATTGAACAGCGCCGGAAACAGCGCGTCCGAAGAAGGCAGGACCACAACGTCTTTTGAGGTCAGCGTCCGGCCTTTTAAAATCTCCGCAAGTTTAAATATCTCACCGTGTAAATCCGGCGCTTTATAAAAATGCAGCGCGGTTTCCGCTCTGGGACCTGTGTTTTCTGGCTTGTGACTTGTGACCTGTGACCTGAGACTTGTATCCTGTGACTTGTGACCTGTGACTTGTGACCGCGATTCCAGGAACTGGAATTGCTCCTGAAGGCCCGGTCCTTCCTGTAGTAGTATAACAGAGCCGGGCAGTTTGGACAGGGCTGTAAAAATTTTCTTTTCAGATGCGGTCAGAGCAAAGAAACCGGCAAGAATTATTTTCTTGCCATTAAGGTCCATGTCCTGTGTCTTTTCAGCTGCCAGGGCGTATTTACGTGACCGGCTCAGCAGGTTTTTATGCTCAAGATGGGTATAGAAGCGTTCATACACTCCTGAGAAGTTTTTTAGCTTTTTAATGAACTCATTCGAACCTTTAATTTCGCCCGGCAGAATGGAATCGAAGTCTTTCAGTTCCTTTGGCGCTTTAAGCTCTATCTTGAGCTCTTCAAAATCAGAAAATATCTTAAATCCCCAGGGAAGGAATGTGTCCAATGAGATATCGCCGGTTTTGCCTATAACGCCGGCAAGGTCGTTGAGCATATGATCGTAGAGTATGCCGACGGCGTCAAGGTTCGAAAGTTCCGCGCCTTTTATGTCCACCGATTCCGCCAGGTGGTTTATGAATCCGTCCATGGAAAGAATAAGGGGCGGTTCAAAGGCGGCGTTGAGCTTGTCGGCCAAATATTTACGCAGAAAATGCGCCGGCCGCTTGCCCGGGAAGACAACAATATAATCCGCCAGATTCCCAGAATCAAGCAGAATCTTTCCTGTTTTTTCAATCAGATTGTCACTTGGAGCGATTATTTCCATCTTCACGTTATATCCATTTTATGCCAATGTGACGGTTCAGGCGCCTCTTCGGGCGCGGCTTTTTTTACTTTAGCGAATTTATAACCTTTATGCGAGAGCAGGCTGGCGGTATTACGGTCGCTACAGCAGTACCATATTTCTCTGGCTCCGTTTTGTTTAGCGAAATCTATCCTGACCTCGGTCAATTTCCCGGCTATCCCTTTGCCCCTGTGATCCGGATGAACGAATAAAGCATCCAGTATCCACTTGCCGGATGTAAGAACAACGGAAAATCCTATCATTTTCCCGTCCATAAACGCCCCAAAATATGCGTGCTGAAATTTAGCGGTAGGTACAAGGAGATCGGCCGGCTTGCCGGTCAATTCTTTAATCCAGCTCTTCAGGCCTTTCTCATTATCATTAATGCGCCTTATTTCCATGTTCCATTCGCTTTTTTTAAAAAATAGGCTCCTGCTGCCTTTTCGTGGGTACTCCTCCGACAAATTGCCCATGGGGTATAAGCATTTTTTTAATCTCAAAAAAGGCTCCTGCTGCCTTTTGCCGATTAGAAAGAGACGCCGGCTGTGAACTGCACTGTCAGCTTTGCGCCTGAGAATGTATATTCGCTGTCGGCCGGGCCAAGGTAGGCGTTCACAAGACAGCCGGCTGAGAAGTCGTTGAGATTTTTGTATGTAACACCCGTGGAAAGCACCCCGGAATTATCGTTGAGGTTGCGCACATAGTTAAGATTCAGTGTCATATCCGTTATTATGAACCGGCTAATGCTTGTAAACACCGCTCCGTAGTACCGTGACAGGTAGTTGGGGTCATAAAGGCCATTCCCCAACAGAAATTGACCTTTTGTGCCGGTCGGGCATAGCAGCGCCAGTGGCCCGGAGAAGGGGTAAACAGTCCCGTCCCTGAACGGGCTTTTAGTATAGCCGGTCTGGTTATAAAAGAATTCGGTCGCCACGGTAAGTCTGTCGTTGAAATTTCCCAGTCTGAAACCCCTGCTGAGGTTTATTGCGGCCCTGGAAACCCAGTCGTCTTTTTTCCGGTATGCCTCAAGCGCTCCGCCGGTGTTCCGGATGAACCGGGTATTATCCCGGCGCGCCACGCTTACTTCGCTGGCTATATCCACTTGCCCCAGGCGGCTTGAAAGGTCGTAGCCGAAAACCGGGTATCGGTTGCGCTTTGCCCAGCCGGAAAAAGCCATTTCGGTCCTGCCGGTAAGCAGCTCAAATTTCAGGGCGCCGCCTAAATCCCGGTCTTCAAGCGCATTGCCGGTATCCAGAAAACCATAAATATTGTAGTCGGTGCCGAACGGCACATGGAATTTTACCCCGTAAGCGCCGTCGCGGTAGCCTATTTTACGGATGAAGGGCTTTTTCTCAACATTTACAAGGTCCGTGGGGTTCCACAAAACGCATCTGCCCCATTGCAGGACCTGTTTACCAGTGCGAAAATAGACGCGGTCGTTTATATTAAAGTCCAGAAAAGCCTCGCGCAGCACAGAAGTTGTTTCCCGTGTTCTGGAATAATACCCAGTTTCCATATTAGCAAAAGCTTTGACGCCGTTTTTCAGGCGCGCATCCAGCATTATATTGCCCACCACATATGAATTGAGCGGGTTGCTGGTAGAACTGCTGTAAACCACATCTGCCAACACACTTATGGCCTCTCCGGAGAAACCCAGTGTTTTCTTTTCTTTGGCGGCTGGGGCGGCGGATGTGGCCTGGGTCACGATCTCCGGGGTAGAGAACATTTCCGACTCATCAACAGCATCTTCCGCAAAAGATGTGGAGCATGACGCTAATACTAAAACAGCAAACATAAAAAGCTTTTCCATAAATTACTCCCGCTTGAGCGCGGTGTCAGGCTACTTTTTGAAACAAAAAGTAGCCTGACACCGTTCCTATTTACTGAGATTCTCAAGGTATGCTTTAGTAAATATCTTATCTTCCAGCCTGCCGGGAACGATATTGGATATTTCCACTATGGTTTTGTTGCCTTTTTCAAACTCGTCTATGAACAGCTGCTTAACCGGCACATAGCGCCCCTCTACCTCTGCGAATTTAAGAAAATAAGCGGTTTGCATCAGCGTGCCGGAAAGCGAATATGACTCCTGTTTGAGCAGCAGGTTGTTGTCACGGCGCGTCCAGAAGATCTGCCTTGGATAGTCCACATCGTTGACTTTGGCTTTTACCTCAAACTTATTTACCGGCACTTTGCCGAGCAGCTCCTGCGAGAATTTTTCCGTGCCGGACGAATCTGTTACCGGCCCGTAAAGCTCATCCAGCTTGCGGGTTTCAAAATCCGCGCTATGTGCGTCGGAGCCGCCTATGCTCTCGTCGCGGTTGATATGCTGGAAGGTCCTGGTGTTCCTGCGGTACATCCAGAAATTGTCTCCCACGCGCAGGTAGCCGTTGCCCTTCTCGTTTTCGGGCGCGTTCATCACTATAAGAAAAGCGTCGTCGGCATCACGGCGGAAATATGACATATCTATGATCTTTGTCCCCTGCTCCGCGCGCTGCTGCGTGAGCGTGACATCGGCCCTGAGATCCTTTTTCATCTTGTAATTGTCGTCTATGGCCCTGAGTATGGGCGCCACCCTGCTTTCGGCGCAAAAGCCGGGCACAAAAGCAAAACCGATTGCAAACACAGCGAATGTCATTTTATACATGGTTTTATCCAATCTCATGCTATTCTTCCTTTTTTCAAAGCCGCCCGGCTGTCTTTCAGCCGAAATATCGTAAAGCCTTCGCGGGAGGCAGGTTTGCGCCACGGCGCGCCGGGAACCAGGCAGTGACTACGGCTATGGCTATTATCAAAAGCACGCTGCCGGCGATGCCGGGAAAAGTTGGCAGAAAATACAAATGCCTGTTCACAAGCAGCATGCCGAGCGGATTATCCTGCGGCTGGAAGTTTATCAGGGACAGCAGCCGCATTACGATAAACCCTGTAATTATCCCTATAACCGCCGAGAACAGTGTCAGGAAAAAAGTTTCCAATATAAACATGTTTCGCACGTCTGCGCGCTGCATGCCAATGGCGCGCATGGTGCCGATCTCGCGGGTACGCTCGCGTATGGTCATGCGCAGGGTATTCACCACTCCCAGCAGTATTATGAAAAAAAGTATCAGCACGGCCGAAATAGTTATGATGTTCAGCACGGATTCCAGTTTAAGTATGTCGCTTGCAGTCTCGTACATAGTGGACACGTCTATGGTGGTGCCTTTCCACTTGTTGCGGGATATCTCCTGATACTTTCTTTTGTATTCTTCGGTGTTGAAGGTGCGCTTAAGCAGTATCCATTCCGGCGCCACAAGTCCGTCCCAGGCGCCGCGGGCCGCGGAGTAAGGCTTCACTTCCGGCCCGGGACCGGCGGGCAGATCTTCGTAATAAAGATCGTAAAAGCCGGAGTCGTTCATTAGTATCACATTCTCATCTGGATATCCCGTGGCGGAGCAGACCGCGCTTATGTGGTAAGACGCCTCTTTGGGTGTTTTTTCGAACTTCCTGTCGTAACGGATATTTATGGCGTCCCCGGCTGATACGCCCAGAGTCCGGGCAAGCCCGGACGGGACAATAACCCCGTCTTTTTTGAAGGCCTTTTCAAAACTTCCGGCGGTAAGCTTCAGTATTCCCGATATTTTCTTTTTTGCCTCGTTATCGCTCTTGTAACCAAGCAACATTACTGGGTTGCGCCCGGCGCGGCCCGCCGCCGAGGCGTAAATTACGGCGGCGCCGGGCTTCAGTCTTTCATGTATGCGGCCGGCCAGGGCGAAGGCGTTCTTCTGCGGGTCTTTTATGGTAAGGCTCAGGCTGCCGGTTTCATACGGCCGGTAGCCCAGTAACTCTTTTGCGCGGGCCAGCTCCAGAAAAGTCACCGCCTGCATGAAGATATTGTCGTTCCTGGTTATTCCGGCCACGGTAAGCCTGGCGGCCTGGTCCTGCCCGAACATATTGCGGAAGCGCACCCGCACAATATCGTTTTTTTTCACATTAAGATAGCGGGCTTTTTCCTCCGATATTATCACCGGATTCTCTATGGAGGCGTTCTCAACATCCTTCCATTGCCCCTCCACCAGGCGGAAGGATGCTTCCATTTCTTTCAGCGCTTTTTTGCTTATGCCTTTTTTAGTATCTATACCCACCAGCACTATATTGTCGGACCGCCCGTTGCCTATAGCGCGCGCGAACATCCCTATAGATTCATCCGCTTCTTCTATTACCGGCTCGTTCTTTATTGCCGCTAGCACGCGCTCCTTATCTCGGAATATCTCGCGCATCACTCCGCCGCGCTCGTTAAAGCGCACAGCCACGTGTCCGGTTACATAGCGCATTATCTTGTTGAACATTATGTCGGAAATGCCGTGCGAAAACGAATTGGCTGTCACTAGTATTGCCACGCCTATAGCCATGGCGGAGCCAAGCAGTATATTGCGGCGCTTCTGGCGCAGTAGGTTTCGCAGACTTAAGCGTATTAGAAGCATATGTTCCTTAACAGTTTTGAGTTATGAATTATAAGTTATGAGTCAGGGAAAATTTAGAACTCATAACTTAAAACTCATAACTCCCGTCCGCCTCAGGCGGACGTTTAGTCCCTTGATATAGCGTCCAGCGGGGTTATCTGCACTGCCACCCGCATCGGATAAAGCGCGGCTATTATGGTAACCACCGCTAATTGTAAAGCGGTCAATCCGATGTCAGATAAACTCAGCAGCGGGTTGAAAAAACTCCCTCCGTAAAGCAGTTGCAGCATGTCGTTGGCGGTGGTTATCCGCAAAAGCGGGATAAAGCGCACCGCCGCAATACCCGCAATTATCCCGCCGCCGCCGAAAACAGCGGAAAGTATGGCGGTCTCGCCCAGAAACATGCCGGCTATGAATGTCTTGTGCGCGCCTATGGCCCGCATCATCCCCAGTTCCGAGGCCCGCTCAAGCGCCGACATCGTAAGCGTGTTCACTATAATTATCACCGCCACGCAGAAAAGCAGCATAACGAACAGGAATAGCGCGCTCTTTATTATCAATGCCATGCCGCCCATCGGACCTGATGCCTTGTTCCAGGGGACTGCCCGCGTTTTGGTTTTGCCGTCGGAAAGGGCGCGGTTAAGGCGCGCCAGCGCGTCTTTATAGGCCACGCCGTAGTTAAGCTTTATGAAAACCGCGTTATAAACACCGTCCTCCGCGGTTTTCGCCGCGGTTTTATCGGTCCGGATAGTTCTTGGCGCTTTACTGGAATCGGACACCATCATGTCCGTGCCGCCGAACATCGCGTCCAGACTGGAGCCATCAAGCTCCAGCAGCTTCTTTTCCTCTTTGGGTACCTGCGCGGCCATGTCGGCGGCGGTAAAATACCCCAGGCATTCCCGGTAGGATTCTATGTCCACCAGGCAGAAATGGCCGAATATCTGGTTCAGCGCCCCGTATTTTATGATGCCGCGCACCGGAAAACGGATGTCGGTTGAGGTGTTTATGCCGCTGGTCATACCCATCATAATCACGCTTGTGCTTACCACAAGGCTCTTAATATCCGCCAGCGCCTCTTTTTTTAGGTTCGCCTTTATCACGGTCCCCCCCTCCGGCAGGAACCATATGTTATAAAAGTTATAAAATTCGTCACGCGCAAAAGTGGGCACAAGCAGCGCCCTCCGGCCCGGCGCCGGATAGCCGCCCTCTATCACCTTGAAATTATCGGGGAACATTTTCCTGTACTGCTCAAAATCAACTCCCAGCAGGTAGGCATAGCCCGGGGTGGCGGAGTTTTCATCAAGGAGCATTGCGAGATTTTTGCCCACTGGCAGGAAACGCCGCACGTAAGGCTGCGCGTCCAGTATCTCTTTTATCTTTTTGTAAGTGGTAATAGGCTCAATACTTGAGCCCATCATGTTCAGCAGGATGTTGTCGCTCTTCTGTGCGTCGCTAATAAGGACAATATCGCCCATGAAGCCGTTTATTATGTTCTTTTCTATACCTGCGGCCATGCCGGAAATAACGCCGTTTCCCACCGTCATAAGGAACGCTCCGGTGAAGAGTATTACCCCTATCACAAGGCTTTTTCCCTTATGGCGCAGAATATTGCGCCAGGCGATGGTTAGAATAAGCTTCATGCGGCTACAGGCTCCCGCTCAATACCGCCGTCTTTTATCTTTACAATGCGCCGGGCGTATTTAAGTACGTTCGCGTCATGCGTGGAGAATATGAAGGTGGTTTTTTCCAGCTCGTTCATCCGCCGCATAAGCTCAAGTATGGAAGCTCCGGTTACGGAGTCCAGGTTGGCGGTGGGTTCGTCCGCAAGAACTATATCCGGGTTGGTGACAAGGGCGCGCGCTATGGCTACGCGCTGGCGCTGCCCGCCGGAAAGTTCGGCCGGGCGGTGGGCGGTGAATTCTTTAAGCCCCACTTCCTCCACCAGTTTTTCGGCGCGCTTGCGAGCCTCGGCCGCGGATTTTTTCATAAGAAGCAGCGGAAATTCTATGTTCTCTATAACATTCAGCACGGGAATAAGGTTGAAAGTTTGGAAGATAAAGCCTATCTTGTTAAGGCGGATGGCGGTTATCTGGCGGTCATCAAGCGCGGTTATCTCCCGGCCGCCCACTTTAACGCTGCCGGAAGTGGCGAAATCTATGCAGCCGATGACATTCAGCAGCGTGGTCTTGCCGCTGCCGGATGGGCCTATTATGCTTATAAAATCACCCTCCGCGACGGCCAGATCCACCCCGCGCAGCGCGGGCACTATGGTATTGCCCAGCGGATAATCCTTTTTAAGTTCTTTGATTTCGATTATATTCATGTTCAATTCCTTGATGATAATACATTCAAAACTGCGGCGTCCTTTTCATCCCATGGGTTGTCGGAATTAAAATTCTGCCTGGCCGCTTAATAACCATATGCCACCATGCGTCATAGTTGTGGACAGCGGCATAAGCCAACGACAGGCCAGAGCCACGGGCATGTCAGTGTATGTTATGCAGCAGGCGGCCGCCCCAGAAGGCCAGCACGCCCAGCAGGGCCGAATTTATCACCGCCCCGGAACGGACCGCCCGCGGAATACGACCGGCGGCATACAGCGCTGTCAGCGCGGCCAGCGGAAACACAAGGGGATTTGCCGCGTATGCGCCTGTCAGGTCCAGCCTGCCCAGCAACAGGAAGGCGTGCGTTATGCCGCAGCCGGGGCACGGCAGCCCCGTCAGCGCTTTGAACGGGCACAATATCGCATTCGGCAGCGCCGACAGCAGGCTGTATCCGGCCAGGCGAAGGAAGCCGCTCAGCATGGCGGCCGCCAATACAGCCCACGCCGCAACACGCAAAGGGTCCGTTTTAAGCCGCAGGCTGTTTGGGATAGAATTTATTGAGCTCATGCTGGTGAATTGCGTCCACAATAATGCTCAGGCCGCATAGCGACAAAACCAGGCTTATCAGCGGCAGATTTTCGTAGGGCGTCACCGAACGGTTACGCTGTATCTCCACTATTATCTCTCCCATGCAGTATTGATAATACACAAAATATATTCCGCAGGTGACCAGCGACAGAAGGATAATTTTACCCGGCGAGAATTCCTGGCGGCCAGCAAGTTCGTTGCATGTTTCCATCTGGTGGATGTTCCAGAATATATTATAAATGCCGCAGGTAATCAGCGTAAATATCATGCCTTCAGCTATGCTGCGATATCCGGATTTCATTAATGTCCCCCTTATGTATTTTGCGCTTCTACAGTTATCATGCGAAGCCCTTATTCTATATAAAAATGCGTCAAAAGGGTCCCTTTGCGGTTAAACCTGCGGCTGCTTCAGGCGGCCGGATATGGCGTCAAGGAACAGGCGGCCGTATTTTTCCAATTTTTTCTCGCCTATGCCTTTTATGCCGCGCAAATCGTCCAGTGTTTCAGGCTTTGAGGCGGACATTTCTATAAGCACGCTGTCGTGGAAGATAACATAGGGCGGTATGCCCGCCTTGTCGGCAAGCGCGCGGCGCAAAGAGCGCAGGCGCTCAAAAAGTTCCTGGTCTACGCCAAGGCCGCAGGCGGCTTTACCTTTCAGGGCTTTGGCCTTCTTCCTGCCTTTGACTCTCGCTGGGACGGGCATGCCCAGCCGTACCGCGCCCCGGCCGTTACAAAGGCCCCGTCCGGCTTCCGTGATGCGCAGCAGGGGATATTCTCCCTCTTCCGTAACCTCAAGAAAATCCTGCACTATAAGCTGGTCTATCCAGGAGCGGACGGCGGCTTCGCCGGAATCTTTGAGCAGGCCGAAAACTTTCAGCTGGTCATGGCCATTGGCGGTCATGCGGTCGTTTACTCGGCCAAGCAGTAAATTTACCACATAGCCGGTGCCATAGCGGCCTTCGGCGCGCCAGGCCGCGCTTAAAGCTTTTTTCGCGGTCAGAAGGGCCTCTTCGGCCGGCAGACTTTTTGTCTCGCCAAGGCAGACATCGCAGGCGCCGCACCCCTGCGCCCTATCGGGCTCCTGGTAAATATCCCCATCACCCTCTTTACAGAAAGCCTCTTCAAAAACACATTCTTTCAAGACGGTTTCAGCCGGAGGATACGGCGCGCCAAAATGTTCGGTGAGCAAGCGGTGGCGGCACACGGGAGATACGGCGTAGCGGCCTATTTCGCGCAGCTGGCGTTCAAGGGCGCGTTCCCTTTCGGGCGGCAGATCAACGTCTTTTTTAGCCAGGTAGCGGTGCAGCGCCAGATCCGAAGCCGCGAACAGAAGCAGGCACTCGGCTGGAAGGCCGTCGCGGCCCGCCCGGCCCGATTCCTGCTGATAGTGTTCCACTGAGCGCGGGGTGTTGGCGTGCGCGACATAGCGCACATTGGAGCGGTCTATGCCCATGCCGAAGGCGATAGTGGCCACAATAACGTCCAGCCTTTCGTTTACAAAGTCGTCCTGTGCGCGCCGCCTGTCGCCGGCGTTAAGCCCGGCGTGGTATGGCGCGCATGAAATACCCTCTTTTTTAAGTCCCTCCGCCAGGCGTTCCACATCTTTGCGGGTTTGCGCGTACACAATACCCCCCGAACCGGCATAGCGGCGCGCTATTTCAAGCACCTGCGCGAGCTGGTCGCGGCGAGGGAGCGCGCGGTAAACAAGGTTGGGCCGGTCGGGGTGGCCTATTAGCCGTAACGGTGAGCGCAGGCCCAGCTGTGCGCAGATGTCTTCCTGCACTTCGGGTGTGGCGGTGGCGGTTAAAGCCATACGGGCGGCTTTGGGAAACTGGTCCAGAACTTCAGTAAGCCTGCGGTACTCCGGCCTGAATTCGTGGCCCCAGTGCGAAACGCAGTGGGCCTCATCCACGGCGGCAAGTATAACGCGGCCGGAAATATACTTAAGCAGGTCGCCCGCGAGCAGCCGCTCCGGGCTGACATAGAGCAGCTCGGTTACCCCCTCGGACAAACGCCAGTAGGTGTCGTCGCGCTTGTCGGCCTGAAGGTTTGAGTGTACGGCATCGGCCATCAGGCCCGCCTCGCGCGCCGCCGCAACCTGATCGTCCATAAGGGCTATAAGCGGCGACACAACCAGCACCAGTCCCTTGCCGCCCATGGCGGCCGGAAGCTGGTAGCACAGGCTTTTGCCGCCGCCTGTAGGCAGAACCACAAGACTGTCGCGCCCGGCCAAAGCGGCTTCAATAGCCTCTTTCTGAAGCGGCTTGAAAGAGTCATATCCCCACTGTTTTTTTAAAATTTCTTCGGGTTTCATTAAAAATTTTTGGCGCAAAAATTTTTACCAGATTTTAGACCGGAAATAGCCGAGGCCCCTGTTGCCCCCGGATTTTCAATTTGTACAGTTTTACAGGCAGATGCTTTTTAAAACCGAGTTTCAGATTTATGGCGTGCATCGGCGCGTTAGTGTCGGAGTTACCCGTTACCACATATTCCACGCCCGGAAACTTTCTTATATGCAGCAGCATACAGGCCCTAAGCAGTTTTCCCAGCCCCCTCCCCCGGTATTGTTCCCTTACGCCGGTCAGGTTCTGCGTCACTTTTTGCCCAGGTTCCTTAATATGAAAAAATTCAGTCAGCCCGCTTATCGCGCCGTTGTTTTCCTTTAAAAATATTGTGATATGCGAAATTCCCTGTTCCAGCGCTTTCCGCTCGTCGCACCTTATTTCATCCGGGGTATAGTTTATATCCACCTTCATGTTCCCGAAAGTCTGCTGGTTTGCGGTTTCGTTGTAAACCAAACTGTACTCCTCAATATCTTCCTGCGGCATAATCTCCACCGTTTTTATCGTTGTGCCGGGATTTTTGTGCATGCCGTCCTCTACCCAGAAATTGATCATGTCCCAGTCCACATCTTTGATGTAAAGCCTGTTTTCAGGCTTCTCAAGCGAGAAGTTCCCTGTCAGCAGGTTCATGAAATATTTTCCCGATTCCAGAATTGCAGAAGTGAGCAGCTCGGTTACCGCCGGTTCTTTTGCGGCCAGTTCTTCAATAACATGCTTCAGCAATAAGGTTGCCAGTCCCTGTCTCCTGTGTTTTTGGGAAACGGAGAGGCTTAGCTTGCCTGTATGCTTATTGAGATTATATGTGGGTGACTGCGGAGTCTCCACAATTGCCTCCGCATAGCCGGCCGCGCAGCCGGAGGTTTCCTCGGGAAACATTAAAAAAACATATAAGCGCACATTCGGGTCCGAATGGGATGAAACGGTTATGGCTTTTCTTTGTTCCCGCGGCAATTGCGGGTCTTGCTGGCCACACTCCTGACGGATTTCGTCAAGATGACGGAAGTAACTATCCCAATTTTCTTCCGTCGCGGACAAAACATCAAATTTCACTATCTTCATATGTATATTTCAATAATATCAGACTGTTCCCGCTGTTTCAATAGAAAGCATTGTTAATATTATATGACATCAGCCAGCGCTCTTGTACAATGTCACTTGCTCCCTCAGGGTCCACAATATTTTGGCAGCTTTTTGTTTTCCTACGCCATAAACGGAGGATATGTCGCCTTCGGAAGCTTCGGCAAGAGCGCGCACCGTCTGGAACCGCTCCATAAGTTTGACAGCCAGCTTCGGGCCGACTCCGGGGATTTCGGATAAAAGCCTCATCCTGGAATCCTCTATAGAACAAAGGCTTTTTGCCCTGTTTCTGTGAAACAGCCTATTGGTGTAAAAAATCTTTTTGCACCGCAGCGCTTTCTCTCCAAGCTCTACAAGCAACGCGGCTGTGCCCGCGCAATCTTTGGTAAATACCACGGGCACTTTCCATGAAACCAGCACAGAGAGAAAAGCCATGCGCACCGCTTTTGGCCGCACTTGAGAGAAATACCATTTCCCACCCTCTATAACAAGCAAAACCTCCTCTGAGGAGTCTTTCATCCTTTTTATCTGGTCAAAGAGACGGCCCGCGTAAAGCGATTGCGTGAAATCAGCCACGGTTTTTCTTTCAACAAGTGTTCTGCCGCAAACCAGATAGTCCCCGGCCGCCAGAGGGCCGTTTACCACGGAAGCCCCCAGCTCCGCCAGCAGCTCGGGCACGCCGGAAGCCCGCTCGGAGGAATCGGCGCGTATCTCCACCCCGGCCGGGCAAAGCCGTCCGGCGCGCTCAGTATCCCAATCCGGGCCGAAAAGAGATTCTTCTGTATCATTCATTGTTTCTTTTCTATTTGTTTATTGTTCTTGGGCGGCAAATAATTATTCCCGCTCACCACTTTTTTCCCGGTTTTTTCTTCCAGGTCCAGCCGCGCTTTTTTGGCAATGCCGCCGCCTTTTTTTCCGGCGATGGTATTTTCAGCCATGCCGGTGGCCGACATGGTTTCGGCTATCTGGCGGGTGGATAGCTCGGCCAAAGCGGTAAAAATCAGTTCCGCTTCGCTCATGTGGTCGCGCAGGTTCTGGGTCTTTAAACCTTTAATGTTTTTGTGTTCCTTTACCGTTATATCAGACCATTCCTGATGGATAATGTTGGTTAATATCGCGTATTCTTCTTCTTTTTTAATTTCGTGGTTTTTCCAGTAGTCGGTCAGTTTGTTCCGGGTTTCCTGCCCCATCATGCGCTGTTGGATCCATTTCTGGCTCCTGCCGTGCTGCTGCCAGTACTGGCGGGCCCTGTCCAGCGACTTTGCGGGATCCGCCATGTCCTGCAAGCGCTCATGTCCCACTTTCGCCAGCCAGAGTTTTATCGGTTCAGCCTTTGGACTTGGCACGGATTGTATAAGGCGAAACAGCGTTTCAGGATTTGCGACATCTGTTAAATAGTATTTGCCGTCTGCCGCTTGCAATTTCAGTCGGTTACATTTTGTAACCGACTCACTCCCTTCCTTATTCAACCTGTTTTTCAAGACCTTCCAGTAATTTCTGGCCGCCTGGTAATACGGCTGTTGAATCAACACCTGCAATATATCCACCACGGAGAAATACCAGTTTTCCGTCTTTTCGTCGTAATGCCTGCGTATTCTATTCCCCTCAAAAACAGCCAGAGATTTATCCATAAGTACCTCCCAAAAAGCGGTATTTCCTGCTATTAATTCTTAACACCTGAAAATAGTATACACACCATCCCGACAGCGTCTTGTCGTTAAAAAACGGTTTTTAAAAGGCTCCTGCTTTTCCCCCACCCTTTACTCGTCCTTCTGTTTTGCGGGCGGCTCAGCCTTGCCGAGTTGTTTGCGCTGTTCGGACTCAATTCTTTTGATGCTTTCCGCCACCGGTAATTCTTCGGGCATCGTGCCACCCAACTCCTTGATGGTCTGCCGCACCTTCGCGCCGACCTCACGATGTGTCCGGTTCGCGGCGTCTTTCCCCTTGACCTCGTCCCGGCGCAGCTTCTCCTCCGCCTGAGTTGCGCGAAACAGGTTCGCCGCCAGTTCCGTGCTGCCCATGTGGTCCAAAATCTTTTGGCTTTCTTTCAAGCCTTTACGACGGTGAATGTCTTCCTGTTTCAACCCGCCATAAAGCCCCATATACCCATGATTTTGAAAGATAGCGTAGTCTATGGGTTCGATGACGCCCGCGCCCTTGGCCGCATCGGCCAGTTGCGCGTTGTGGTGACGTATTTCGTCGCGCAATATCAGGCGTCGATTTTCCTCAATATGTTCGTCCGCAATTTCTTGCCGCCGTGTCTGGACGGCAAAGTAGGTTTGACCCTGCGCCACTATTTCTTTTTTGGGATCGGCGTTTTGAATAACCAGGTAACAGGCGTATCGAGATAACAATATGACATCGATCTCGCGCCTGCCGCCTTTCCCAATCTCGATCATTTTGCTGACATCAGCAAAATGATCCTCAATACGATGCCCGCTATTGAAACACGCCAGCTTAGCCTTCTGGATTACAGCCTCGAAGTTCCGGTATTGCGTGTATTCCAAAATCTCCGCCAGGTCGCGGCTCTCCCAATATTCATTATTCGCTTCATTTGTGCGTTTGATCCACTCAAAAGGCGATATATGCCAGCCGGTTGTTTTCGCTATTTCCTTGGCCATGATTTCTTCCCTCCGTTTTTCTCCAAGCCGACCTCAAGAACCGTCATAATGTAAAAGCTCCCGCCGTTTTTTGCTTTGAAAACAGTATAGCAGACCAAAGCGACAACCGTCTGTCACGTTGAAAACGCCAAAATTTAAGCCCCTCCCCCCATATGTTTAAGTTCAAGGCAAACCTGGTGAACCTCATTAAAAAGCTTATCAAGGCTTTCCATGTGTTTTTCATGAGTTTCCGGAGTAACCTCTATGGTCTTAGTTTTACCAGACCGACTAATAAGTTCAATTTTTAAACAAAGCTTGTCGTTTTTATCCGATTGAGCATCAATTCCGTGCGCAAATGCATTACGAAAATCTTTCAACTCCTCAATCTTAAGTAGTAACTTTTTAAGATGCTCAACAACAGCAGACTTTTTAAATAGCGGGAGCATTCCCCTAACTATTTCAATTTTATCCTGAAAGGTTAAACCATCCCGCCTAAATAACAATCTGTTAAAATCCGCTTTTTTATACGAGTCACCAAGAAAATAGTTGGAAATAATTTCCACCAGTTCACTTTCCAACCATATCGCATGGTGAGTAAGTTCTCCAGTTACAATAGCGTCAAACTCTTCTTTTGATAAATCACGATATTTCATAGCATCAAAAGTTTAAACGATCTAAAACAAAATTTCAATCTTTCAACAACGTCGCCTGGGCCTCCCCACACAATCATTAAGAACCGTTCCGACATCTGATTTGCCACACTTAAATAAACTTATTTGCTCGCGCAGTGTAGTAAGTTCTGTTATTGTATGAGAATCCTTTGCTTACAAAAACATACCTATTACTTTTGCTTTTTGACTCAGGACAATACTCCGAGTGTCCATTTTCATAAAATGAGATTGGGAGTGGCACTCTCGCTGAAAACCCATAATAGGTTCGACAATTCTTATCTTTACATTTAATAAATACGCATGGCATGCCTATAACCTCAGCTGTCCCATAAACCTGCCGAGTGACCTTCAGGATATTATCACGGTGTGTTGAGTTATATATAAACTTAGTAGGCTCTCTAACAAAAAAACCACTACAACAGTTTTCATTCGGGGCGCCCACTTTAAGAGCACCAAAACAATGTGGTAATCCTTTAACAGCAAGTACAGAATTTGATGCCCCGATTATTGAATTAAACCCACTAAACATTTTTATTTTTTCTATTTGCTTTCCCAACGCCTTCTCTGCCCGATCTTCTTTCCCTGTTTTAGCATATTTATATTCGATATCTTCTAATAAGACATTGTCTCCAAGTTTTACGCCTAGAAATTTAATCCCGACCCCATCAAATTCATTTATCTGTTTATTCTTCCCGGCAACATATAAATTGCGAATTAAAATATCGTACCTACGTGAGGAAACAAGAAACTCTCCCCACCAGTGTCCTAATTCTTCTTCTTTAATGTTCATCCGTTTTTAGCAGCTTTGCTTGGTTTTTGTCACCTATACTCCTGTTGCGGGGCAGGCGTTCCTTCGTCCTATGCCATTCAAACCCAAGCGCAGTTAGCCGGCTTACTCGTTCCTTTGATATTTGCCCTTTAATCTTAACTTTTCGTTGCGTTGCAACCCATCTACCCAAACTCGGATCTTCAGGCCGATCCTGTGGCACATTGCAATCACCATGTGTAGCTTTATACTGTGCAAGGGCGCGAAAACTTTTTTCCCAGGCCGAGAGCATCGGATCCCAGTCAAATCCAATCGCGATTAGCCGATTTACTCGTTCCTTTGATATTTTCCCTTTAATCTTATAGCGTCGTTGATTCGAAACCCACCTACCCAAACCCGGAGGTTCAGTCCATCCCTGTGGCACATTGCAATCACCATGTTTATTTTTATACTTCTCAAGAGCGCAAAAACTGTTTTCCCAGGTTGACACCTGCGGATCCCAGTCAAACCTAAGCGCAGTTAACCGATTTACTCGCTCCTTTGATAGCTGCCCATTAATCTTGGCTTCTCGTTGTCTTGAAACCCACCTACCCAAACTTGGATTTTCAGGCCATTCCTGTGACACATTGCAATCACCATGTTTAGCCTGATACTGCTCAAGGACGCGGAAACTTTCTTCCCAAACTGACCCTAGCGGATCCCAATCAAACTTAATCGCAGTTAACCGATTTACTCGCTCCTTTGATAGTTGCCCTTTAATTTTAAGACTTCGTTGCATTACAACCCAGGTGGCCAAATTCGGATTCTCAGGCCACATCTTTGGTACATTACAATCGCCATACGTACCTTGATAGTCTTCGAGGGCATGAAAATTTTCTTCCCAGGCTGACACCAACCTGTTCCATTCAAAACCAATCTTTGTCAGACGATTTTCTCTATCTTTGGATAATTGCTCCTTAATCTTGGCTGTTCGCTGCGTTGAAACCCACGTGGCTAAACCTAAATTTTGGGGCCACGCATGTGAAACATTACAATCACCATGTTTAGCTTTATACTGCTCAAGGGCACAAAAGCCTTCTTCCCAAGCTGACGCTTGCGGATCCCAGTTAAACCCAATCGCAGTTAGCTGATTTACTCGCTCCTTTAATAGTCGTCCTTTAATCTTAAGACTTCGCTGCATTCCAACCCATCTAGCCAAACTCGGATTTTCAATCCATCTATTTGGCACATCGCAATCACCATGTTTAGCCTTATACTGCTCAAGGGCGCGAAAGCTATCTTCCCAAGCTGACGCTTGCGGATCCCAGTCAAACCCAATCGCAGTTAGCTGATTTACTCGCTCCTTTAATAGTCGTCCTTTAATCTTAAGACTTCGCTGCATTGCAACCCATCTAGCCAAACTCGGATTTTTAGGCCATCCCCTTGGCACATTACAATCGCTATATTTGGCTTTATATGCGACCAATTCTCCGAAGCGCTCGTCCCAATTAGCGGCAAGCCTGTCAACACAGGAGATTATGATTGATTTTTTTAAGTCTTCTAGTAAAATTTGTGGGCCGAGGATTTCTATTTGTTCACGGAAGGGGACGTCGTTGTAGCCTTTGGTGCGGCCTTTTTCCTGACGCATTTGGCGGATTATGTCGGCTAGGACTTCGTCCTGTTCCTGTAGGGCGGCTAGGACGTCCCAGACTTCTTCAAAGTTGCCTCGGCGGACGGCTTCTTCTATGGCTTCATTATTTTTAATTTCCAGATAGAGCGGAACCAAGATGTAACCGAATTCTTTTTTGGGGGCTTTACGCATGGCGCGGCCGGTTGCCTGTACGATGTCCACCGTGCTGCGTTTGGGGCTTAGGAAGGCGACCATATCCACTGCCGGAACGTCTACGCCTTCGGTCAGACATTTGGCGTTGGAGACAAGGCCGTGCTTGGAGGTTTTAAATTCTCCCATCAGCTTTTCGCGTTCGGCGGAGGGCATTGAGCCGTTTACGTGGAAGACGGAGAAATCTTTTAGATGATTGGCTATGCCTTCCGGACCGGCGTCGGTAAAGGACTGCGCGGATTTGATGTTTTTATGGAAGGTGATTATTTTGCCGACTCCGTGCTTCTCCACGGCGGCGGCGAGTGCCAGCTGGTTTGCCACCTGCTGGGCGTGAATTTCGTCACCCGCTACAAGGACTTTGCCCCGCCTTAAAAGTTCCTGCCCGACCATCTCGGAGGTTACTACGGAAATTATTACCTTGTAACGACAGATAATTCCGGCGCGGGCCGCCTCAGCAAAGGGGAGTTTATGGACTACGGTACCATAAGATTCCGGCACGTCCATGGAATAGACCAGTTTCGCGTCACCTTCTTTGTCCCGCTTTAAAACATTGTAATGCCTGGGGGTGGCGGTCATGAATACGCGTTTTTTTAGCGGGAGATTTTTATCAGAGAGGGCGAACGCATAGGTTTTGCCCTCGCGGCCAGCGGTTTTATGTGCCTCGTCGAATATGCCCAAGTCAAAGATGTTTCGGCCCTCAAGTGCCTTACCGACCACGCTGGCAGACATATAGGTTGAGAAAACCACTTTAACCCCATCAAATACACTGTCAAGAAAGCGTTTAACCTCGGCAGGGGCGGTTGTAACCTCAAAATCAAGGTCGGACTTTTTAACGACCAGTTCGTCCACACCATCCGTTATTGTTAGGTCCGAGCAGACGCAGAGGTAAGCAAGGTTGTCCCAGCCCGTAGCGGCCAGCCAGCCGTGTAGGGTCTGCTGTATAAGTGCGAGCGATGGCACTAACACCAGAACGTTTTTAGCTTTCAGCCGCTCAGCAGCCCAGAGGGATAAAAGAGTTTTGCCGGTGCCGCAGGCCATTATTACAGTGGCCCGGTCAGAGGATTTCAAAGCTGGCAGCAGTTCATTTAAAGCCTTCTCCTGGTGCGGGCGCGGCTTTGGGATTACCCTGGCTACCGGCTCACCTTTCATCCATTCTTCAATCACCGAAAAGTCAGTGGGGGCAAGCCGGTCTAAATCAATCCCGCGAATAGCGATAAAGTTCTGCCTCTGCTCTATAGTAGAAGCAAGGCTGTCGGAATTTGTGAAAATTATGGTGTGTGAAACCCGGTCGGAGATGGCAAAAAAGGTTGACAGCAAACCCCAGGTAAGGCTTGGGCGGCTGGTATAGAATTTAGCCTGGTATGAAGCAATGCGACCGTCTTTTAGTACAACA
The DNA here is from genome assembly GCA_003450815.1 of Elusimicrobiota bacterium. Taxonomy (GTDB): domain Bacteria; phylum Elusimicrobiota; class Elusimicrobia; order Elusimicrobiales; family UBA9959; genus UBA9634. Next base: position 32,804 of record DMES01000077.1, on the reverse strand, counting down.
AGCCCGTCCGTCCCCATGTCGCGGGAAACCGGCAGGCCAAGGCGTTTTAACAGCCCGCTTGGGGCACTGGTCTGGGGCCAAACTTCCTTCGCCTGGCATATAGGCTGTGTGGCTAGGTAAGCCTCCGCAAAAACCTCAAAAGCGTCCCCACGCTCTTTTTCGGAGGGCAGAGCGGAAATCCTGGCCTCAAGTTCGCTAAAACTTTTCAGGCCGTTGAAAACCCCTGTTGCTGTAAACTTTGCAGACCCCGAATGCTTTGGCATGATTATTCCAAATAGAAATCCCTTTTAAATTATAACACTTTGCCTAAGTTCACCCTTTAGCCTGAAAAGCTCAGTAGAAGGCAATTTTATGTTTTATTTTTTTAGTAAATATTTGGTGATTTCGTCAGTTGCTTTTGTAGTAGCAAAGCTTGCTTTGCCTCTTCTGCGGGCAGAGTAAACTCTGCCACTACACACCGGAAGATGATTATCAGTGAAGATACACGAGTTTACCGAATATTTGCTTTTTTTATATAAAAAGTATAGCAGATGATCACGACAGCGTATTGTCGCTCATTAGATTCAGCCGAAACTTGTCACTTTTTCTTTCCCTGCTGATAGCCGCTCAAGCGCGAATATCTATAATCTTCCTCAAATCCACATACGCTATAACGCCTTTTGCGGGCAGTTTATATATTTCTGCGGCGAGCGCCAGATAGCGTTTTAGCTGCTTGGCGTATTTTTCCGTGGCTTCCGCGCCGGTTTTGAAATCTATTATTGTGACGGTGTCTTTGTCTATTATAAGCCGGTCCACGCGGGAGATATTGCCAGTTTTATCCGCAAATTCAGCCTCTGTTTTAATAACGCGGCCTTCTTTGGGCTCAAACCAGGGCTTAACTTCCGGCATGGTCAGGAAAGCGAACAGGGTTTTAATTATTTTAGCCTCATTAAATCTGATTGGATACGAAGCGGCGCAAGCTGCATAGAGTGATGATAGTGTAGAGTGTAAAGTTGAGAGTGTAGAGTCAGAAGAAGTGTCCGACTTGTGACTTGTCACTATCCGGGCCAAAATATCGTGGCAAAGCTCGCCTTCTTTTGCTCCGGCATAAGCGTTAAGCGTAGGAATAGCGGTAGCGATATCATAATTGGCGCTATAAACCGGTTCCGGCTCCAGCGGCTTCAAAAAGGTATCAGCTACCTTTTTGACGGTGGTAGTTGACTCTGAAAAGGTGGTTGCCACCTTTTCAGAGGACTGGTAATTGTCAAAAAGGTCGGTGGACTTGACGGTTTTGGACGGTTCCTTGCGTTTTTTGCGGATTACCAGGTTGTAAAGCTCTTCTTTGGCGCGGGTTTCAATAACATACAACAGGTTGAGGTTCTGCACGCTCTCATCGGTTTTTTTATTGTTGTAGATCCGGCCCAACACCGGAAGCTGGGCGGCAGCGCTCTTTGTTATTTTATATACCTTTATCCCTTCAGGAGTTTCATCAAAGTACATGGAGTCATCCGCGTCCCGGTCTTCATAGATTAGGTTTATCACCACCGAGAACCCGAGACCCTTGGCTTTGTGGAAAGTCATAATACGCGCCGCGTCAAGATAATCCGGCAGGATTATGGAGAAAGCAGCTCCGCGGGTTTCGTCGTCCCCTTCGGCGAAGTCCAGGAAATCTCGCACGCCGGTTATCCCGTCCGTCTGGGCTTTGGAAACTATGTTAAGGAACTTAGACAAAAAAGCGGCTTCATCCGGAAAGTTTTTAAACAGCCCGAACTTTGAATAAATAAGCGCGCACAGCTCGTATAGCGGCAAGTATCCCGTTTTGCGGAAAAGCTCGTCAAAATATTGATCCCAATATCCGGAATATTTAGGGTGATCCTTGAACTGTGTATATAAAATGTTTTGGCAGGAGGTAGAGATTCCCTGCAACTTGTGACTTGTGACTTGTGACTTGTGACCTGTATGTGCCTGAAAGATGAATTCCAGCAGTTCCGTGCGCGCAACGCCTGCGGCCTTGCCGAAGATCTCGCCGGTTATAAAAGCGACAAAGGCGGAATCGTCAGCCGGGGTTTCCAGGAATTTTAACAGCGCCAGCAGCTCTGCAGTTACCCGGCGTTCCCGTATGTCCAGAGAGCTGAGCGAGGCCACGGGAATATTTGCTGCGGTAAGCCATTCCACCACAGGCTTTATGCGCTTGTTTTTGGCGGCCAGAATGGCTATTTCATTTAAAGGATAGCGTTTTCGGGCGCTTTCTATTATCTTCAGCAGTTCAGCGCGCTCCACCTGGTCTTCGGTTATATTATCGGCTTCAAGGGAAATAGTCCGGACAAAACCGGCGGCTGCGCGCTCTTTTCGCGGGGCCTGCTCGTAGGAGGTAAGTTCGGTTATATCCTCTCCTATAAGTTCTTTGCGGTTTTTAAGGTCATGTTTGAAGACGGCGTTCACATACTCCAGTATTTTTCCGCCGCTGCGGTAGTTAACGGGCAGATTCACAAGTTCAAGCCTGCCGCCCACCGAAGCAAGCTCTAAATTATCACAATGATCCTTTTTGCCCTCGGCATAGGTAAGCAGATCCCGCATTATCTTATAGTCGGCGTTGCGGAACATGAAAATAGCCTGCTTGATATCGCCCACCATAAAAAGCGAGCCAGCGCCGGCAAGGGATTCTTCTATGAGCGGTTTGAAATTGTCCCACTGAAGTTTATTGGTGTCCTGGAACTCATCTATAAGGTAATGGTTTATCCGTTCTCCCAGTTTAAGGTAAATGTCAGGCGCGACATTGGCGTTTATGTATGTGGAAAGCTTTTTATTCACATCGTTTATGTGGATGATGTCTGTTTTGCCGCGTTTTACGCGCTCAAGTTCGGCCTTGAAGCGGGAATAAATGAAAGTATACGGGTGAAACCAGCTTAACGCGTCCGCCATAAGCAATTGCCGCACCAGTTCGCTTAAATATTCCAAGTCTTTTTTTGTTTCCGGTGTGATGGGAAATTCGCCGGTTTTGCGGCTCTTTTTCTGGCCGTTTAGGAGCCAGTTTTCAAAGTTGTAATTTGAAATAAAGGCGTTGATATCTTTATTTTCAATAGCGGCGGCCAGGCTGCCTTTCATAAGCTCGGGCTTGATTTGCTTCTTAAGCTCACCGCAGGATTTAAGGATATCCACCCAGAGTTTCTCTCGCGCCTTGCCGGGAGCGCCAGAGTTATCGGAAAGTATCCCGCCCTTGGTTTTTCCTTCCTCGTTAAGAAAAGCCGCAAAATGGTCCCTTATGCGCAGGACCGGATTCCAGGGATACGCGCCTTTTTCCGGCAGAATATTAAGGAAAGTATCTATATTGATTTTAAGGTTAGCGTCATGCCCCAGGTGCGAGAACATGGAATACAGGGCCAGTTCAATAAGGTCGTTGTAGGCCATGGTGATTTCCGGGTTCAGCGGAAGGTCCAATTCGTTCACAGAGGCGGTCATCACGCGCGTCATGAAACTGTCTATGGTCTGTACATGAAAGTCTGAATAATTGTCTATTATGCTCTCTACCAGCGCGGTTGCTTTCTTTTGGGCCTCTGGGCGGCTTATGTTCACCAGCTGCAGTGTCTCGTTCATTTTAGGGGAATCGGGGTTTAGTGCTAGTTCTTTCAGCCACTCCAAAATGCGGGTTTTCATTTCTTTGGCGGCGTTATTCGTGAATGTAACAGCAAGAATATTTTCAAGGTTGTGGCCGGGGATATTTTCGGAAAGCAGAAACTGGACATAACGCTGAGCGAGAGTGTATGTTTTGCCCGAGCCGGCCGAGGCGCTTATTAAAAGAGCGTGCGGAAATTCAAGTTCCGTGTCGCTTTTAAGCGCCGGGGCGGCGGTTTTATTATTGCCGGAGGCTGGCATATCCATAATATAGATAAATAAACCCGAAAATTGCAATTAAGCTAAAAAAACAGCCCCGCTTTTTGACGGCAGGGCTGCTTTATCTTTTTAAAAGATAATGCCGCGTAATTAAGAGCAGCAGCAATTCTTTTTCGGGGTGGTGTTCGTCTTCGTATTTGGAGTAACAGTTGTGTTTGTGCCGTTGCAGCAGGTCGTAGTGTTCTTTGTTGTTGTCATCGGCGTGTTGCAGCAGGTAGGTACATTCACAGGCGTAGTATTTACTGTCTTTGTGGGACAGTTCGTATTCTTCGTGCAGTAGTAGGTTGTCATTCTTTTAGTCTCCCCCGGTCAGTTCTATGTGTGCCTGACGCGATAGTATCAGCGGCGCGAAGCCGCTTTCACAGTTCGCATATTCTACCAATTTCTGCCGGCTTCGCGGCATATCGGATTTAACCACCTGGAACACCAGACTGTTTATCTCGGGCTGTATGAGAATCCTGAGCTTTTTCTTCAAGCGGGGTCTTTTTCTATAAGGTCTTTAATTTCGCGCGGCAGCTCTTTTGAGGCTTTGGCGCCCAGCTCCCGTATTTTTTCGGCTTTAACCAGCATGTTGTCGCGGCCGTCCTTCATTTTTTTCATGGCGTCGTCATAAGACCGGTTTAGCTGGCCCAGGCGGGAACCTATCTCGTTCATCACTTCAACGAAAGACACTATCTTATCGTAAAGCTCTCCGGCTTTTTTGGCGATCTCAACGGCATTCCGCCCCTGCTTGTCCTGCCGCCAGATGCTTTCTATCAGGCGCAGCGTGGCGAGAAGTGTTGAATTGGTTACCAGAATGACCTTTTTTTCAAGAGCGTACTCCCAAAGCTCCGCATCGCTCTTCATGGCCAGATAGAACGCTGGCTCCACCGGAACATACATAAGCACCTGGTCCGGAGACTTCAAACCGGGCATAGAGCCGTAATCTTTGTCTGACAGTTCATCTATATGGCTCTTAATGGATAAAAAATGGGCCTTAAGAGCTTTGGCCGCGGTCTCTTCGTCCTTAGCCGAGGAATATTCCACATAGGCCGTGAGCGACACTTTGGAGTCAACAACCACTTGCCGGCCCTCTGGAAGATATACCACAACATCAGGAAAGTATCTTTTCTTCTCCCCCTCTTCTTCGCGCGTATGCTTTTCCTGACGCATATAATGCTCGCCTTCAACCAGGCCGGAGCGCTCAAGTATCTTATCCAGCAGTATTTCTCCCCAGTTCCCCTGCACCTTTGATTCGCCTTTCAGCGCTTTGGTGAGGTTCTCCGCGTCTTCGGTGATCTGCTGATTCAGGGTCTTTAAATTCAAGAGTTCGGATTTAAGGTCCGCCGCGCGGCTCGCGCCGTCAATATTAAGTTTACGCACCTCCCCCTCAAAATTGGTCAGCCGCTCCTTTAGCGGAACAAGTATTTCGTCGATTTTCTGTTTATTTATATCGGTGAAGCTTCTGCTCTTATCCTCTAGTATTTCACTGGCGATATTTTTAAACTGCGCGAGCATCTCCCGCTTCTGATTGTCCAGCTCTCCGGAAAGCAGTTCCAGTTCACGGCGGGTTTTGGCGTAGTCGGCGTTCAGCTGCTGGCACAGGCCCCGTTCGCTTTTAAGTTCGCCGTTAAGTTTCACTGTTTCGTTGCCGAGCTGCGAGGAACGCTCCTGCAGCTTTGCGTTATCGGCGTTAAGGGATTCCAGGCGGGCCTTCATGCTCTCAACTTCTTTTCCGGACGCGCCCCGGTACCTGGCAAAGAAGTAAGCGGCAACGGCGCCAAGGGCCGCGCCGGAAAACAAAAAGAAGAATTTGTCCATGGTAAAAGAAAGCCTCCGGCTATATTAAATTAAAAATACGGGTCCGTTGTCATGGTTATTTCCGCGAATTTCCATGGCGTGGAATTTGTCTTGCAGGAAAGAGCGCAGAAAAACAGCAAAAGACGTAAAAATGAGAGCCCCCCCAAGATTGGGGGGGCTATCACTTGGCTAACGCCAGACTGCTCTAAGGGGCGGCTCGCGGGACCGGAGAAACACGCGCACTAGGCCCGAACCACCCACCCGGGGAACCGCCGGAGACCGGAAACCACTGCGGACCGGGGGACTCGCGCCGGGGGCGGGGCACCCCCCAACCCAACCACTTCGACTTCCGAAACACTGACACCGAACCGGCGCATCCAGGATAAATCTTTACTACATATCGAGTATAGCAGAGGTTCGTTGACTTGTCAAGGCCCAGGCCCAGAAAATATGCGGACGAGTATTTTCTTATGCGGCCGGCAGGGCAAAATTTTTTCCAGACGAACAAAATTTGGAAAAACACCGCGACAAGAGGTTGTCGTGTTGATGTGCTAGGCTATACAAAGCGGTTGCAAGCCTCGAGTCACAGGTCACAAGCAGTAAGTTTTATGTTTTAGGCTGTAGGCAAAAAGGTTTGCTAGAGAATAGAAGCAGTGTTTTGTTACCTGAACCTGTGACCTGTGACAAGCCTATGGCAGTGCCGTACCAAGGCCTATGGCCGACAAATGGCCTTGAGACTTGTGACTTACCAAAGGAGGCCTTATGAAATGGCAGGTAAAAGAGTGGCTGTATGAAAGCTATAAAGCGGAAAAAGACAATGGTCTGAAAGCCTATATTTACAAAAGCGCTTTGTGGGCCGGGTTTTATCTGAAGCAGAAAAACCCCGGTTACGATGTGCGCTATAAAGGCTGTACCATTGCTTGTATTTATTTTGAAAGAAGAGGCGCCACTGTAAAAGCGTTTAATTCCGCGGCAGCTTATCCGGAAATTTCAGATCTGGATTTGGTGGAAATTGCTATGTGGGTGAATAAACTGAGGTTTGCGAATGTTCAGCTGAATTAACCTTAAATCGCGGCAATTTCAGGGAGGGCTTACTGAAGTTTCCGGGTTATATGCTCCGCTATCTGTATGGAATTCAGCGCCGCGCCCTTATAAAGATTGTCAGATACAATCCAGAGCTGAAATTCGTTGTGTGAGGTTTTCGCTTTTCTTAGGCGCCCCGCGTAAACCTCAAAAGTTTTATGTCCCTGCTTTAACGGCACGGGATATTTACAGGGATCGGAGGAGAATTTAAGCCCCTGGGTTTTTTTAAGAACGCTTTGAAGCGCCGCAAGCGTCCAGGGCCGTTCGGTTTTTGCCCAGACGCTTAAAGAATGCCCCCGCAAAACCGGCACGCGCACCGCCGTTGAACTGATTTTGATCGAGGGCGAACGCCATATCTTTTTCAGTTCGGCTTCAACCTTGTTTTCTTCGCCGGAATGACCGTTTTTATCAAAGCCGCCCACCTGCGGGAATAAATTGAAGGCTATGGGGTGCGGGAACCCGCCGCCTTTAACTTCAGGAGCCCGGCCTTTTTTGAGGTATTCCCTCAGTTCGGTTTCAAGCTGAAGCATGGCGCCTCTGCCTGCCCCGGAGACCGCCTGATAGGTAGCCAGCCGCAGTTCTGTTATTTTAAATCTTTTATGCAGCTCAAAAAGAGCCACAGCGGCTCCCGTAAGAGTGCAATTCGGGCCGGCTATCAATTTTTTTGACGGGGTAAGTTCTTCGCCGTTAACTTCCGGTATTACCAGCGGCACACCGGGAGTAAGGCGGAAACGGGCGGAATCATCCACGCACCATACTCCGGACGCAGCCAGGCGCGGGGCGAAATTTCCGGAAACCTCGTCCGTGGAAACAAAAAAAACAATGTCGGCTTTTTTCAGATGCTTGAAAGACGGTTTCAGGCAGGAGTATTTTTTGCCTTTAAAAAACACTGAAGCCGGCTTTTTGCCGGAGTTAAAAGGATAAAATTCACCAACCGGGAAACGCCGGTTCTCAAGCAGGCCGAGAAGTTCCCCCCCCACCATTCCCGATGCTCCCACCACGGCTACATTATAAAGTTTCATTAAAAATTTTTGCCGCAAAAATTTTTACCACTCCGGTACGGCTATGGCTAAAACCCAGTGCCGGGTAGGATAAAATGTTGCTCTCAATACTCTATTCCGTCTACTGCGCCGGGCCCTGTATGGCCGGGATTACTATTTCCTTTGAATAACCGGTGTTCTCAAGGTTATCGGTGGCGGCAGCGCGCAGATAAAACATATCCCTTGAAACTTCATCGCGCCTGAAGGTCCAGAAATATGGTGACCGCAATAACAGGCGGGTCGCTCTCTGCCAGTCAAATTTATCATACGATACTTCAAGCCAGGCGGCCCGTATGTCCTCTCCGATGGCGGCGAAGGAAACGGTTATTTTTTTAGCGTCTATTTCGGCCATGAAACCTTTTACAAACACCTTATATTCGTTTTGCGGCACCAGCTTGATAGCAAGCGCGGGTTTCAGGCCCGAGATGGGCGTTTCAAGGACATCGGCTCCGGAGGGCGGGTTGCCCATTATTGAACGGTTTAACCACGCATCCTCCTCTTTATCTTCAGAGAAAGCGGCGGCGATTATGGGCGAGCTTGAAGCGGAGGTGAAATACCGTGAAGAGGCCCATACAGCCAGGTAATTCGGGCTTTTGGTTGAAATTCTTGAAAGCGGGATCTCAGCCCAGAACCAGCGAGACGAATCCACAGCGTCAAGATAATCGTTAGGCAGCGGCTCAAGCGGCAAATCCAGGCTGTCGGTCAGAAAATACATATTGTCCGAATTGAATTTCGGGTACTGGTTTATGGCCATATATATCTTGCCGGGGATCGGCGTTTTGTCCCAGGAGTGCGGCCACGAATTTATTTTGGCGCGGCCTATTTTCGCTCCGATATACGCTTTGGAATAGCCCAGTGAAGCCGCGGGCGGTAGTTTTACTATCCAGCAATTGTTGTAGCCTATATACCAGTCGGCGTGAAACCCGCCGTCGGCGTAAAGGTAATAATTGCCGAGATTCTTCTCGGTGGCCATGTAAACCGGAACGGGGGATTTGGAGGTAAAGGCCGGAGCTTCAGCCGGAGCCTGGGCGAAAGCGCCGGAACAGAGGGTGGCCGTGATAAGAACGAAACCGGGGAAAAATTTCATGTTACTTTTTTAAAATCTGTGTTACTCTATCAAAATCATCAAGAGAATAGTAATGGATAACAATTTTACCATTCTCCGGGCCGGCCCCGGGATGGATTTCCACTTTGGTCCCTAGTGTTTTTTCGAGGGAAGATTCGATTTCCATTATTTCCGGGCTTTTCTGCATTCTTGAGGATGTCCTGGACGCGGCGCGAGGTCTGCGCTCGTGAAACCCCTGAGCGTAAGCTTCAACATTGCGTACGGAAAGGTTATCGGAAATTATTTTTCCGTAGGCTTCCCGCCGGCGAGCCTTGTCGGGTATGGAAAGAAGCGCCCGCGCGTGACCTTCTTTTATTGCGCCGCTCTGCAGGCTGCTTAAAATATCCTCTTCCAGTTCAAGCAGCCGCAGGGTGTTTGAAACCGCTGCCTTTGATTTTCCCACTTTTTTTGCTATTTCCGTCTGTGAAGCGCCGAACTGGTTCATAAGCTGGCGGTAAGCAAGCGCGGTATCCATGGCATTTAAATCTTCGCGCTGGATATTCTCTATCAAGGAGAGACCAAGTTTCTGCTCGTCGTCAAGGTCTTTGCGCACGATGGCATCTATCTCTGGCAAGCCGGCAAGGCATGAGGCCCGCCAGCGTCGTTCTCCGGAGATAAGCTCATAGTGTTCGTCGCCTGAATCTTTCCACACGGTGATGGGCTGAAGAAGGCCGCCCTCTTTTATTGAGTCGGCAAGCCCCGCCAGAGACTCATCATCAAAAATTTTCCTTGGCTGGAAGCGGTTTGGACGTATTTTGTCAATGGGAATGCGCTGCACCATGTCTCCGGAAATGTCGTTGTCCTGCACTTTATTGATTAATGAATCTATGCCTCTGCCCAAAGCTTTTCTCATATTGTTCTCCTGAAAAATTTCTTCAATTGTAACTTGCAACCTGTGACTTGTGTCCTCCGCTTATCCGCCCATATCGTATTCAAGTTCGGTTTCCTCATTCACATAGAGGGCCGAGTTTTTGTACGCGTCTACAGCCACGCCGCGGCGGCTTAGGAATTCTATCGCCAGGTCTTTGTATGCCAGCGCGCCGCGTGAACTGGGATCGTAAACAAAAATGGGTTGCCCGAAACTGGGTGCCTCGGCCAGGCGTACATTTCGCGGTATAACCGTTTTGTAAAGTTTATCTCCATAATATCTGGAAATCTCACCCTTTACCTGGTTGGCCAGGTTTATGCGTGAATCATACATGGTGACTACGCCTCCGTCTATTTTGAGGTTCGGGTTAAGGGCCTGGCGTATTTTGTCCACCGTATTCATGAAATAAGCCAACCCCTCCATGGCGTAATACTCGCATTGTACCGGAGTTATGACGGAGTCGGAGGCATTCAGGGCGTTGACGGTTAAAAGGCCGAGCGAGGGCGGGCAGTCTATAATAATGAATTTATACATGCCCCGAAGTTTGTCCAAAGCCCTTTTAAGAACGGCTTCTCTTGAGTATTCGTTCACTAATTCTATTTCAGCGCCGGCCAGATTGTGGCTGGTTGGCACTATGTCAAGCCATTCCACAGAGGTCTGCTTTATGGCGTTTTCTATTTCGGCCTTGCCCGAAAGCACGTCGTAGATGTTGTTATGCTTCTTTGTGATGTCTACGCCTAACCCGGAGGTGGAGTTGCTTTGCGGGTCAAAATCTATAAGCAAGGTTTCATAATCAAAAGCCGCCAATGCCACCGCCAGGTTTATGGCTGTGGTGGTCTTTCCCACTCCGCCTTTTTGGTTCGCTATGGATACTATTTCCGCCATAACATGGTTCTCCATTGTTATTTAGTTTTTCTACTGTTGTTGCCTGTCGGTTATTCCATGACAGGTTTTCACGTGAAAACTCCCCCCTGCCTATCCTGCATGTCCTCTTTGGTGACTATTCGGTGACAAAGCTGTCGCTAAATTCACAATCTAATGATACGATATTTTCAATTACCAATTCAAGAGGAGCCGTGAATTTGGGTGTTTGAATTTAAACCTATTTGGAAAGAATGTGGGGTTTTTGGTTACTTGCTTCAAAAAAACCGAATACATGCAATGGGACAGCAAGAACAAGAGCCCTCCCAGCACGAAGGGGTCCTGTGCAAAGTGCTGGTATTGCCCAGGAGTTTTGGTCGGCCCCCATTCCTATTCCTAATTTAAGAGTTTTCACGTGAAAACATGGGCGTATGAAAGACGCCCATGTTTCCACATATATTCGCCCCGCCAATAAGGCGCGGGGCAAATTGTTGTTAATCCAGGCGAATTCGCTGCGGCAACTACGCTCTGTATGTACGTCAGCTATGCCCTTGCCGTCGTTTATGTCCACAATTTTACCTATCTCACCGGCTTCAATCGATTCCTTATTTCTATGTTCACGGCGTTCTTTATGCTGCAACACTGGCGCACACCTGGTGCGTTTGTGGAAAAGAGTTCTATTCGCCCCCCCCCATACACACACGTAGCAACCAATCGCTCGCCGCTATCCGCTACTTTTCTCATATCCATCCATTTCTTTCAGCAACTTTATCGCATTCTGCGCGGAAATCTCTCTTCGCTCAAATTTCTCTGCGATTTTAAGTCACTTTTGATTTATAAACAGAAAGAATAGCGCAAATTCTGGTTAGGAGAGCGGCAATGTGTTATTATTGGGTTCGCATAGCCTGCCCGCTTCTAATCTGCTGGGATGTAAAGACTGTGTGACGGATGTAAGAGGGTTTGTGTTCTGCATATGCCCTCATCATGGCCGATCTGTTAGTCGGAGCCAGTGGATAGGTTTTATGGCAGTCTAATGCCAGGGTGACCGAATTCTTGGAAATCAACCAGAATTGATTTTGTTTGTACTCAACCTGGCCTGCTTGGGGGTTGGCAAGGTTTTGGGGTTAATCCCAACCCATATCGTCCATTTCTTTGTCGGGCGGAAGAAAAACATTGTCGGTTTTTGTTTCGTGGTGTTTTGGCGGTCGTTTGGCTGCGGCAGGGGGGGGAAGAGGGTTTTTCCCATATGAATTCAAAACTGAAGCCGCTATCGCCCAGTTGCGGCCAATGCGTATGGCCTCGATCTGGCTTTTGCGCACTTTCTTAAAAACCGCAATGCGGGATATCCCAAGCATTGCCGCCGCTTCCGGTAGTGAAAAAAAATCTTTTGCCATATTTGTTAACCTATGTTAACCATTAATTATACCACAGAATGCCTTCAGCCAAACAGGAGAAAGATTTTCGGGCAATTGCTCTTGGCGCCTATAACACCTTAATGCCACTGCAAATAACGGTTAACATATGTTAACCAAGAGAATCAGGCAGCCTCGTTTAGGCGGTACAAACCGCAGGGGATCTTTTATAACGCATCGCTAAACAAATCTGGCCGATAATTTTAAGATTTTGGTTTTTCAACAGGTCACCCAAAAGCTCACATACGCCCACATCGTCATTCCGGCAAAAGCCGGAATCCGGTAATATCTACGACACTGGACCCCGGACCCCGTATCACAGTACGGGGCAAGCTTCGCCGGGGTGACGGCAGGGGCTACACCAGAATAATGAAAAATGCCTCGACGGGCACTCCGCCTTACGTGAGCTTTTGGGAACAGGCCCGCTCTTTGCATTTAAGGAACGCAAATAAAACGTAAAATTTATATACTATTGATTATAATAAGACGTCTTAAGGAAATTCAATGAATGTCAAAGTAAAAAAGTTGCACACATCGGCCCTGATGCCTGAGCGGGCGCACCCTACCGACGCCGGCGCCGATCTATTTTCGCTTGAGCCGGTGGAAATACCGCCGCAGACAGCGGTAAAAGCCAGAACCGGGCTTGCCATAGCCTTGCCTGAAGGCACGGCCGGCATAGTCTGGGGCAAAAGTTCGCTTGAGTCGCAGGGGCTTATAGTAACCGCCGGACTGGTAGATGAAGGATACAGAGGCGAAGTGCTGGTTTGCCTTTTCAATCTCACGAAAGAAACTAAAAATCTGGCAAAGGGCCAGAAAATGGCGCAGCTTCTGGTAATGCCGGTGCGCTATGAGGGTTTTGAAGCGGTAGAAGAACTAGAAGCTTCCCGCAGAGGCGGGGGGGGATTTGGCAGCACGGGAACTCAGAAAGGAATTTAGGCTGAAGGCTGTTAGCTATGAGAATTCTGATACTGGGCGGAACACGCTTTTTCGGAAAGGAAACGGCTGCGCTGTTTTTTAACAAAGGCAATGAAGTGACCGTGTTTTCAAGGCGGGCGCCTGTTGAAGGATTACCCCTTGACATAAAGCAGGCGCGCGGAGAGCGCTCGGTGGAAATTGACCTTTCCCGCATGGCCACTCAGACCTGGGATGCCATAATAGATAATATCTGTTTCACCGCCGAGGACGCGCTTAAGGCGGTAAAAGTATTCTCCGGCCGGACTGGGCTTTATGTTTTTACAAGTTCCGCTTCTATTTATACGGTGCTTGAGGGCGCATCTTCTCCGTACAGGGAAACCCAGGCTCAGCTTTTGTTCCGCAAGGCCAAGCTGAAGGAAAAGCACGCCTACGCCCTTGGCAAATATGAGGCCGAGCGGGTGTTCCTATCCGCTTTCCTGGAAAAGGCCTTCCCGGCCGTTATTCTAAGACCGCCTGTGGTAATCGGCCCGCACGACCCCACGCTCAGAGCCTATTCCTATTGGCTGCGTCTCGCGGATGGAGGACCGTTTTTCCTGCCCGGGTCCGCTTTTTCAAGCCGCTACATTTTCTCCAAAGACCTGGCCCGGGTTTTTGAAACGCTTGTTTATTCCGGTCTGGCGGCGGGGCAGGCCTTTAATTTCGGAGATTCGCTCCAGCTTACTCTTGACGATTTTGTAAAGCTTTCGGCCCGCATTCTGCACAGGGAGGCCAATATTCTTTACCCGCAATATTTGTGGCTTAAAGAAAACGGCTTTAATTTTGACGCTTCACCGTTTTCATGCGGGGGGGACTTTGTGACGGACATAACCAGCGCCGAAAAGACCTTCAGCTGGGCGTCAACTCCCATGGATAAGTGGCTTGAGGAAACCATCAACTGGTTTTTGTTCAAATACTGCGGGCCGAACCCCAAAAATTATTCTGCCAGGAAAGCGGAGCTGGAACTGGCCGAGAAATGGCGCCTTAAACTTCCCGAAAAATCCAACTGAATTTTTCGGGACCTTTGGGAATGAAGTTATATGCGGAGAGCTTCAGTATTCAGTGGAAAAGAGGAAAAAATGGTCTCAAGGAAAACAATCGCTAAAGCTAAAAAAATAAAAATTCTTCTTATGGACGTTGACGGCGTGCTGACTGACGGCAAGATGTATTTTCTTCCGGGCCATAAAGGAAAAATCGTGGAGTTCAAAGCGTTCCATTCTCTGGACGGTATAGGCCTGCGTCTTTTAAACCAGTTCGGTGTTCGGACCGGCGTTATCACCGGCAGGCAATCGCCGGGAACGGAAGAAAGGGCCCGCCAGCTGGGAATGGACTATGCTTATCAGGGGTTCCTGTCAAAACTGGCCCCAATGACTGAAATACTGCATGAGACCGGGCTCAAAGAGGAAAATGTGGCTTATATAGGCGACGACCTTACCGATATCCCTGTGCTTAAGAAGGCTGGGCTTGCATGTGCCCCCAAAAACGCTTTGGAAGAAGTAAAAAAAGTCTGCGACCTGGTAACTTCAAAAGAAGGCGGTAGTGGGGCAGCGCGGGAGGTGTGTGATTTTATCCTTAAAAGCCAGGGGCACTGGAAAACGGTTATGAGCTATGTTGAAACCGCGCATTGGCCCAGCCCGCCGAAAATGCCAATGAAGGTTGTGCTGTATTCAAAAAAGTTCCAGTTTAAAAAGGAGACCGGTAGTGTTCCGGCCCGATGCCTTAAGAAAGAGATGCAATGGAGGAAAAAATGAAAAAATTAGTTATAGCGATGTTTATGACGGCGGGGTTCGCGCTTGGCTCCGCGGCCATGGAAGACGACGACCTAAGTGAACAGCTGCTTTCTACCGACACAGCCAGGCCGTCGGATGAAGAAGACTTCCAGGCGGTCATACAGGAGGCGGATTCAGACATGGTTTCCTTCGTGCGTGACTACATAACCAGGGATTCACAGCTTAAGGGAGCTTTTTTTATTGAAAACCCGGTCAAAAAACAAATCCTAAGCCTGAAACTGATTTCGCTTAGTTCAAAAACAAAGGATGCGCCAGACAGCGCCAAAACGCTTTCGGCGTTATTTTCCGAAGCGTCGGGCAAGAAACACGAAGTTCTGTTTTACCTGCAGAGTTCTTCTTTCGGCGGAGCGGAAATAGCCAAAATAGAGTTAAAGCTAAAACCGTCCGTAGACGCAGTAACCAAGCCGCCGGCTAAAAAGAAGAAGTAAAAGCCCGGCGGGGGACGTTGCTTAAACGCTTAAACGCCACGCCCTTGGACATACCGATACGAGTTGGAACGGAGATTGATGTTTCAAGTATCATGCAGTAGTGTGTCGAGAGCAGGGTATTGTTATCAGCGCAAGACGGTCGGTAGTGTAAACAGTGCGGCATTAATGAAGACAGTTTGGAAATGCCTCGGTGCGGGCATTTAAGCGTTTAAGCAACGTCCCCTTGTTTTGTCAGCGCATAATACTTAAGAAGAAATTTTAATGCTTTTGCTTTAAAGGTGTACATTATGGGACATTTGGCTGCTGCTTTCGGGGCGGGGGTTATGTCTTTTTTTTCGCCCTGTGTTTTGCCGTTGCTGCCGGGGTATCTTTCCATGCTCTCCGGGTTTTCAGCGAGCGAGCTTATAAAAGGCGACCCCAAAGTGCTTACGCGCAAAGTGGTTATTTCAGCCGCTTTTTTTGTGCTTGGCTTTACAACGGTGTTCGCCATAATGGGCGCGGCCGCTTCGGCGCTGGGCGATTTGCTGGCTTCGCATAAAGAGGTACTGGCAAAGATATTCGGAGTGGTGATGGTCCTTTTGGGTGTGCATATGACCGGCTTGTTTAACCTTAATTTCCTTAACTATGAAAAACGCTTCTCAATGCGCGGTCTGGCCGGCGGGCCGGCGGGGGCTTTTTTAATGGGTTTTGCTTTCGCTTTGGGCTGGTCGCCCTGCATAGGGCCGATACTCGCGTTTATACTTGGATTGGCCGCCGTTTCGGGGACTGCCGCCAAAGGCGTAATTCTGCTTCTGGTTTATTCGGCGGGCATGGCCGTGCCGTTTTTGGCTGCCGCGTTCCTTACCGCCAGATTTTTTACCTTTATAGGGCGTTTTAAAGGGGCTCTTCGCTATATAGAAATAGCGGCAGGGGTGATACTTATAGGAGCCGGGGTGCTTTTATTTTTGGATAAACTGATGTTTGTTGGCTAAGGCCAGGGAAATGGGGTCAGCCCCGAATAGCACTAACTTAAGCCCTCGTCTTTCACAAGGGAATACCCAGAAACTTTAAACGGCGGCTTATCCCTTGAGAGCGCGGGGCCTGGCGCGGGACTGGAACGCAAAACCAGGGTCGGGCAACACCGTGCCCGCCCTTCGCATCCTCGCCCGCCGCGCTACGCAAGCGTCGGGCTCCGGAGCGTTTTGCTTATCCAGTCCCGTGCCACCCGCGCAGATTATAGTTTTAGCTTTCTTTTTATGTAATAAGTAATCCCACCCTTATTTATGGTACGGCGGATTCACCCACCCAGAAGCATTCGGAGAACTAATAATATAGAAAAGCGCCTTTTCTTAAGTTATTGCCATGGGCTGACCCCATTTCCTTGGATAGGTTAAAGGCTTCTTGAGCCGGGTTTTATCAGCGGAAGTTTTTGTGCGCATAGCGGGCAGGTTTCCGGCTTGTAAAGAATTAAATCCATCTTAAGCAGACTCACGGATGGAAACTCCAGCTTTTCAGCGCTCCCCATCCTGTCTATCACCGACATTGCCCCTATAACCGTGGCGCCGTAGCCGGCGGCCACAGCCGCGGTTTCGCGTGTGGATTTGCCTGTGGTAAAAACATCTTCGACGATAATTACTTTAGCGTCCTTTTTAAGGCTGAAGCCGCGCCTGAGCGTCATTGCGCCGTTCTCCCTCTCGGTAAAGAGAAAATCAACGCCGAAGGCTTTGGCTGTTTCGTGGCCGATTATAAGTCCGCCCATGGCCGGCGAAAGGATTAAATCCGGATGCGGCCCATGCCAGCGCGCCTTAAGTTCCAGCGCCATTTCAGCGGCTTTAGCCGGGTTTTTAAGCGCCAGCGCGCATTGCGCGTAGTTCGGGCTGTGCAGGCCGGAGGACAAAATAAAATGTCCCTCCAGCAGGGCCCCGCAGGCTTCGAAATAGGCTCTTAAATTCTGTAACATTTTATTGTTTTAATGCCTCAAGAAAAGCTGCTGCTGCTGCTGCGGGGTTTTCAGCGTTAATTATCGGCCTTCCAACCACTATGAAATCCGCTCCGGCTGCGGCAGCTTCTTTCGGGGTAAGCGTTCTTTTCTGGTCATCGCCCGCGCTTTCAAGGCGCACGCCCGGGGTGATGACGGTGATTTTGTCGCCGTGCGTTTTTTTAATATCCGCAGCTTCAAGCGGCGAGCACACCACGCCGTCCGCCCCGTTTTCAGCGCCCATTGCCGCCAATCCGCGCGCGGTCTTCAGTACGCCGCAGCGGAACCCGCTGCGGAAAAGCTCATGTTCGTCAAGGCTGGTAAGCACCGTTATTCCCCATAGTTTTGGTTTTTTCTCAAGCGCGGTGCAGGCCTTAAGCATTTCAGCGCCTCCCGATAGATGCAGTGAAACAGAATAAACGCCTAGCGAAGCCGCGCTTTTTACGGCCGAGGCTACGGTATTCGGGATATCGTGAAATTTCAGGTCTAAAAAAACCTTTTTGCCGTATTTGAGCGCAAGTTCTACGGCGGCGGGGCCGGCGGCGGTAAAAAGTCCGGAGCCAACTTTGTAAAAATCAACCACTCCGCTGAGCTGTTTCAGCAACTCCTCCGTTTTTTTTAAGTCCGGCGTATCCAAAGCCGCTATCAGCCCGGTTTTTTTTGTCATCGCGCGCCTCCACGATAGCCTATTTTATCCATGTATTCAAGAATTTCTTTCACCAAAAAAGGGCCCTCATAAATAAGCCCGGAGTAAACCTGTACCAAATCCGCGCCAAGCCTGAGCTTTTTTATGGCTGAAGGCCCGTCGCAGACCCCGCCCACGCCAATAATGGGCACCCGCCCGGCGGCAAGCATGGCTGTTTTTTTAAGTATTTGGTCAGCCAGTTTTTTAAGAAGCGCTCCGCTTAAGCCGCCCTCGTGGTTCTGCCAGCGCTGGGGAAGGCCGTCCCTCCTGGTGGTGGTGTTGGAGGCAATGAGACCGAAGCCACGCGACACGGCGGTGGAAACGGCGCTTTCAAGCTCCGAAGCTTCAAGGTCGGGCGAGATTTTTATAAAAAACGGTTTTTTTATTTTTTGGCCGGAAGCGAAATCAAGCATGGGGTCCAGCAGGCTCTCCAATTTCTCTTTCTGATGAAGCTCGCGCAGCTGCAGTGTGTTAGGCGAGCTGATATTTACGGCGAAATAATCTCCGTAAGGATAAAGTATTTTAAGCGCCTCCAGATAGTTTTTCGGCGCGAGGGCAAGCGAACAGTCCGCGTTCTTGCCGATATTTATGCCCACGGGGATATCCAGCGGCAGCAGGCGCTCAAGCGAGCGCGCGGCCTGGTAGGCGCCGGCGTTGTTGAACCCCATGCGGTTGATGAGGGCTTTTTTTTCGCTTATCCTGAAAAGACGGGGCTTGGGGTTGCCGTTCTGAGGGCGCAGCGTTACGGTACCCAGCTCAAGAAAGCCGAACCCAAGGCGGGAAAGGAATTTTGGAACCTCGCAATCCTTGTCAAACCCGGCCGCAAGGCCCACGGGATTTTTAAATTTCAGGCCCGCAACCGACACGGGAAAATCTTTGGCTTTTGAAAGCAGTTCGGTTATTAAATTCGCCAGTTTAAAGCTTTGAAGCACGCCGGCGCTTCTGATGGCGGCATTGTGGGCGAGCTCCGGATTGAAGCCAAACAGCAGGCGCCTGACGAGTTTTCGGTATAAGAAGCCCATGTATTAATATATTTTACCTTTTATGTCAGACCCGGCGCGACAGCAGGCTTAAGGCCGGGCGGCAATAACATTGTTTTATCATTGCTTACGGGATTTGTAAGTGCCCTAGCCTGAATTCCTCAGTTACAATACCATAAGTGTCAGAGCAAGCTGATTTTTTTTGTTCCGGTGTAAACCGGAATTCAGAGTTCCGTCGGTATCTGGACACCGGCTTTCGCCGGTGTGACGAAGCAACTGGGTTTTTCAGGTAAGGCAAATTGGAAGACGAATGTTTTAGAGAATTTTTCCGTTCCTGAATATGAAACAGCCCCTGACAATAACAGCGGCCGGGCGGCCCTTGAGGCTGCGGCCCTTGAAGGGGGAATTGGAGGATTTTGAAAAAAATATTTCCGGCACGCGGTAAATAGCGCGCGGGTCTATTATAGTGAGGTCCGCGTCAAACCCTTTTTTAAGGGCGCCTTTGGTTTTAAGTCCGAGTATGTGCGCGGGATTGAAACTTAAAAGTTCCGCCAACCGCAGCCTGCTTATGCGGCCCGCGCCCACTAGCTCAGTCAGGGCTAGGGGAACCATGGTTTCAAGCCCGATAATTCCAAAAGGAGCTTTAATAAATCCCAGCGCCTTGTCGCCGGCCCGGTGCGGCGCGTGGTCTGAGGCTATGGCATCTATCGTTCCGTCGGCAAGTCCCCGTATGACGGCCAAGCGGTCGGCTTCCCGCCTTAAGGGAGGTTTCATTTTAAAATCGGCGTCGGGCCGCCGGATGTCGTCGGAGGTCAGCGAAAAATAATGCGGGCAGGTCTCGGCGGTTATGGGCAGGCCTAGTTTTTTCGCGGCGCGCACGGCCGCAATGCTGCCGGCGCAGCTGAGGTGCTGTAAATGTATCGGGCCGGATGAGCCGGCCGCAAAGATATCACGCAAAACGGCGAAAATCTCAGCCTCCCTGGCGATAGCGGGAAGCTTAAACCGTCTGGACGCGCTTTCGTCAATAACGCCCTTCCCGGTCAGGTTAAAATCCTCAGGGTGGTCAAGCAGCGGGATTTTAAGGTGTTTGGCGGACTTAAGAGCTGCCATCAGCAGGGCGGGGTCGGAAAGCGAAGAGCCATCGTCGGTAAAAGCGGCTGCGCCGGCGGCTTTAAGTTTTTTTAACGGAGAAAGTTTTTTGCCCTTCCGGCCGGCAGTGGCTGCGGCGGCGAAAAACATATTTACCATGCTCTGACGGCGCGCTTTAATGATGAATTTCCTAAGCAAAGCAGGGCTGTCTATGGGCGGCCTTGTATTCGGCATTAAAAGAACGGAGGTTATGCCGCCGGCGGCGGCTGCGCGCGCGGCAGTGGGCAGTGTTTCGGCTTCTTCATCTCCGGGCTCGCGCGCGTGGATATGCAGGTCAATAAACCCGGGAAAAACCCAGAGCCCGGCGGCGGGGTAAATTTCGGTTCTTGGCGGGATGGCAAGGCTCGGGCCAACACCGGCGATGCGGCCGTTTTTTATCAGCAGGTCGCCGTTATGCTCGGTTTTAGAGGCGGGATCAATGAGAAGGCCGTTTTTTATCAGCAGGCTTGGCATTTAAGGTCGTTTTTGGCGCTGTATCTTTTGCCGCCGGAACCTGTGGCGCGGGAGAAGACTGAAGGGTTACCGAATGGTATTCAAACGCGCGCGGGTCTTCGCGGTAAAACAGCAGCTGTCCGGCTGTGGTAAGAATTAAAATGGCCCATATTACGTTTAAAGCCTTTATTTTGATGAAAAAGTTAAAAACTTTCATGATCGTAGCTGCGATTAAAGTAAAGCCCATAGCCGTGTGCGCGGCAAATACCGGATCCCAGGCCGTTTCGTTAACTCTGTAAGGTACGCTGAAGTAAAGCAGGCCTATAACGCAGAGGAATCCCAAAAATAAAAATTGCCAGAGCCCGCCCTTTTCGCCCATGTAGAGCGCCATAAGGCGGCTCAAGCCGGCCGCGGTAAAAAACCAGGCGAAAGCCGTGAAAACATAAAAACCGGCCCGAAGCTCAAGCGCGTCGCGAACCGTCTGCAATTTCCAGCCGCCCAAAAAATAAAAAACCGAGCACAGCATAAGGGCTGAGGCGACAAGAAAAGCGGCGGGAGGAAGAAAATGGGTTCTCTTTGCCTTGTTATCAATAGTGTAGGCTTCCACCGCGCCCAAAACCAAAAGAGCGGCTCCCTGTGAAACATGTATAAAAGTTGAAGCGCGCCTGAAATTTTCCGGATCGACAAGATTCATTTTTTATTGCCTCTTCGTTTCCCGTCTTTCAAATAATAGTAAAGCGCCGCAAGGCCGCCTCCGACAAGCAAGAGCCATGCGGGCCTGGAAAGGCCTTTCGGGGCGGGAGCCGCGCTTTCCTGGATTTCCGCTGAGGCGGAATAATCCGGAACCGGGGTTGTTGTGGGATTCGGGGAAACCGTTTTCTGTCCTTTTGCGTCCCGCAAATCGGCCCGCTCCGGCGCTTTTACTATGGCCGCGGAAGTGGCTTTACGGATATCTTCAACAGCTTTTAAAAAATCCGAAGAACTTTTAGACGAAGCCGAGCAGGTTTCCTGCCCCTTGGGGCAGCCGCTTTCGGCCAGCGCGGCCGCTGGAAAACAAACCGCCGTAAAAACAACAAAAAGTATCGCAGTTTTCATTTTAACATCCCTTTCCTTTGAATACTGACATCTCTCCGCGGGCAAATTTATTCAACCGCCTGCTGCGGGCGGCTGGAATTATTAAAAACGGAAAACTCTTCCATGTTTTTTCTTTTTCTCTGGGAGGGATCCTCGTCCGGGTAGCCCACAGAAAGCATTATTTCCACCTTCTTCCCGGGCCCAAGGCCAAGGGCGCGGGCCGCCGATTTGGCGTTGAACCAGCCGAGCCAGCAGGTGCCGAGGCCCTGCTCGGAGGCAGCCAGCACAAAATGCTCGGCGGCTATGCCTATATCCACCAGCCGGAAATCCGTGCTTTGGACGCGGTTGCCGAGCCAGGCGCTGAATTTTCCTGTTTCCGAAACCACAAACACCAGCGCGCCGGCTCCGGCGGCGAATTTGCAGCCTGAGTAAACTCCGGAGAAAGCGGCTTTTGATACTTTTTCTTTAAGTTCAGGCTCATCCACCACTATAAAGCGGTATGGTTGCGCGTTGCAGGCCGACGGGGCCAGGCGCGCAGCCTCAAGGCAGAGCAGCAGCTTTTCCCTTTCCACCGGCAGGGGCTTGTATTTTCTTATGCTGCGCCGTTTTGAAACAAGCTCTAAAAACGTGGATTGGAGCATGACTATATTTTATAAAATAGAACAGCGGTTTAAGTGGAACTATTTTGAGAATTTGAAAGATACCAAATGGGGAAAATTATGCGCGACTGGCAGGAAGAGGTCGATTTTGCTGTTACGGTGTGCGATCTGGACGGAAAAATAATTTTAATGAATAAAAAGTCCGGCATGGCTTTTCAGAAAAAAGGGGGGAGAGCTCTTGTGGGGGCCAATGCGCTTGACTGCCACCCCGGGCCCGCCAGAGCCAGGCTGAGGGCCATGTTGAAAAGGCCTTTTACGAACGCTTACACCATAGAAAAGAACGGCGTTAAAAAACTGATCTATCAGACCCCGTGGCTTAAAGACGGCAAGCCCCGCGGCCTAGTGGAGCTTTCTCTTGAGCTTCCTGAAAAACTTCCGCATTTCATCAGAAAATAGAAAAATCTTTCGGAATGGGGACCGCGCGCCAGCTTCCCGACGGAATATTGCCAAGCTTAAATGGACCGAAACAGGTCCTTTCCAGCCGCAGAGTCCGCCTTCCCAGAGCCTCGAACATTCTTCGTATCTCACGATTTTTTCCCTCGGTAATGGTGATTTCCAGCGTCTGGGCGCCGCCTTGGCGGCTGAGGGGGGAAATTTTCGCCGGGCCGGTAAATTCGCCCCTGCCGATGTCTATCCCGCCGTGAATTATTCTTTCCATGTCCCGCTGTAAAAGTATCCCGTCTATAGTAGCTTTATAGGTGCGGGGGATCCTGTACCGCGGATCGGTCAGGCGGTTGCCGAGAGCGGTGTCGTTAGTGAAGACCAGCAGCCCTTCCGATTCCAGGTCCAGACGGCCTACGGGAAAAATCCAGCCTGGCGCGCCGTCCAGATAATCGTACACCGTCTTCCGTCCCAGCTCGTCGCTTCTTGTGGTGACGCATCCGGCCGGTTTGTTTAAAAGGATGCAGATCTTTTCCTGCCGCGCGGGCGGCTTGCCGTCCACCAGTATTTTGTCTTTGGGCGTGGCGGGCTGTCCGGGACTGGTTGTAACCCGTCCGTTGAGCGTTACTCTGCCGTCGCGAACATACTCAACAGCCTGTTTTCGCGAGCAAAACCCCAGTTTCGAAAGCATTCTGATAATATTGTGCGATGCCTGCATTGTTTTCCTTTCTTTAGAGTCTAGAAAATTGGAGGTGGTTTGTAAAAGGGCGCAAAAAAAGGTTGCATTTCACGACGGGATAATGTAAAATTTCCCTGTAGTAACTATTTTTAGGAGGGACACCATGGGTGAAAAAGTGCAGAAAGTCGGCGTAAAGAGAGAGGAAGGCTTCCTCTATTTCATAGATAAAGCCGGTGATGTTTCCCGCGCCAAAATGGCCCGCGGCGGCAAAAAGGGCGGCAAGCCCCAGAAAGTGACCAAGGTCGGCATTAAAAAAGAAGACGGCTTCCTTTATTATGTTGACAAGGGCGGCGATGTGGCCCGCGCCAAAATGGTCAATTCCGGCAAAAAAGCCAAAAAGAGAAAATAAACAATATCTCTTTGATTGACAAACCGTCCTCCTGACATTAGGGAGGGCGGTTTTTTTATCATGTTCCGGCATTTTTAATCTGTTTGGGATAAACTGATATAATTAGGTTGCGCTGAAAAAATCAGCGCAATGTGTCTTTAGCCGGTGCAATGCAGGAGACGGGAATGAAATGTATATTTTTAATTCTGGCTTTTGCGTCCGTTCCTAAGGCGGACGCTTTTAATTTTGACTCCTTTGCCGGGGGAAACGCCGGATTTTTAGCTGCCGCCAGGGCAAATCCCGTTGTGGTGCTGAAACAAGTTCCGCTTTTGGATATCCTGGCCGGGCGCGAGGCCTCCTCCAAAGCTATGGACATAGAAGGAAAGACTTTTCTTGCCGCCGCAGTTTTTGGCGACAATTGGGAGGTTTATTTTCAGCTGTCGCTAAAAGGTTCCGCCGCCATGCCAGCGGTTTGGAAGGAGGCGCAGCTCAAAGACGGCGTGACATTCAGATACGCGGGCGGCGAGCTTAAAATAAAAGAGGAGAACAAGACTATCGTTTTGTATGGTCCCGGAGTCGGCTCAGCCCAAACTTCAAGCGCTGAACTATTTGATCTGCTTTACGCCAATTCAACACAGGTCACTTTTGGAGACGCTGTTACTTATGCTGTCGCCCGCAATACCACGCCGCTTTCCATGAATGAAGGCACCATTACCCTGCGTAAGGGTTCGGATGGGCTTTATTACTATTCTCTCACCCCTGATACACAGATAACCGGTCAGCCCCGCTGGCTGCTTGCTATAACCGGCGTGCTTTACGGATTACAGTTGAAAGGGTCGGAACTGGCGTTTGTTTCAAAGGCAATTGAAAACGGCAAAGATTTTCAATCAATTCCGGAGGTCCCAAGTCCCCTATAAAGTGGGGTTTGGAAAAAAAGGAGCTTATGGAAAAAAAAGTAGCCGTGTATCCCGGAAGTTTTGATCCCGTGACCTTCGGACATCTGGACATCATTGACCGAGCCTCAAAAATTTTTGATCATCTTGTGGTAAGTGTTTTTGTGCACAGCGCAAAAAAACCGCTTTTTACCGTGCCTGAGCGGGTTATCATGCTTAAGCAGGCGCTAAAAAACAACAAGAAAGTGAGCATTGAATGTTTCGAAGGGCTGCTTGTGGATTACCTAAAAAAAAAGAAGCTGCAGGTGGTTCTCAGGGGGCTGCGCGCCATTTCGGATCTGGAATACGAGTTTCAGGTAGCCGCTATCAACCGCACACTATACAGCAAAGTGGAAACAGTTTTCTTTATGCCCAGCCAGCGCTATGCCTACCTGTCTTCCAGCGTGGTGCGGGACATCGCCCATTTTGGCGGAGACGTTTCAAAGCTGGTGCCGCCGTTCGTGGCCAAGCAGATAGCCGCAGTAAAGAGGTCTAAAATTTAACAAAAAATGACCCTGGAGGTTATATGTTGAAAACGCCGGAATTCTCATACACTCCCGAACAGATAAAAAACATTTTTGAAACCGTAACTAAAAAGCTTGAAGAAAAGCTTAAGGCTCTGGTAAACATTCCCGGGCCCCGGCGCAGCTTCCAAAACACGGTTTTGGCCTTTGAGCGCGCTACTGGCGAATTCAGCGCGGCCGTGCAAATTCCCATAATGCTGGCTTATGTCTCGGATAACGCCGACCTGCGCAAAGAGGCGCAGGAACTTGAGCTTAAAATAAGCCGGTATTCCGTGGATCTTTTGACGCGCGAGGATGTGTTTAACGCGCTTAATGAATACGCCGCCGCAGGCGAAAAACTGGAGCCGGTAGAGGCCCGCTTACTAGAGAAAACCCTGCTGGATTTCAAGCGCAACGGCCTGGGACTTGAACCCCGCGGAAAAAACAAGGTCAAGAAGATGATGAAAGAGCTTATCGGCCTTGAACTACAGTTTTCAAGTAATTTGCGTGAAGTAAAAGACACTCTTGAGGTAAGCGCGGAAGAACTTCGGGGGCTTCCGGAAGATTATACAGGCCGCCTGAAAAAAACTGAAACCGGCAAATTCCTGATAACAATGAATTATCCTGACTATGTGCCTTTTATGGATTGCGCGGAAAACGGCGAAGCCCGCAGGAAGCTGGAGTTTTTGTTCAATAATAGGTGCTCGGACAAGAACATGAAACTTATGGAAGATGCCATAGTTCTGCGCCGCAAGATAGGGAAAATACTTGGATACGCTTCTTTTGCCGACTATATGCTGGCCGACCGCATGGCAAAAAACAGCGCGGCCGTGATGGGCTTTCTGGAACGAACATGGTCAAAACTTAAAAAGAAAGGCCGCAAAGAGCTGCGTGCCCGGTTGAAGCTTAAAGGGGGCGCAGAAAAGATACTGCATACCTGGGAATGGCGCTACTATAATAATCTCCTTAAGAAGAGCAAGTATTCCATTGACCATGAAAAAATAAAGGAATATTTTCCGGTGGAAACTGTCATAAGAGGAATGTTTGAGGTGTTTGGGGAAGTTCTTGGCGTGAGGTTCGCGCCGGCCGCGCTGCCGGTCTGGCATAAAGAGGTGCGCCCCTATGAGGTAAAAAACACAGACGGTTCAACAGCCGCTTATTTTTATTTTGACCTGTTCCCACGCGAGGGTAAGTACAAACACGCCGCCTGCTTCGGCGTGCGGCATGGGTGCGAACTTGAAGATGGTTCCTACGAACTGCCGGCGGCGGCCATAGTGTCCAATTTCCCATCTCCGGCCGGGGATTCCCCCGCGTTGCTTAAATTCGACGATGTGGTGACCCTGTTTCACGAATTCGGGCATGTCACCCATAACATCCTGACCACCGCGAAATACGGCAGGTTTTCCGGCACCAGCGTGTCGCGGGATTTTGTGGAAGTGCCTTCAAAGATGCTGGAAAACTGGGCCTACTGCCCCGCCGTGCTTGGCAGGATTTCGGGGCATTATAAACATCCGGAGGAAAAGCTGCCAGAGGCGCTGATAAAAAAACTTATCGCCGCCAAAAACATGGATTCCGGACTTGTTTACCTGCGCCAGCTTTTTTTCAGCATACTTGATATGCGCTATCATACCGCCAAGGGGAAGGTGGATACCACAAAGCTCTACGATAAACTGATGAATAAAATTTCTCTTATCCCGATGAGCTCCGGCACCCATCCGCAGGCGAGTTTCGGTCACCTTATGGGCGGGTACGAGGCCGGCTATTACGGGTACCTATGGGCCGAAGTGATAGCGGCGGATCTGTTCTCTGTTTTTGAGGAAAAGGGCGTTATGAATCCGGAACTCGGCGCCAGGTACCGCGAGCTCATACTGGCCCCCGGGCGCAGTTACGACGAAGCGGGTCAGGTGGAAAAATTCCTAGGCCGTCCGTCCACGGAAGAGGCGTTCCTGAAAAGCATAGGCATGGAGTAACCGATAGCGCTGAAGAGCTGAAGCTCTGAAGTCTGAAGTTTGGAAAATGAAAACAAAAATTTCAATGATCGCCGGGTTTATGCTGAGCGCGGCGCTGTTGTTCTTCGTTTTCAGAAATGTGGACTTTGCGGGCCTGCCGGCGATTTACTCTAAGGTCAACGTGGTCTACATGGTCCCGTTTGTTTTTACCATCTTTTTTGAATTGGTTTTCCGCGGGGCGCGCTGGCGACTGTTGCTAAACCCCTCAAAGCCGGTGCGCCTATGGGACGCTTTCCGGCTTGAGGCTGCGGGGTTGGCGCTCAGCAATATTCTGCCTTTACGCCTCGGAGAAATAGCCAGAGGCACCTTCGGCGCAAAAATTTTCGGTATTCCCATGCTTACGGTGTTCGCCACTATTTTAGTGGAACGCGCGCTGGACATTGTGGTGCTGTTATTCATGTTTGCGGCGGCGGCCCGCTTCGGCGGCATTACCGGCAGTTTAATAAACTACGACGGATGGCTGTGGGGCTTGTTCGCCGGGATTGTGGTGGGCATGGCCGCGCTGGCATTCGCCGATGAGTTGACGGCGCACAGGTGGTTTTCCGGATTTTTCAGCCGTTTTCCCGGGGTCCGCCGCCTCTTTGAACGCGCGGCCATGGGCGTAAAAGGTTTTCATTCTTTAAAAAGCGGCGCGCTCATTTTCCTTTTTGCCTTTCTGCAATGGTTCATGGACGTCCTGAACTATTACTGGATGGGGCTGGCCTTCGGGCTTGGCGGAACCCTGGACCTCTTCAAGGGAGTGTTTTTGGTGTTTACGGGGGCGGTGGCGGCATCGGTGCCAGGCATGCCGGGCTATTTCGGAAATTTTGAGTTCGGCATTGTCAAGATAATGTCAGTCTGGGGTGTGTCTAAGGATGTCGCCTTCGCTTACGCGTCCTGCATACATATGGTGAGTTACATCATTATTACCCTGGCAGGCGTGATTTTTGTTTACCAGATGGGCCACTCGCTAGGCAAAGTGTGGGGCGAATTCTCCGGTAAAGAAACAAACCATGGAAAGTGACATCAAATCTGTGTTGATGATAAGCCAGACCTTTTATCCGGTGCTTGGCGGAACCGAAAAGCAGGCCTTTGAGCTTTCAAAGGCTCTGGTTAAAAAAGGCGTTAAGGTCACCGTCATTACGCGCCGGACTGGCGCTTTGGCCGCGCGGGAAATAATTGACGGGGTAAAAATAGAGCGGTTTAAAACTTTCGGCGCGGGCGTCCTGGATTCTTTCGTTTTCATGCTGAAGACGTTTTTCTATATGCTGGCCAAAAGAGCGGAGTACGACGCGGCGCATGTTCACCTGGCGTCATCGCATGCGGTGGCCGCGGTGTTCGCCGGCCGCCTTGCCGGCAAAAAGATAGTGATCAAGCTTGGCGGCGGCAGGGGAGTGGACGAAATAACGCTTTCCCGGGGAACTTTTTTGGGGCGGCTGAAACTCAGGTTTTTTTCACTTGCCGGGCCGGAATTGCTGGTGATGAACGGCGGGGTCTACGAATGGCTGAAAAACAGCCGTGAGTTCTCCGGCTTGAAACTGCGGCAATTTCGTAACGGAGTTGATACAGGTAAATACACGCCGCCACTGTACCACGAAAAAATAAGCGCCAAAACCGCCGTGGGCCTTGGAAATGACATAGTGTTCCTCTTTGTGGGGCGACTGGTTCCGGAGAAAAGAATAAGGGAATTCGTTGAGCTTTGGGCCGAACTTTTAGCCGAAGAGCAGGCAAAACCGAAAATTCACCTGATGATAGTTGGCGAAGGACCGGAGGGCAAAAACCTGGCTTCAGCGATCGCTAATCTTGAGTTGGGCAGCAGCGTGACGCTAGCCGGTCCGAAAGACGACCTGCTGCCCTACTACAGAGCGGCGGATGTTTTTATTCTGCCGTCTATCTCAGAGGGCTTGTCTAACTCTATGCTTGAGGCGATGTCCTGCGGAGTGGCTATAATGGCAAGCCGGGTCGGCGGCGCCAAAGACGCGGTAATTGAGGGGGAAAGCGGCTGCCTTTTTGACCCCCTCAACCGACAGGAGATAAAGCAATGTCTGCGCCGCCATATAGCCGACCGCAGCCTGTCGGTGAAAATGGGGGAGCGTGCCCGGCTTACCGCCGTGGAACAATATTCCATGGCGCGGGTAGCCGCTGAGATGCTGGAGATATACGCCGGGAATTGCTAGTAGGCGGGTATGCCGGTAGGCGTGTAGGGCTAATAAATAACTCCTCAAAAAGCATACCTGCCTACAAGCATACTCGCTCCCAAACTTATCAGCGTATTAAGGTATAGGACTGAATATGTGCGGAATTTGCGGAAAGTATAATTACGGTTCGCTTGAGCCGGTATCAAAAGAAGAGCTCAAAAAAATAAACGATCTTATGGTCCACCGGGGGCCGGACGATGAGGGCTATTACGCCTCAGGCGCGGTGGGGCTCGCAATGCGGCGGCTCTCCATAATAGATCTATCCACCGGCCATCAGCCCATCTCAAACGAGGATGGCGCTGTCTGGATAGTTTTTAACGGGGAGATATATAATTTCCAGGAGCTGAGGAACGATTTGCTTTCCAAGGGTCACAAATTCAGCACCAAGTCAGACACCGAAACCATAGTGCATCTCTATGAAGAAAAAGGCACGGAGTTCCCCAAATACCTGCGGGGAATGTTCGCAGTTGCCATCTGGGACGCTAAAAAAAAGCGGCTGGTTTTAGCGCGCGACCGGGTGGGCAAGAAGCCGCTGTTCTACGCGCTCACGCCTTCGTGCCTGGCCTTTGCCTCGGAATTGCGCGCGCTGCTTGCGGTCAAGGAACTGCCGAGGGAAATTAATCCCGCGGCCATAGACGCATATCTTACCTTGCAGTATATTCCGAGCCCGCTCAGCGTGTTTAAGGGCATACAAAAGCTGGAGCCGGCCTCCGTGCTTATTTTTGAAAACGGAAGCGCGCGGACGGAAAAATACTGGGACCTGCCGCTTGGAGCGGAAAAACTTTCCAGTCTGTCTCTTGACGAGCTTAAAGAGCGTCTTTACTCGGAACTGGCCGAGGCTGTGAAAATAAGGCTTATTTCTGACGTGCCGCTGGGCGCTTTTTTGTCGGGCGGGATAGATTCTTCCATTGTTACAGCCCTCATGGCCAGGCAGTCGGACGCCCCGGTAAAGACCTTCGCCATAGGATTTAAAGAGGAGAAATTTTCGGAGCTTGGCTACGCGCGCCAGGTGGCGCAGATGTACGGCACCAGACACACAGAATTTGTGGTGGAAGCCAAAATGGCGGACATGCTTGAAAAAATCGCCTGGCACTATGGCGAGCCCTACGCCGATTGCAGCGCCCTGCCTTCCTATTTTATCTCGCGGGAAACCAGAAAATCGGTGACGGTGGCTTTAAACGGCGACGGGGGCGACGAGGCATTCGGCGGTTACCTGAGGTATGTCGGCATGAAGACGGATGCCCGTATCTCGGCTGTGCCGGCCTGGATAAAATCCGCCGCCTTAAAGGGCACTCGCTTTTTCCCGAAAACCGCCCCGTTTGATTTTTTCTGGCGGCTGGAAAAATTTCTGAAAGCCTCTCTGATGGGCACGCTTGAAAAACGGTATCTTTCCACGCTTGCTTTTTTCGGCCCGGGCGAGACAAGCGGGCTTTACAGCGCCGCCTTTGCAAGCCTGCTGGGTAAAGATAAAGACTATGCGGAGCGGTATCTTTCCAGGCTGTTCGCCCTGAATCCGGACGATGACCTGATAAACAGGCTTATGTATGTGGACCTGCGGTCTTACCTGCCGGAATGCCTGATGACCAAGATGGATATAGCCTCCATGGCGAATTCGCTTGAAACGCGCTCTCCTTTTTTAGACCAGAAAGTGCTGGAATTCGCTTTCAGACTGCCGGGAAATCTGAAGCTTAAGGGTTTCGGGGGCACCAAATGGATCTTGAAGGAAACTTTCAAAGATATGCTGCCCCCGGCCGTTTACAAGCGCGGCAAGATGGGTTTCGGCGTGCCGCTGGGTATCTGGTTCCGCGGAGAGCTGAAGGATTACTGGGCCGGGGTCTGCCTGTCTAAAAAATCCATGGACCGCGGTTATTTCCGGAGTGGAGAATTGCTGAGACTTTGGGACGAACATCAGAGGGGGCGGCGCGACCACGGCTATAAGCTGTGGGCACTGCTTATGCTGGAGCTCTGGCATAAGCAGTTTGCGGATGATTTTAAGATATGAAAATAGTTTTAATTAATCCGGATATCCCCTGGAACGCCGGCAACATAGGCCGCACTTGTGTGGCCACCGGCACGGAACTTGTCTTTGTAGGCAAGCTCGGATTTAAAATAAATTCAAAAGAGATCAGGCGCTCAGGACTGGATTACTGGCAGTACCTGAAGTATTCGGAGTATCCCTCTTTTGCGGAGTTTCTGGAAACTTTGGGCGACAACCCATCCCTGCTGTTCTTTTCCACCAAAGGAAAAAAAACTTACTGGGAAGCGCCGTATCGGGGGGATTCCTGCCTGGTTTTCGGCAGCGAGGGGGCCGGCCTGCCGCTTGAATATTACGAAACATATAAAGACCGTCTTTACCGCATCCCCATGTCTTCAGAGCATTCACGTTCCCTTAACCTTTCCACTTCCGCCGGTGTGGCCCTCTACGAGGGGCTTAGACGGAACGGGAAGTCCGCTTAAGCCCCTCCAGGCGGCTGATGAGCTGCGGCGTGTAAAACTCAAAAGAGTATTTCTCTTCCGCTTCTTTCCTTGCGGATTTACCCATAAACCGGCGCAATCCGGCGTCTGTAATGAGTTTTTTTAGCCTGTCGCGCCATTCCCCTGGGGTGGTGGCTAGAAAGCCGGTTTCCCCGTCCCTGATCAGAAGCGAGTTTATGCCGACCGGTGATGCCACGGAGGGGATGCCCGCCGCCATGTATTGCAGTATCTTGTAGCCGCCTTTTCCCCGTGTCCATTCATTGTCCGGAAGAGGCATTATTCCTATGTCGAAGTTCTTGAGATCGGCGGCCTCGCTGCCAAACGCCCATTTTTTATAGATACTCCTGCCACCCAGGGCGTCGAGCTTTCTGGCGCCGATAAATTCCAGATGCAGGTTGGGATGTTCTTCGCAGAGTATTTTTAGCGCGCCGGCCACGGGAAGCAGATATTCGGCGGTGGAGTCGCTGCCTATCCAGCCGATAACAATGTCTTCTCCCGGCGTCTTGGGGCCGGGTCTGGGCGTATATCTGCTGCAGTCTATCGGCCCGGTCATACGGAGGACGGGGGCGTTAAGCCGCCTGGCGTAGTCCGTAGTGTAATCGTTCTCAACGGTTACCAGTCCGGCTGACGTTATCATATGGTCAAACCGGGCCTTATAACCGGATTCATCCTTTATGAAGACCGCGTCGTCGAAATCGAACGCTATGTTGGGATTAGCTCTTTTAATTAAGTTCTGGAGAAATACGGGCAGGGCCAGTTTTTGTATGTATATGACGTCAAAACGCCTGAGGCTGGACAAAAACCTGATCGTTTGAAGAAGTCTGATAACAATATTCAGCAGATTGGAACAAAATGAGACGGCTTTGCGCAGCAGTTTAAGCGGGGGGCGGGACTTCGCGAAAATGGGAATTATGATGTTGGCGAAGGTTTCGGTGTAATCGTAAGGCATCACAACTGCTTCCACTCCCGCTTTTTTTAGATGCGGTAAGAATTGATAGACCCTGGTCCGGCTGCTCGCGACGATTTCCGTGCCTATGGTAAGGAAAAGAATTTTCATAAAAATACTCTATAATTATACTCTAAAAAGCATCATGCTTTCATTGGCCAGCGGAGTTTCCCAAAAGCTCACGTAACTTT
>DMES01000055.1 GCA_003450815.1 Elusimicrobiota bacterium | reverse complement strand
CTTAAGTTAGTGCCATTCGTGCCAGGCACCTTTTTATTGCTGGTTCGGGGCCTATGCGAAATTAGGCCAAAAAAAAGAGCAATGGTGGGTATTATGGCCCTTGGGATGAGCACGATTCACGTGGTAAACTATATCATCAAAACAAGCACCGGCAGGAAGAATGTGCGGGCTTGGGCGAGAGGAGAATATATGATGAAAAAAACGATCACGGCGTTAATCCTTATGATGCAGAGTTTCGGAGCTCTTTATGCCTCCGAAAGTGCGATTGACACCCTAAAGACTGGAGTTTCCCCTTCGGTTTTAGAGAACAGCAGCATCCCGCGTCCCCCGCTCGCCCCCCCGGAGTTTCGCAGATATCTTGCCAAGCAAGAAGCCCTTAACCTGGATAACTCCAAACGGGCACATAAAACCACCTGGTCGACTTTGACAATATTGCAGTTCATACCGAAAACCGTGTTTTCCAAAGCCGGCGGGCTTGTTGTGGACGACGGACAAAGCACTTGGGCGGGGCATATGGCCGCAGCCCGGCAGATAGACATAGTTTTTGTGGAAATACGCGGGGTGAGTCAGATTAATGGTATAAACCAGGTAAGGGAGATAGCAAAAGCTCTTTCGGGCCATAGTATGAATCTTAAAGACTTTGCGGACCGCATGAATATCATTTACGTGTTCCCGAAAGATGCTCCCCCTGCGGAGGCGAAAGCTTCGATGGGTAAATCTACTTCGATCTGTTTCTATAAGGAAAAACAGCTGCCCCATTCCGGCAATTGCGAGCGGGCCGTCATTGAATACCAGATAGCAAATGAGGGCTACAGCTTTGATTTGGATACGGGCGGGTCGCGCGGGAATTGCTATCTGGTAGACTCCACCGGACATAGAGTGCAATCGCTCCATGAAAGCTACTGCGGCCTAACGGACGCCGACTTCGCCCCGGGCGGAACCTTCGGCCGCGCCGATGACGGCGGCAACAGCTACCCCGATGACGGCGGCAACAGCCACCCCGAAGATTGAGCGGGTAACCCCAAAAAAAGGCCCGACTCAGCGCGAGCCTCTTTTTTGCCTAATGCGAAAAGTTGATAATAAAAAGGCGCCAGGCGCCTTTTTATTTTTATTCAATTCTGCCTAAAAGGCACAACAAACTGTTAATAATGGCCAGTGGATGAGGCGGACAACCGGGGATGTGGGCTGCAACCGGAACTATTTTGCTTATATTCCCGGCACAATAATAGGAATCTTTAAAGGCTCCGCCGTTCAGGGCGCAGTCGCCGCAGGTTATCACGAATTTAGGCCCGGGCATGGCTTCATAAGTGCGCTTGAGCGCCAGCGCCATATTCCCGGGCACCGGCCCCGTTACAAGCAGGGCGTCGGCATGCCTGGGGGAGGCCACAAAATCAACGCCGAAACGCTGGATATCGTATATAGGATTAGTGGCTGAAATTATCTCGGATTCGCAGGCTCCGCATGAGCCCGCGTCCACTTCCCTGATATGCAGCGAGCGGCCGAATTTCTTTATAATCAGTGAATGCAGCTCCTCACCTGTTTTTTCGTATCGCGTGGAAGAGGATATCTTGTCAATTTTTTTTGAAAGGATGCCCTTTTTAAGGCTATTCCATAAAATGCGCATCATAGGTCGTTCCCCGGATAGGAAAGGTTGAAACTTTTATTGCAGAGCGGGAAATCGGGGATGATATTGCCCGGCGCCGCCTGGGCAAGCCCCTCCCAATTGCAGAAAGAGGGGTCCGTTATTTTGCACCGCTCCACCAGGGCGTTTTCGCCGATCCTAACCCAATAGAGCACCGGGCCCCGCCAGCTTTCCGCGTAACCCAGGGCGCACCCGCTTCGGGGCTCCCCGGCTGCTGGTTCCTCCTCGCCGCCTGTTTCAAGCATACCGGCAAATTTTCTTATCAGCTTTATGGATTCCTCAAATTCAAAAACCCGCACGTTAAGCCTGGATAGAACATCGCCTCTCTCCTGCCTCGCCGGCCTGAATTCCGCGCTTTTATAAAGAGGCGAAAAATCAGCCCGGAGATCCGCCGCCACGCCTGAGGCTCGCGCGGCGGGACCGGAAACGCCCAATTCCACTGCGGTTTTATGCGGCAATATGCCGGTTTCTTCAACCCGGTCCATAAACGATACGCTGCCGTAAAGCATTTCTTTTAACGCGGAAAAATCTTTTTCGGCCGCCGCAAGCCCTGAGCCGATTGCTTCCATGGCGGACCGGGGGAGTTTTAAAACCCCGCCTATGCGGTTGAAATTTTTAAGGTATCTGGACCCGGTGAGCTTTTCGTTCAGCGCAAGCATGTTTTCTTTAATCACGGAGGCGCAGGCCGCGGGGAAACTGAACCCCACATCCGTGGCTATCCCCCCGACATCCGCGGCGTGATTATAAAGCCTTTCCATTTCAAGCAGGATAGCCCGCACAAGCTGATGCCGCTCCGGAACTTTTACGCCGCGTATCTTCTCTACGGCGCCGGCAAAAGCCAGGCTGTGGGCGAAAGCTGCCTCCCCGTCCACAAGCTCCGCAAATGCCAGTGCGGAGCCGGCGGTTTTGCCTTCAAAAAGCTTTTCAACGCCCCTGTGCGTGAAACCGAGCCGTATCTCAAGATTTAACACCGGCTCACCCGCCGCGCTGAACCTGAAATGCCCCGGGCCTATTATCCCGGCGTGCACTGGTCCTACCGGCACCTCAAACACTCCGTTTCCTTCCACGCGCCGGAACGCGTAATTCTGTCCGGTATCCCCATACTTTTCCGGCGGCTTAAAATCTTTTCTCAAGGGATAAAATCCCTCCGGCCATACTTCAGTATGCAGGCGCAGCCTTCTTGAGTCAAAAGCCCCGCGGCGCTTTATGCCGAACATCTCGCTTATTTCCCTTTCAAAGAGCGAAGCGGAAAAAATATCGTTAGCGAGCGAATCAAATTCCGGGGCTTCGCCGTCAAGCCTGGCGGACACAATAAGCCACTTGCTTTCCGTGCGTGAGGCGAAAACGCAGCGGATAAAAAAGCTGTTCAGCGCGGCCCGCATATCTTCAGCGAACAGCGCGGAAACCGGCGCGC
The DNA here is from genome assembly GCA_003450815.1 of Elusimicrobiota bacterium. GTDB lineage: Bacteria > Elusimicrobiota > Elusimicrobia > Elusimicrobiales > UBA9959 > UBA9634. The sequence goes on along the minus strand of DMES01000055.1, from coordinate 12,034 downwards.
CTGTTTTTTGATGCGCAAACAGGCAGGCCTTTTTAAAATCCTCCGGCCTGACCTCAAGGTGCGCCTCTTCAACCGCATTCCATTGTATTGAAACCGGAACTATTTCTTCCCGTGCAGAAAGCTCTTTTAAAACATCCTCTATTTTCACGTCATACTCCTACAGGGCTTGATAAAATATCGGCGGCCGCGCGTAACAGCTTCGCCATGAAACCGGGAATGCCAAGTCCCAGAGCGAGCATAAGGCAGCCAAGCAGGATGAATGCGGCTTTCGAGCCCATAGGCTCCTCCCCGCCGGCGGCCATCTCTTTTGGTTTTTCCCCAAAGAGAACTCCGCTGAAATGATGCACCAGCGCGCCGAAGATCACCGCAAGGAAAAACATAAAAAGGCCGGAGACCAGGTACCTGCCCTGCGCAAACGCGCCGGAAAGTATGGTCAGCTCGCTCATGAAAATTGAAAAAGGCGGCAGGCCGCCAAGCGCAAAAACACCCAACAACAGAAATGCACCCGTAAAAGGCATAGCCTCAATAACGCCCCTGATATTGCGCATGCTGTGCGTGCCATATTTTTTTGCCGCGCTGCCGGCGGCAAAAAACATCAGCGCCTTGGTAACCGCGTGATTAAAAACATGATAGAGCGCACCGAATGCGCCCACCGGCCCCCCAATCCCGATACCCACAAAAATCACCCCGATATGCTCCACGCTGCTATATGCCAGCAATCGCTTGATATCTTTCTGCACCAGAATAAAAGCCGCTGAAACACCCAGGGAAATCATGCCGAATAAGAGCGCGAGGTTAGCGGCATAGGAGCCGCCAACAGCCTGATTGGTTATAACCATAAACCTTAAAATGGCGTATGCCGAGGTTTTAAGCAGCACGCAGGAAAGCAGGGCGCTTATAGGCGTAAGCGCCTGGCTGTGCGCGTCCGGCAGCCAGGTGTGCATGGGGGCCAGCCCCGCCTTGGTACCGTATCCCACAAGGATAAAAATGAAAGCGATTTTGACTATGCGCGGATCAAGGCTTCCCGCATGCAGCAGCATATCGTCCCAGTTAAGTGTTTTGGCTCCGGTGCCCGTATTTAATGCGTAATAGAAAAGAATAACTCCTACAAGCGCAAGCACTATGCCCACTGAGCAGATCATTACATATTTCCAGGCCGCTTCTATGGCTTTTTTAGTGGTGTGAAACCCCACCAGGAAAGCAGAGGCGAGCGTAGTCATTTCCACGCACACCCACATAAGGCCGAGGTTCTCCACCAGCGTAACCAAAAACATGCTCAAAGTGAAAACATTGAAAAGGGAATAGTAAAGCCTTGCCGAACCTTCACTTATAAGGCCTTCCACAACTTCATCCGCTATGTAGCCCTTGGAATAAAGGGCCGCAGCCAGGTTCACTACAGCGATAGTGAAAATAAAAAAAAGACTTAAGGCGTCGGCACAAAAAAAGCCGTCAAGCCTGCCCGGCGCCCCAAAAAATATTATCTGGGCAAGCACAAGAAGGAACGCCGCCAAATGCCCGGCAATGTTTATGGCGCCCATATTCTGATGGCGGCGCACAAACCAGGGGAGCGACGCGCAGCAGATATTCAATAGCAATATAAGGTATATCAGCATGTTTCGTAACTACAGGTTCACGGTTCAGGGTTCACGGTTATTTTTTGCTACGATGTTTAAATATATTCGAAGCGTTAGATTTTTGTGCTTTTTAACCGCTGAACCGTGAACCTAACAACCTAACCACTTCCCATTCTTCAGCCTTTCAGTCTTGTCAGCCTGCTCACATCCATATGGGTAAACAGGCCTTTTATCTTGTAAACAAATACCCCGGCTACCACAACAAGCACGAACAGGTCGAAAAAAACCGCTATTTCAACTATAAAAGGCATACCGCCTGAGATGGACGAAGCCAGCATAAACACCCCGTTTTCCATCACCAGAAGCCCTATTATCTGCGCCAATGCTTTCAGCCTGAAAACCATAAGGAAAAACCCGGTAAAAATCGCCAGGAACGAAATGGAAAAATTCAGCCGGGCGCCGCCGGACATCCCGCCTATAACCGAATCAGAAAAAATATAAATAAACCAGCCAAACACGGTTACTATAATAACCGACATCGGCGGGTTCAGCACTAGGCCCATGTTTTCTCCGGAGCTCATTTCAGCCGTTATTTTGTCAAGATGGCGTGGAATCAGCCAGACCTTGATGATAAGTATCATGCCGGTTATGACCCAAAGATCCCAATCGCCCGAACTCAAGGCAAAAGAAGCCGTTAAAAAGGCCAGCATCAGCGACTGAAATCTGAAAGCGCGCAGAAGCGCCCGCAGCCTCTTGGAACCGGCCATTAAAAACACCGAAAACAACAACCCGACGGTTAATATCTGGGACATTTTTTCTTTAAATTTCCTCGCCCGGAAATATCCCGCCCTAAAGGGCGGGGGGTAAAAATTTTCAATAACCTCCCGCCGCTAAAACAGCTGAAGCGAGCGCCGCTATAAACGCAAACATCAGCAGATCGGCCACCCTAAACAGCCTCATTTTAGCCAGCGAAATTTCTGTAAACGCCATAATAATAACCAGCGCCAGCAATTTCAGGGTAAATATCACAGCCGCGGCCGCCGCGAGCGCCGCGCCGCAGCCGGAAGGCGACGGCAGGGGAAAAATAACCCCCGCTATAAGAGAGAACCATACCAGCTGCCTTAAGTGGGAAGCATATTCAATAATGGCCAGCGACCTGCCGGAGTATTCCAGCGCCATCGCCTCATGCACCATGGTCAGCTCAAGGTGCGTTTCCTGGTTGTCAACCGGGATCCTGGAAGTTTCGGCTATTGTCACGATAAAAAGCGAAAAGCCGGCGGTGAGCGAAGACACGCTGAAAGCGCCATTGCCGGCTATTGCTGCGAAAGAGGTGGAGCCGGCGTTTACGGCCAAAGCAAAAAAGGAAACAAGCGCCGCCGGCTCGGCCAGGCTTGAAATGAACATTTCACGGGAAGATCCCATGCCGCCGAAAGCGCCGGCCGCGTCCATGCCGGCAAGCGCCATAAAGAACCTGCCCAATGCGAGTATAAAAAGAACGGCCACAATGTCCCCCATGCCGCCAGCCGCCGCGGAGCCGCCGAAAAGCGGGAGCAGCAACAGCGCTGCCACCGACGAGGAAATTACCACATACGGCGCGGCTTTAAACAGCCATGAAGCGTGCTTCGAAATGACTTCCTCGTTTTTACCCAGGAGCTTTAAAAAATTCCAGTATGGCTGCAAAACCGGGGCGCCGCGTCTCATTCGGACTATATTTTTTATCTTTTTAATTAGCCCGCCAAATAACGGCGCGGCGGAGATGATAAGCAGAACCTGTAAAACGCCAGATATCTGTGCCATATCAGAATTTACCTCTGAAAACAAGCAGCAGAATGATAACCGCAAAAATATAGGAAAGGTAGATATGAATACTGCCAGGCTGCATCCTTCTAACCATCTTTGCCAGCCGGAAAGACGCGGACACCGCCGGTTCATAAAAGAATGTCCTAAAAAACGGCGTAGTGTGGGTTTCATAACGGAAATATTTCAGATGATATCCCCCGTGGGTCACCTTTTCAGTTTTCCTGTAAGGCATAAGAAGGAAGCTGAAAAAAATCCTGAATGGCTTTGAAAAGGCCGTCGCGGTATATTCTGTGCGTGCATCAAGAGCATAATAGCCGCAGCCCCAGGTGCGCCCAACATTGAAAAGCTGTTTCCCGTAAATGATCCTGAGCCCGAAGAAAACCGCCAACCCCAGAAACACAAGCGCAGCCATAACAAGCGGGCCCGAAACGGGACCGGCGTTTTCCAGGCCGTTGGTTATGCCGTAATTTAGCGCCGTAAATTTCATGCCTTGCGTACAAACGCCAAGCGTCTCCCCCGCTACCCGGGTCAGAACCGGCAGAATCTGAGGGGCGAACACTCCGAAAGCCAGGGTAATCGCCGCCAAAAAAAACATTGGGACCGTCATTGACAAGGGCGATTCCACGGCCTCCGAAGCCTTCGTGCTCCTGGGGGCGGCCAGGAAGGTCACAGAAAACGCTTTCACAAAACAGGCCGCGGCGAGCCCGCTTGTAAGCGCCAGGGCGGCGGCCGCCGCCATCCAGAACATTATGTTGTTACCCGCGCTTTTAAGGGCGCCGGCAAAAATCGCCTGAAAAGTGAGCCATTCGCTTATAAACCCGTTCAGCGGCGGCAGCGCGGAAATAGCCATGGAGCCGGCCAGGAACGCGAAGGCGGTGTACGGCATCAGTTTAATCAGCCCTCCCATTTTTTCCATATCGCGCGTGCCGGTCGCTTTGTAAACGGAGCCAGCGCCCAAAAACAGCAGCCCCTTGAAAACAGCGTGGTTCATAAGATGATAAAGCCCCGCCGCCATTGAAAAAACCGCAAGCGCGGGCTGGTTCATGACCATAAACATCATGGAGCCTCCCACACCCAGCAGAATAATGCCGATGTTTTCAACGCTGCAGAAAGCCAGCAGTTTTTTTAGATCGTGTTCCATTAACGCATAAATAACTCCGACCAGGCAGGAAACCGCGGCAAATACCATAACCATCCTGCCCTGCCAGAGCTGGGTTATTCCCAGGGTAAAAACCGTGAACCTTATAATACCGTAAAGCCCGACTTTTATCATTACTCCGGACATAATACTGGAGATGTGGCTGGGCGCCTGCGGATGCGCCATCGGTAGCCAGATATGAAGCGGCACTATACCCGCCTTGGCGCCGAAGCCGAAGAAAAGCAGCAGAAAAACCACGCCTTTAACGCTTTCAGGAATAAGATAGGCCGCCTCTTTGACCGCTAAAACATCAAAAGTATGAGTGTAGCGGTACATTATAAGGAAAGCCGCGGTGATAAGGGCGGTGCCGAAATGCGTCATTACGATATAAACGGTGCCGGCCCGGATAGACTTTTCATGCCCGGAATCAAAAATAACCAGGAAATACGAAACCAAAGACATTATTTCCCAGAATACCAGAAACCAAACAAGGTTTGATACGCTGACAACCGCCAGCATTGACGCCACGAACAGTATCAAAAGGAACCAGGCAAGTTTTATTTTGCAGCCGGAATACTCACCTTTCAGATAACCGACGGAATAGATGGCCGAAGGCACAGATATCAAAAGGATGACGAACACAAAAAAAAGGGACAGCGGGTCATTCAGAAAAGTAAAACTGCCGGTTATGGAAGGTGTCATCTTTTGCTCTTCCGAAAAAAAAGACGAGAATAAAAAACAGAGTTGCCGGATAAGATGTGTAAAATCCCTGCGTCTTTAATTAAATTTTTATTACTGAACTGCTGCCGGGGCTGGCCGTTGAAAAATCTGGCGGTCGTCTGCGGCTGCTCCCGTAAACCGGAAGCGCGTGTCTATATTTTACATCTTCTGAAAGGGTTTTGTTATGAACAAAGATTTTTTTCTGTTTTTTCCCAATTTTAAGGCCTGTTTTAAGCCGGAATTGCGGCCGCCCAAAGCCGCCAAGGATTTGGGCCTCCAAAACGGCAAAAGTTTTATAGTATAATCAGCTTATGCAGCACACAAAAACAGCGAGGAAGCTTGTTATCGCGTCGTTACTTATTTTCGCAGCCACGCTCACAACTTTACTGGCAAGGCAGCTGAACCTGGGGCCAATACGGACCGTGCCCCCTTTCCGCGCCTTCGGCCCTAAAACGGCGGAGATACAGATCTATGAATATACCGACTTCGCCTGCCCCTCCTGCCAGGCCGCCTATCTGCAGCTTGAGGAGATGCTTAAGCTTTACAACGGCCATATCGCGCTGAATTTCAAGCATTACCCGCTTGTGTCCATACACAAATGGTCCTTTCACGCCGCCGCTTATGCCGACTGCGCCGGTGCGCAGGGGAAATTCCAGGAATACGCGGCACTGCTTTTCAAAAACCAGGAACTCTGGGGGCGCGCGGAAAAAAAACCGGCTGAATTTTTTGATTACGCTAAAAAGCTGGATCTTGACCTTTCGGCTTTTGAGGCCTGCTCAAACAAAGATGAAACTATAAAAGGGGTAAAGCTTGAAATGGCTGAGGGCGACCTGAAAGGCGTTAACGCCACGCCCACTTTTTTCATAAACAGAAAACGAGTCGTGGGCACGCTTCAGCTGCTTGACGCGGCAAAACATTTTGACAATCTGCTAAAAAAATAATGCAAAACGAGAGAAAGGTAAAAACCATACTCGCTGTCTGTTCAAGGATTATCCTGGGCGGAGTTTTTGTTTACGCCGGCTATTTAAAAGCCGTTTCCCCGGCCGAGGAATTCGCATACGCCATTGAGGGATACAAAATAGTTCCGGTGTGGGCTGCGCTCTGGACGGCGCTCACGCTGCCCTGGCTTGAACTTTATCTTGGGCTTATGTTCGCCACCGGCCTGTTTACCCGTTTTTGCGCCGCCGGCATAGGAGCGTTGCTGCTAGGGTTTGAGGTCCTGCTTACCCAAGCCTGGCTGCGGGGACTCCCTGTCACCTCTTGCGGCTGCTTCGGAGCCAACGGCTCCAGCTCGCTCGCTGGAGAATTCGCGCAGAATATTGCGCTGCTGGTTCTAGCCGTTCTGTCCTTCCGGCACGGAGCGGTATTTTCGCTAGACTCGGCGGTGGACAGACATGGCTAAAAGAATATTGTTTTCGTTAATATTATTTTGCGCGGCATCGGCAGCCCTCGCGTACCGCCCGTACGGCCAGAAGACCGTGCCTAAAGTCAGCTGGATGAATGTGTCCGCTCCTAAAACGGAAAAAAAGCTATACATGGAAATATCCCAGGACGGCCGGGTAATGATGCGGACCGAAACAAAAACCGCGTCCATAACGCGCCGCGGAGTTATCCGCGCGCAGCTTGCGAAAGATTTTTTCCGCGAAATAGAAAGTTCTGAAATCCTGAACTTTCAGAACGGCGTTGAAAACAAAATGATTTTTTACCGCGGACAAGTTTTAAGCATTTCCGCTTACATCAACGGTGAACTGCGCCGGGTTGATGCTCCGCTTAACTCCTTCGGTGAAGCCTTTTCCCATGCCTTCGGAGAAGCCAAAAAAAATATGGAAAAACTGCCGCCGGATAAAAAACTTTACGGGTTCCTGAGCGCGGAACCGATAGAGGGGGAGGAGCTTGACCGGTTCCGGTCGCACGCTTCAAAGGAACATATAATAAAGGATATTGAAACCTACGACATACAGAAGGTTAAGCCTCTTTTTGACGCCATAAAGCAGCCCTATCGCCTTATCCCGCTTCAGAAACGTGACGACACTAAAGACATACAATTATTTATTTCGGTTTACCAGCTTTACGGGATAAGCAAACTTTTTTACCTGCCAAGCACCAGAGGGGTTTTTAAATGCCAGCTAAAGGAAACCGGTAGATAGGGTAACCCGGGAAGCGGTTTTTTTGTTAGAATTAAGGAACCTTAATTATGGAACAGGAAAAACCTATACGCGTAGTGGCGGTGGACGATGACGAGGCCATTCTGGATATTTACGAGAATGGGCTCTCCTCAGACAAATGCGAGATAAAAACATTTTCAAGCCCTAAAAAGGCCAAGGAGTTTTTCACCGGGGCTAAACCGGAAGAAATACCCGATGTTATTCTGATGGATATAATGATGCCCGGGGAAGATGGAATAAGCCTTATGAGCGATATCAGGGCCATGCCCGCATCAGCCCATGTACCCGTACTCGCCATAAGCGGCTTAAACGACGCCGCCACTTTGAATGATGCCATGCTTTTCGGCGCCATGGATTACCTTGTCAAGCCTTTTGATCTGGATATACTGCTGGCAAAAATCAAAAAAGCCGCTGAGATTTCCCGAAAAAGAGCGCCCAAAACCTGAAGGAAACCCGGATCTTCCTTAAACTATCCTAAAAGTAATCAGGAATTTTTTTCCCATTTTTCCATATTTATATATAATATGTGAACGCGGATTGTTATTGTATTGTAGGGAGAATGTATGATTAAAACAATTAAAACCGTTTTTACGCAAAAAACTCACGACGGCACCACGGAGCGCCTGCTGCAACTGGCGTTCGCCTACTTCGCCACCTATATTGTTACAGGCATAGCGCCGAAATATTTCATGAACAAGGCGCCGGGCTATCCCGCTATGAGCGATGTCCAGTACATGGTCTACTCCACACTCTTCTCAAGCCTGTTTTGCGTATCCCTGGTGATAGCCTGGGGATGGTACAAATTCCAGTCCCAGGGCAAGATCACGGTGCTCGGCCTTACCTTCCCAAAAGAATTCCTCTACATCATCCCGTCCGGCATCTGCACCGCGGTGGTAATTCCGACCACCACTTTGATGTACCTGCTGCCCATCTCAGTAATGGTCGCCATGATAATCATGCGTGCCAGCATCATTGTAATAAGCCGCATAATAGACTCCATACAGATACGCCAGGGGATACTTCACAAAAAAGTTTACAAGGAAGAAAACATCGCTGTTGTATTCGCGCTGGCGGCCGTGGGCCTGAAGCTCTATTATGTCAAGCCCGGAGATTTTGACTTCATCAATAATGTAGCGGCCATGACCATTCTGACCAGCTACATTATCGCCTACGCCATCCGCATCTACATCATGAACTATTTTAAGAATACGCGTGCCAAGGGCGTCCCATATGATAACAAAGGCTTCTTCGCCGTGGAGCAGCTCTCCGCCAGCACCACGATGATACTGGCCACCCTAGCCGTGATCTACCTGATGACCCCGAACCCGGAAAACTCAAAAGACTTCGTGGGAAACTTCCAGACGGCGTTTTCAATGCCGCATAAAGATTGGCTTAAAGCGGCCCTCGCCGGCATCCCCTACGGCATCGGAGCCTTCTTCTCGGTGTTTCTGTTCATGTTCAAAGGCCGCACCGCCACTTTCGCGGGACTCGTCAACCGCCTTACCTCGCTTATCGCCGGCACAATAGCGACGCTTCTCGTGTTCTTTCTGATGGCGGCAAAGCCTCCGGCGAAAGAAGACTGGCTCGGCCTGCTGCTTATTTTCGTCGCCATATACTTCCTGGGCGTTTCCGAAAAGAAGCGCGCCTGCGAACTGGCTAAAGCGCACGAAATAGAACCTGAAGCGGGCACCGAAGTGATCTGCGGCCCGGAGGAAAAAAGCCATACGCCATAAGCCGCAGGCCATAATACTTTACCGAACTTTCTGCCCAGCTTACGGCCTAAAGTATATGGCTTCTGGCAACAGCCGTATCTAAAATACGGCAGGAACTCAGTTATTACGGAGCCTCTAATGAAAAAAAACCAGAATGAAAAAGTAAATATCTGTGTGATCGGCGCGGGCTATGTGGGACTTGTCAGCGGCGCGTGTTTTGCCGAGCTTGGGCACCACGTTATCTGCGTTGACAACGACCCCGGAAAGATAGCCATGCTTGAAAAGGGCATAATGCCCATTTACGAGGATGATCTGGAGCGCGTGGTCAAAAAGAATGTTAAAGCGGGCCGCCTGCATTTTTCCAATTTTATAAAAGAGGGGATGCTTCATCAGGGCCGCCGCGCCGAAGCTATTTTTATCGCCGTTGGCACCCCACCCCGCGATGACGGCTCTGCCGATCTTTCAACCATTGAAAAAGTTTCGGAAGAAATCGCAAAAAACATGGCAGGCTACACCGTTATAGTGGAAAAGTCCACCGTGCCTGTTGAAACCTGCGACTGGATCAGCAAGACTGTAAAGCGCCATAACAAAAAAGGCATCCCCTTTGATGTGGCCTCTAACCCCGAGTTTCTGCGCGAGGGCACGGCTGTCTGGGATTTTTTAAAGCCCGACCGTGTGGTGGCTGGTGTTTCCTCAAAAGAGGCGGAGGCGGTTTTAAAACGGGTTTACAGACCAATGAAAGGCGCAAAAGTGCTCTTTACCAGCGTAAAGAGCGCCGAGCTTATCAAACACGCCTCCAATTCTTTCCTTGCCGCCAAAATATCATTCATTAACGCGGTGGCCAATATCTGTGAAAAGACCGGCGCTGATATTGAGGATGTGGCCAAAGGCATGGGCCTGGACAAGCGTATAGGATCTTCTTTTCTAAAGGCGGGCATAGGCTTCGGCGGCTTCTGCTTCCCCAAAGACCTTGAAGCTTTCTACTGGCTCTCCCGGCGCAAAGGCTACGACTTCGAACTTTTAAAAACCGTAAAAGATATAAACGAGGGACAAAAGATGTGGCTGGTTAAAAAAGCCGAAGATGAGCTTTGGAACCTGGAAGGGAAAACTGTGGCTATGCTTGGGCTGGCCTTCAAACCAGAAACCGACGACATGCGTTTTGCCCCGAGCATAGACATTGCGCGCGAATTTTTAAAGCGCGGCGCCAAAGTGCGCGGCTACGACCCGATTTCGCAGGAGAACGCCAAGCGCGCGATTAAAGGCATTTATTTCGCCGGAGACCCCTACGACTGCGTTAAAGGCGCCGACTGCATATGCCTGGTCACCGAGTGGAAGGAATTCGCCGCGCTGGACATGAAAAAAGTGCTGGCGGCGGTAAAGCACCCAATACTTATAGACGGCCGCAATCTTTTTGACCCGGCCAAAATGCGCGAACTGGGCTGGACATATACATCAGTCGGTCGGCCGTAACGTTAGCCTAAAGAGCTGAAGCTAAAGTATTTATAACTTCAGACTTCAGTTCTTCAGAACTTCAGCGCTTTGGAGATTAAGCTTATGCGAATTCTCGTCACCGGTGCGGCCGGTTTTCTGGGCAGCCACCTTTCAAGATATCTTCTGGCCAGGAATCATGCCGTTGTGGGGATAGACAACCTCATCACCGGCAGCGTGGACAACATTAAGGATCTTTTAAAAGACCCTGGTTTTGAATTCACTAAGTACGATGTAACCAACTATCTCCATGTGCCGGGCAGGCTGGACGCAGTGCTGCATTTCGCCAGCCCCGCTTCACCCATTGATTACTTGAAATTTCCCATCCCCACGCTTAAAGTAGGAGCGCTGGGCACACACAAGGCGCTGGGCCTTGCCAAAGACAAGAAGGCCATCTTCATGATAGCCTCCACCTCCGAAGTTTACGGCGACCCGCTTATAAATCCCCAGCACGAAAGCTACTGGGGCAATGTAAACCCCATAGGCCCGCGCGGCGTGTACGACGAAGCCAAACGCTTCGCCGAGGCCATGACCATGGCCTACCACCGCTATCACAAAATGCAGGTGCGACTGCTGCGTATTTTCAATACATATGGGCCGAATATGCGCCTTGAGGACGGCAGGGCTGTGCCCAATTTTATGACACAGGCGCTGAAGAACAAGCCCATCACGGTTTATGGAGACGGCTCTCAAACGCGCAGCCTCTGTTATGTTTCAGACCTTATAGACGGCATTTACCGCCTATTAAAATCCGGGATAAACGAGCCTGTAAACATCGGCAACCCGCAGGAAATAACTTTGCTTGAACTCGCGCGCGCCATAAAAATGATAACCGGCAGCCGCTCAAAAATAGTTTTCCGGCCGCTGCCAGAAGACGACCCCAAAGTCCGCAGGCCCGATATTACGCTTGCTAAATCGAAACTGAAATGGTCCCCGAAAGTGGACCTGGAAAACGGCCTAAAAAAAACCATTTCTTACTTCCGCAGCAAGCTCTAAGCAAACTGCGCCGGAACTATTAAATGCAAACTGGTCCAGGAGAAATTAAAATGAAAAAATCAATATTAGCGGCAATAACTCTCATAGCTTTCGCAGGCCTCAGCTTTGCGCAAGCCCCAGCGGCCGCGCCCACAGTAGACGCCCCCAAAGCTGTAAAGCCGGCTCCCGTTAGGCCTCATGCGATAAAAGTAGAAGTTATGATGGGAGCGATAACCGCGGTTGACACAGTAAATAACACCATCACCTTAAAAGACGCCAAAACCGCCGTTGAGAAAACCATCGGAGTTGACGCCAAGAAAATAGCCGATTTTAAAGTCGGCGCGGAAGTTAAAGTAAAAATCCAGGGTGACAAAACCAATGTGAAGGTTATTACGAAACACGAAAGCAAGAAAGCCCCCGCCAAGAAAGTTGAAGCGCCTAAATAGGGTCTGCTGAAAAAGT
>DMES01000069.1 GCA_003450815.1 Elusimicrobiota bacterium | reverse complement strand
GGTAAGCTGGAGAAAAAAGCGATCATGGAGAAGAAACCGGAGAAGAAAGAATCTGCTAAACCTGTGCCGGGGCATACATATGTGGTGCAGTCGGGAGACACCTTGAGGAGCATAGCCGAGAAAGCGTGGGGAGACGCGGCGAGGTGGATTGAGATATACAGGGCAAATGAGGGGCATTTACAGCGCGGCGGCGACGTGGAGCCCGGGCAGATAATATTGGTGCCGTAGCAAAAGGAGCGTAGCTCCTTTTGCTGTCACAAGTCGCATGCCACAAGTCACAAGTGAAGGGTACTACTAAAGAACAAGCGTGAAGATAATTGATAATGATTAGTTCTAATAACAAGATAGTAGGCAACGGATAATTCAAATGAGGAATGGTATAATACTCTAATGGGGCCGCGACAAAACAAAAGTACTGCGTTGAGCGTTTCTGAAAAGGCTATTTCAGAATTGGTGTTTGGCATTGCCCATCAAATTCGTAATCCCCTGGCTATTATCCGCAGTCAGACACAGCACCTTCTTTCGCTGATTCGCGAAAAAGAGTATCGGCAAATTACGGGAACTATTGTCCAACAGGTTGATTTTTTGAACCATCGTCTGGATGAACTGGTTGACTTTGCCAAACCCATAGAGCTTGATATGCAAAACTGCGTTCCAGCGGAGATAATACAGCCGCTCCTGCCTATGCTCAAATTAAGGTGCGAGAGCCAGAATATACAGTTGGAACTGCTTTATGAGGAATCGCTTTTTACGGTCCATGTGGATGCTTACCGTCTTCAGGAAGCTTTGCTTCAGATCGGCCTTAACGCGATAGAGGCCATGCCGCGTGGCGGGAAATTGTGCATTCGCGTTTTGCGGGAGAAGACTTCAAAAAACTGTCTCTTCCTGTTTGTGGATTCGGGAGCCGGGATTTTAGAAGAAGATTTAAAAAATGTGTTTTCTCCTTTCTTCACCACCAAGCGTGAGAGTGCGGGCTTGGGTCTTCCAATGGCCCTGAAGATATTTGAGCTGCACGGAGGAAGCCTGAAGCTGGAAAGCAGTCCGGGAAATGGAACCACGGTAACAGGAATAATTCCCGCGGTGTAAAGGGAGTGTTACTACTTAGGTTCAGGGTTCACAGTTCAAGGTTCAACGGTTGTAAATCAGGGAATACAAGAAAAAAGTGAAAAAATAACCGTGAACCGTTGAACCGTGAACCTTGAACTCCTAACTTGACAACCTGGGCGGATTTTAAGGAAGAGCGATGAGTAAAATTTTAGTGGTAGACGATGAGGCCGATATGCGCAAGGCGCTGCGCATGGTGCTTACCCACAACGGCTACCAGGTGGAGGAAGCTCCTGACGGTTCCGCGGCACTTGGGCTTCTGCAAAAGGGCGTGATAGATCTTGTCCTGATGGATAGCCGTATGCCGGGAATGGACGGCCTTCAGACACTGCGCAGGCTAAGGCAAACGCACAAAAGTGTTCCGGTTATCATGGTGACCGGGTATGGAAGCGAGGATGCAGCAAAAGAGTCGCTGCAACTGGGCGCCAATCACTATCTGGCCAAGCCGTTTGACAATAAACAGCTTCTTGAAGCGGTTAAAAAGCTGCTCATCGTCCGGCCGGTTCATCCCGAAAAAAGCCTTTTGAGAACGGAGCTTTTCCAGAAATTGGCTGGGGTAAAAACAGCGCCGGCGGCGGAAATGGCGGAAGAAGAAGAGCCGCAGACGTCCCTGAAATGGAGGATAATTTCGGTCCTGGCCGCCGTGTGCCTTATAGCCGCGGGTATTTTTATCTGGAAAGTCGGTTTCCCCGAAGTCAATTCGGATTTTGCCATTCCGCACTCTCATACTTCCGGCCTGGTATGGCGCCAGGGCGAGCTATGGGCCAGCGACTGGTTTGATCAGACAATTTACCGCTACCAGCTTAATGGAAGCAAACTGCTGCCGGTGAAAAGTTATCATCTTCCTGACAGCCATGTCACAGGATTCGCGATAGCCGGGGATTATTTTTATATCTGCGATTCATGGAAGAAACAAATTGTCAAAAGGCGGTTTGACGAGGATCTTACCCTTGCCGGTAAATATTCTAGCCCCGCAGAACAGCCGTCGTGCCTGTTCTGGGACGAAAAATATTTATGGTCATGCGATTCTCAAAGCCACCGGATTTACCGGCATCTGATGGATGACAATCTTACGGTGGTGGATTCTTTTCCGTCCCCGGCAAACTCTCCTGTCGCGCTCTACAAGGACGATCAATATATGTGGTCCGCCGACGCGGATACCAGAAAAATTTACCGGCATGAGCTTGATTCGAAGCTGTCCGTGATAGCGTCGTATTCCCTGCCCGGATTGAACGAAGGCCAGCAGCCCCTTTCCACCTTTGTCCGCCTGAAGCAAAATATCTGGCTTGCCCGCGACGGAATGAATTCTGTTTCCCGTAGAGGGCAGGAAAATTTGAAATTGTCCACCGACAAATGAATCAATATATCTCCGCGGCGCTGGCCGAAATGGACAAGATAGTAATTTCAAAACTTGAACACACCGGGTCCCGGGCGCTGGATCCCTCCTCCTGCTGTTTTTTAGCCGCTTTTATCCGCGCTACTGGCGCTCGCAAGGTGCTTGAATTCGGCTCAGGCTTTTCCTCTCTTATGATAGCCCGTGAGATAGGCGCTTTTGAGGGAAACTATCTGCTTTCCATTGACGACTCCAGATACTATTCAGACCTTGCCCGGGAAAGTTTTGAAAATTCCGGCGCGCAGGCGCGCGTGCAATTCAGAGTGGCCCCGCTCCGGCCGAAATTTTACGGTTCGCGGCTGCTGCTCTCTTATTGCCTGCCTAAAGGTCTGCTTGAGGCCCTGGGGCCTTTTGACCTTGTACTGATAGACGCGCCGTATAACGGCTGTGGGCGCGAGGCCGTCCTTTACGACGCTTTTCCGGCTGTCAGCCCCGGCGGATATATAATACTTGACGATGCCAACAGAGAAAATATGGAAAAGGCGGATGTGCGCAGTTGGCGGGCTGCTTATGGAGACGCCATAAGGCCGGTTCTGCTTGAAGGTATAGGCAAAGGCCTGAATGTAATTGAGAAGCTTGAGGATGCGCACCCAGCGCCTTTTCCAGTTGCGGATTCGCTTTTAGCCTCCGTTAAAACTTTGCGCAGCATGGGCTGTCTGTTGCTGAGCCCTAAAGAGAAAAAAACAGATGTAAATATTCAGTGAACCTGTGTATCTTTCGCTGATAACCTTCGTTACGGGGTGTAGTGGCAGTGACACTGGCCTGTCGCGGGTACCCCTTCCCAACAGTTGAGGGGACACCGCATTGCGGTTTCCCCTGGCGCTGTCCGCGACTGAGCTTGCTCTGCCAGTAGAAGAGGCAAAGCAAGCTTTGCTACTACAAGGGCAGCTTATGGGTTCACCGAATATTTGCCAATAGAAAGCTCTAGTTTATGGAAAAAGTTATCTTATCGGTTTTTACAAATTTGGCGCAGGTACTGGTTTTTTTAACCGGTCTTTTTTACCTGGCTCTCAGTTTTCGCGGCTTCTGGAAGATTCCAATGCCCCGGGCGGCTTTCGGGAAACTCCGCTTTGCCCTGCTTTTGCCGGCCCACAACGAGGAAAAAGTGATCGGGTTTTCAGTGGAGAGCCTGTTCAAAATAAAATATCCCCGCGAACTGTTTGATGTTTTCGTGGCGGCGGATCACTGCGGGGACGGCACTTCCGCCATAGCGGCAAACCTGGGGGCTATAGTGTTTGATCACTCGGGTCCCGGCCTTAAGGCCGGCAAAGGCCGCGCGCTTAAGTGGGCCTCCGATAAGATACTCTCCATGAAAAAATACGACGCTCTGTGCTATTTTGACGCCGATTCGCTGGCGCACCCGGGTTTTCTTGAGGCGATGAATAACCAGCTTAACGCGGGCGCTGGGGCGGTGCAGGGCCGCCAGCTTGCCAAAAACACAAACTGCTGGCTGGCACGGATACTGGCCTCCAGCCACATAGTCACAAACAGGTTTTTTCAGCGTCCTAAACAGGCGCTTGGGCTTTCGGCCACGCTCCACGGCAAGGGGATGTGTTTTTCCGCCCCGGTTGCCGGGCGCTTTCCGTGGGACGAGGAATGCCTTACCGAAGACTTGGAGATGCAGATGCGCCTGATACGCGCCGGCGTGCGCATAGTCTGGGCAGAGGACGCTATTGTTTATGACGAGGAGCCGGTAACCCTGCGGCAGTATGTGCGCCGCTCTGTGCGCTGGACGCGCGGTTCGCTTGATACCGCCCGCAAACATCTTTTTTCCTTGTGCTTAAGGGCCGTAAAGAAAGGCGACCCGAGGGCTTTTGAAGGCGCCGTGTATTGCGCCCAGACCTACCGCTTCGGCCTTGTCACTGTTACCGCCGCGCTCATCTGGTTTACTAAAGACTCTTTTAACTTTCTTGTATGGCTTTACGCCTTTTTGCCTGGGGTGGAGTTTACTATGAAGGCTTTGGCTATACTGCCGCTGGTTCTATACCCCGCTGTGGCTTTGGTGTTGGAAAAGGCCGGTCCGGAGCTGGTTTTCGCCTATTTTCTACAGCCCGTACTGGGCATACTGCGCCTGCCGGTTTTTATAGCCGGCATATTAAGGGGAACGTCCTTCTGGGGCAGAACGGAACATTCAAGCCAGGTGGCCATAACGGATTTGGTGCCATAACCCAAAAAATTCAGTAAGAACTGAATTTTTTGGGTCCAGGGGGATGAATTTACCAGCGAAGGGTTTCAGCATTCAGCGAAAAAAAGTGGTTTCACTTGGAGTTGTATTGCCGACATTTGTTATAATCCATTGTTCTCCGTAGTTATTTGAGGTATTTGCCGGCATTCATATTTATTTTAGCGTAAATAAGCGAGGAGGGAGCAAACTCCGGTACAGCGGTTGAGACCGTTAAGGAACGTATGACGCCCTCTCCCCGAAGAATGTTGAATAATGGAGGTTGTATTGTAGATTGCGCGTGACGTACCAACATGCAATCTACAATACGAGGAAAAATGAAAAAACTGATTATCGCGGCAACGCTTGCTGCCTGGCCGTTAGCTTTTGCCGGTGCGCAAGATGGAGATGTGGATTATGGCGACAACCCGCCAGAATTCTCTAGCGAGCCTAAAGAGGAGTCCGCCGGGCCGGTGCATAGGCCGGACGCACAGGAAATAATTATCGGGCTTTCTTCCCTGAATCTGAGTTCAAATCAGGAAGAGCGTTTGAACGCCGCCATAAACAAAAAGGCTCAGGATTTTGACAAGCTGATGGAAGGCTACGAAGAAAACTCGGCTGAGGAAAAAAAGTGGCGTCTTAAAGTGACTGAACAGCGCCGCAAGCTCCAGCGGATAACCCAGGCCATACCGGAGATTATAATGGAGACCCTTGACGAAGAACAGCGCCAGGGCTACGAAGACATTTTGGCCACGAAAAAAAACCCTGCTCCGAAAGGGGCGCAGGCAATAGCAGGAAAACCGGCCGGTCGCTATAAGCCCGCCGCTCTGAAGCCGGCTAAAAAACGCCAGGCGCGAAAAAAGCGCCTTCCCACGCCGGAAGAAGCCGCCATGGCCGCTCCCGCCGAAGAGGCCGGTTCTGTGATGGTGGATAAAGAACAGGGCGCCGCCGCTCCGAATGTGCGCAAAAAAAGGCGTATTAAAAAGAAAAAAATCATGGCGCCGGCCCAAGCTCCCGCGCCTGTAGAAGACGTAGCGCCAGATGAGTCCGCCGTCGCCCAGCCAACCGGCCAGGAGTTTCCCGCCTCAGGCGAGGAAGATGCGGGGTCATACCCGTAATAGGCTGAAGGCTGAAGACTAAAGGATGATGTCCGACCCTTTAGCCTTTGTCCGCTTTAGGCAGAAAGCAGGATTTGCGCAAAATATGATGTTTCATTGGCTTTTACTTTACATTGCTCTGGTAAACTATTATTAATGTGGGCTTGCTCGTCGCAGTTGGGGAACGGACTAATGAAAGGAATTGTGAAATATTTGTCTGGCTGCCGGATATTCTTATGCGGCAGGGGGGGCGGGCCGGGTGAAAAATATCCGGGTCTAAATGCTTCTTCCCTTCAGCCTTCCGCCTTAAGCTTTCAGCCCTCTCCGGCGCCGCGCCGCGCCGGAGTAACGCTTACCGAATTAATGGTGGCTCTTGCCGTGCTTACTATCGGAGTCATCGGCGCGATGGGCGCCTTTCAATATATCAACAAGGCCATCACACAGTCGCGGCTTAAGACCATAGCCTCTAATCTCGCTCAGGAAGAAATGGAGGTGCTGAAAAATAAGTCTTACTTCCAGCTGCTTGTAACCACCGCTACCGCGGTCAGCGACGGTTATTCCCCAAACTTTGTCTATGACACACTGAATTATCCGCCGCAAACCATAACTCTCTGGGGAATGCCGGCGCTGACCCGGAGGGTGAATGTGGATTATATTACCGTCTCCGGCTCCAACGCGACGATTCTGCCCTATACTTCAAGCGACCCGGGCATGAAAAAGATATCGGTGTATGTTACATGGAACAGCGACGGCATCCCCAGGAAAGTCCAGCTTGACAGCTATTATGAGAACCCGAGCGCGGCCGTTCTGAGCGCCGGATTCACCGGCAGGGTGACAAATGCCGCCGGAACCGTAAATCTCGGCAACGTCCTGGTTCAGGTACAGGGATCGTCCAAATGGCAAGCCTATAGCGACCCCGTCACCGGCATATACAGCTTCCAGGTCGCTCCCGGCACTTATACCCTGGTATGCTCCACCCCGGCCTATTTTTCAACGGTTTCCCCCACCCTTTCAGTCGCAGACGGCGCTTATACCACGCAGGACTTCGCTCTGACCAGGATAGCCACTGCTACAATCTCCGGTATGGTTTATACCCGCAACCATCTTGTTATAAGCCAGGTAGTAACCTCTACGGTAATGGTCACCGGCGTTGATGTGGAATATGTTGAGCTTTACAATCCCACCACCTGGACGATACAAATACAGAACAATGTCAATATCAGGTACCTGGCTGAAGCCTCCGGCCACAATGTGGACCCATTCAATCTTTCCTTCATAAATAGTTCCGTCGGGCCGGGGAGATATTACTTTATAGCGAATACATTTCCTCTGACTATCGCCAGTGCGTCCGGGGGGGCGCTTGTAACCGACGCCCTGTTTAACTCTCCCGCCCCGCCGTGTATATCTCATTTCGTTCCCACTTACAAGAAATGTATCAGAGCGGGCGAATCTGGCGCTATACAGATATATGACGCTAACGGCCCGATAGATACTGTAGGTTGGTCGCATGGCGCCGCGGGGCAGGGCGCTCCGGATCACGAAGGCACGGAATTGACCAGGTGGGACGGGTTCCCCGGGAACCTTCAGCTTAGAAGGACAAGCGAGTACCAGCATACCACCATAGGCTATGGCCGGGCTTATGACAGCAATGATAATTCAGCCGATTTTGAGTTTATTGATATGAATAACGCCTGGCTTTCAACACCAAGCTGGACAGGCTCGGGAGTCAAACCGCCGCTTACGGGAACACCTGCCGCCGGGGCGATCGTGACAGCTGGAGACGGCCTTTCTTCGTCCGCGCAGGTGTCGGCCACAGGCTATTTTTTACTCACAAATGTGGCCACAAGTGTGGTGCAGGGCGCCTCTAACAGCTGGACTATAACCATCTCCTCATACAATATTATGAGCTCCAGCGCGGGGGTGAGGCTTACCGCCGCCCAGAACAAGGATCTGGGAACGATAATTCTTGCCACGGCCTGCACCAGCGGCATAGCGACGGGCTATGTTTTCGGGGCCGGCCCGGATTATTACAGGCGTCTGGGCACACCGTCTATAAGGGTCGGCAGCGGAGGTATAACCGCGAATACCGACAGCCAGGGCCTTTATATGCTCTTCCTGCCAACGGGAACGGTCACTATTACCGCTAATTACGGCTCATACAGCGGCAGTTACCAGCCTGTGGACATTGATGTAACCCTGGCGCTTGGTACTGTCACCCAGGTGCCTGATTTCCATCTGGCACAGGGTGGTTTTATTACAGGCTATGTCACCTCCGGAACGGGAGCGCTCCCCAATATTGTGGTTCAGGCCGCCAGCAACGGTACGGTGTATTCTGACACGAGCGACAGCACCGGGCATTTCTATATCTACGCCACCACCTCTTCAGCGGCTTACGACATAACTCCTGAGCTGGACACGCTGCAAAGCTATACCTCGCTGCCTGCCACCCCGCTTACGGTGAACCTGACGATGCCGGGCAGCACGGTTTTTTCCGGCACTATAACGGTGGTGGGAGCCGTGGGTACTATAGCTGGCACTGTGACCTTAAGCAGCGCTTCCATAACTACCGGAGTTCTGGTAGTGGCTAGCACTGCCGCCGTTACCGACCCTTTGACTGCGGTAACGGCCTCCGTGTCTCCGTCGCAGGCGATATTTTATTCCGTTTCCAGCCAGGCGGACGGAACCTATAGCCTGGATGTCAGGTCCAGCTCCACCACCACCTATAATATGCGGGCGTTCTATACGGTGGTGGACCCCGTTTCCGGCGCCGTGAGCTATACCACCAGGGCCGCCTCGGGGGTATCCGTAAGCGCCGGCGTCACCACACTGAGGAATTTCTCATGGTAAAAAAGCGTAAAGGCTACTCGCTTGTGGAGATGATGCTTACCGTGGCTATTCTCGGCATCCTGAGCACCATTGCCGCGCCGCTTTTTATGCAGATGACAAATTTCTGGCGGATGACATCGGCTCGTTACGCCATTCAGCGGGATGTAAGAACTTCCCTTGCCCTGATAAACAGGTTCACCCGCCAGGCGCAGAGCAGCACGGTGGTTATAGACAACGCTTCGGGCCAGCCTCCGGCCTCTCGCATACATTTCCATTATACGAACACCGATGGCAATACAGTGCCGGTGTATTTTTACCAGCTCGGGAAGAATCTCTATATGTCCAATAATAGCAGGACCACTGTGCTGTCCTCCAACCTCGCCTACATCGCTTTTACCTATCCGAGAACCGACGATATCAGTCTTATTTCCGTGGCCGTGACCATGCAATCTCCTACCTACCGGGGCGGGAAAAAGGCGCTGCAGCTTTCCATACAGAAAGTGAGGATAATGAACTGATGAAAAAAAAGAAAGGCCAGATACTCGTAGGCGTAATAGTGCTGCTTGTAGTGCTGGCTATTCTTGTGCCGGTCATGGTCAATTATGTCCAGAACGAAGCCAAATGGAGCGTGAAAGAATCACAGAACACGAACGCTTTCCAGCTGGCTGAATCCTCGGTGGACAGGGCCTACCAGAAGATAGTGGAATCCACCGCTACCTGGGCCGCGCTTCAAAGCGGAGAGCAGCTGACGGGTTATATGTTTGACACCGTCTATAGCGATCTGGCCGGCGGCACCTATACCATTTCCATCACCAGCGGTCCACTCACGCAGCAGGCCACCATAATCGGCATAGGCCGCGATAAACAGAATAAGGAAGTGAGAGCCCTTAAAGTGGTTTACGGCAATTCAGTGCTCAGCGACACCAGCATAGCGGCGGCCAATGGCGTACTTATGAGCGGTAACGGCATACAAGTGGAATGGGGAGCTATTGCAAGCCCAAAGGAAGTTAATATGTACGACAAGACGCATCCCTCCTTTTGGAGCGCGGCCGGCATAAAAAATGGCAGCCACGCCTCCGACTATGCGGATACCAACGGTGCGACCCCGCCCAACTGCGACTCGCCCGACTGCTGGTGGTGGCATTCCTATAACACCACTCTCCCGCCTATGCCGACAATAAATTTCGAAGCGTATAAAAGCTCGGCAATTGCCGCCGGCAACGACCCCTGTGGGAGGGCCTACTACCAAGCCGGTAACTTCAGCAGCAACTGCACCTCCACCGCCAATCCCGGTAAGACCTATTACATTGAGGGTAACTGGACCGGGTTTAATTCCGCAATTATAGGCAATGTTATTGTAAGGGGTAACCTTACGTACTCAAACGGCGCCCAGCCCTCTGTGCATGAACATGCCGTGGTCCCGCCGACGGCGTGGAAACAGTATTGCAACGACTGGGACTATTATCGGTCCGAATTTGACTCCACCCCTGCGGCCGACCCGCCTTGCCTGGGCGGCCTCAGCGACAGCTACCGGGTCAGCGGCGTGACCTACGCCATAGACGCGGGCATACACGGGTTCGTATATGTGGGCGGCGATTTTACTATCCCCAACGGAGGCGGCAGCAGCGACCTTATACACGGTGCAATCGTTGTTAACGGCACCGCCAATATTGACTGCAACTCAAGTGATTGCAGGATATACTACGATCCCGACGTGGCATCCAACATTATGACCACCACTGTCAATCTTACGCGCCAATCCTGGCAGGATAGCTCCCGAAGCTGGCCCTCAACCCTTCCTTAGGGGGAGGACGCCAGTCCTAAACAGATGACGAAAGAAGAGGTTTTGAGTGAAGTAGCCCGGGTCACGGGAGTAAGTAAAGAAGATCTATTGAGTTCGGGCAGACAACCCCGGATAGCGCGCGGACGCGCGGTTTACTGTTATCTGCGCAAGGCCGCAGGAGGGGTAAGCGGGGCCGTATTAATGAAAGAATTGAGAATAAGTTCCGGGGCGGTATCATGTCTATCTCATATAGGGGCGGAAAATAGCGAAAGAGGTGCATTTAAGCGTTTGAACAACGTCCCCTGATATGAACGAGCCA
>DMES01000037.1:69175-70295 GCA_003450815.1 Elusimicrobiota bacterium | reverse complement strand
TCAATTTTAACCGGACAGCTGTGTTGTTGTATAGCAGACCAACGCGACAACCCCTTGTCGTGTTAAAATGGGCGGGGTCATTCAGATTTATCTTAAAGGGGCGGGGAAAATACACCTATTAATTTAAAAAAGCTCTGAAGAACAGGCCAGAGAAACGTGAAAACCGGAGGGGTGGCGGCGGGATTTTTTTGCGGGGGTTTTCCGGAGGCCGACTTGTCATGCAAGTCGGCTGAGGATAAGGGCGGCCGCTCTGCGGCCGACCCGGCCCCCGCAAATAAATCCCACCGACAGGCCCCCGACTAGGCTAATCTGCAACGCAATGCCCAAAGCTTAAAACGCGGCGTGGCCGGCGGACTTCTCTTCGACCAGAAAGCCTATTCTCTTTTTGGGCTTCTCCGGTTCGGCAATAAGGCTTTTTATAGTGTCAAAAACAATCTTGAACTGATAATCGTACTTTTTCTCCATTTCTTCCAGTTTGCGCCGCAGGTCTGCGTGGGTTGAAAGCAGTTGTCTGATTTTTGTAAAGGTACGCATTATCTGGATGTTTACTTCAATCGCGCGGCGGCTCTTTAGCACGCTTGAAAGCATGGCAACACCGTTTTCACTAAAGGCAAACGACAGATATTTACTGTGCTGCCCATGCCTTAAGGTGCCAAATTGGCACCTTAAGATCTCCGCATATTCCTGCCGCGTCAATCTAAACATAAAGTCACCGGGGAATCTCTCAATATTTCGCCTAACCGCCCTGTTGAGCATTTTTGTTTCCACACCATAGAGCGCCGATAAATCCCGGTCAAGCATAGCTTTCTGGCCGCGAATAAAAACTATCTTTGACGCAAGCACTTCCTGTGGAACAATTTCTTTGGACATAAATCCTCCTTCACATACAAAAAGTATAGCAGACCAACACGACAACCTCCTGTCGTGTAAAAATGGGCGGGGCATTCGGATTTATTTTGAAAGGGCGGGTTCAATACACCTACTATTTCAAAAAAACGCTAAAAGATAGTTGCCTTATAACTGAATAATTTCCTTAGTAAGGGCTAGGCATGGGTTTGCTCTGGAGCCGCATAGCGGATGGGAGGCTCCACCCGGCAGGGTGGAGGGAAACCACGGGAGG
>DMES01000037.1:0-69058 GCA_003450815.1 Elusimicrobiota bacterium | reverse complement strand
ACGGGAGGGTTTCCTACGCGGCGTAAGAGCAATCCCATGACTGGCCCGCTCCCCCCGGCCCCCGCAAATAAATTCCGCCGACAGGCCCCCGACCGTATATCTATGCGTTCACTTATCCAAAGCCATAAACTCAGCGTTTTGCAACCCTATACCCTAACCCCTCGCCCCTATACCCTGCCGTTCTCATTCCCACTCAATCGTCGCAGGGGGTTTTGAGGTTATGTCGTAAACCACGCGGTTTACGCCGCGCACTTCGCTGATTATCCGCGAGGAGATGCTTCTTAGCAGCTCATGCGGCATTTTTGACCAGTCTGCGGTCATGCCGTCCACCGATTCCACGCAGCGCAGCGCCAGCACATTTTCATACGAGCGCTCGTCACCCATCACCCCCACGGTTTTTATGGGCAGCAGCACGCAGAAAGCCTGCCAGATCTTGCCGTACCAGCCGGCCGCTTCTATTTCAGCCCTCATTATCCTGTCGGCCTCACGCAGAATTTCAAGACGCTCCGGAGTTACCGCCCCAAGCACCCGGATGGCAAGCCCCGGCCCCGGGAAGGGATGCTGCATCAAAATGGCTTCCGGTATTTTAAGCCCGCGCCCCAGCGCGCGCACTTCATCCTTAAAGAAATAGCGCAGCGGCTCTATCAGCTTTAAATTCATTTTTTCAGGCAGGCCGCCCACATTATGGTGGCTTTTGATAACCGCCGAGGGGCCCTTTACTGAGACCGACTCAATGACATCCGGGTAAAGAGTGCCCTGCACCAGAAAGCGGGCGTTCTTTATTTTTTTCGCTTCTCTTTCAAAAATTTCTATGAACGTATGGCCTATTATCTTGCGCTTTTTCTCGGGGTCGCTTACTCCCGCAAGACGCGACAGGAATAATTTTGACGAATCCGCTATTTTGAGATTGAAACCGAATTTGCGCGCGAAAATATCTTTCATACGCTCACGGTCGCCATGGCGCAAAAGCCCGGTGTCCACAAAAATACAATGCAGCCTTTTTCCGACGGCCCTGTGAACCATCACCGCGGCCACGGAAGAATCCACACCCCCTGAAAGCGCGCAGATAACTTCGGCGCCGGCTGTAGTTTTCTTGATATCCTCCAACGCCCCGTCCAAAAACGACACCGGCGACCATTTATGAACGCAGCCGCATATTTTCCTGGCAAAATTTGAGAGAATTTCAGCGCCGTGCTCGGTATGGTGAACTTCGGGATGGAACTGAACGGCGTAAAGGTTTCTGCCTGTATTTTCCATGGCTCCGGCGACTATTTCTTTCGTGCCCGCTTTAAGCGCGAAACCCGGCGGAAGTGCTTTAACCTCATCGCCGTGACTCAGCCACACTTTAAATTCGGCCGGCAACCCCGCCAGAAGCTTTGAGCCAGGCTTTATTTTCAGCCGGCCAAGCCCGTATTCACGCTTTTTGGCTTTCAGCACCTTACCGCCAAGTTCGTGGGCCATCAACTGCATACCGTAACAAATGCCAAGCGCCGGAACCCCCAGATTGAATATGGCGGGGTCGGGTTTTGGCGCTTTTTTATCGTAAACGCTTGAAGGCCCGCCGGAAAGAATAAGGCCTTTCGGGGCGCGCTTAAGTATTTCTTCCACGCTTGAGTGATAAGGGAGTATTTCGCAATAAACCCCGATACCGCGCAGGCGCCGCGCGATAAGCTGCGTGTATTGGCTGCCGAAATCCAAAATCAGTATTTGTTCCATATCGTCAGCGTAGAGGGGTTAGCGTATAGCGGATAGTCGGGATAAGGTATTTGCTCCCTCCCTATACGCTATTCTCTATACGCTCGCCCCTATTTCTGTTTCCCCATTCCCACCACCTGGGCGCGCTGGAGAAGCTTCCCCTCGCTTTTTATGGAAGGGGCGATTATAATTTGGGTAAGCTGCATTTCGCGGATATTATGACAGCCCAAAGCTCCCATGGAGGTTTTTAAAGCGCCTACCAGATTCTGGCTGCCGTCGTCCACGCGCGCTGGTCCGAAGAGTATTTCCTCAATGGAACCGGTAACACCAACATGCACACGGGTACCGCGCGGAAGATTGGCGTGCGGGGTGGCCATGCCCCAATGGAAACCCTTGCCAGGGGCTTCGGTCGCCTTGGCGAACGGAGAGCCTATCATTACGGCATCGGCTCCGGAAGCTATGGATTTGCAGACATCGCCGCCAGTGTGCATACCGCCGTCGGTTATTATAGGTACATACTTGCCGGTTTTTTTATAGTAAAAGTCGCGGGCAGCCGCGCAGTCAACGGTAGAGGTAACCTGCGGCACTCCGATCCCCAAAACCCCTCTGGTGGTACAGGCGGCTCCCGGTCCCACTCCCACAAGCAGCCCGGCCGCGCCGGTTTCTATTAGTTCCAGGGCCACACGGTAGGTTACGCAGTTGCCCAAAAGCACAGGAATTTTCATGTCTTTTACGAATTTATGTATGTCCAGCGTTTTTTGCTTTGTGGATTCGTATTTGATGGTGAGCACGGTGGCCTGTACGGCGAAGATATCGGCGCCGGCTTCACGCGCTATGGGGCCGAACTCTGCGGCATTCTGCGGGATGGAGGAAACGGCGCATGGGACTTTAGCTTTTTTTATTTCCTCAACACGCCGGGATATGAGTTTCTTATTTACGGGAGCTTTGTAGAGCTTCTGGAAAACTTCGGTGGCTTTGGCCGGATCGCAATTTACTATTTCATTTACGGCCTCATCGGGGTTCTCGTAGCGGGTACTCAGGCCGTCAAGGTTAAGCACAGCCAGCCCACCCAGCCTGTTCATGGCCGCTGCAAACCTGGTGTTCACAACACCGTCCATAGCCGAGGCCAAAAATGGAATTTTAAATTTAATGTCCGCTATGTTAAAAGAAGTGTCGGTATCATCGGGGTCAACGGCTATGTTTCCCGGGACCAGCGCCACTTCGTCGTAACCGTAGGTCTGCCTTGCTTCTCTGTTCCTGCCTATAAAGTAAGACATTGAGCCTCCATAATAAAAGTCGGGATGCGTGATATGCAAAGAGCGGGAATTGATTAATGAAATTTTAACAAATTTAAGGAAATTAAATTAATTTTTTGATAAAGGAAGAGCAAAAATTGTCGAGAGAGGCTTTTTGAAGGACGGTTCTTCTGGCCGCCAGACCAAGTCGTTTCAGTCCCGCGGGAGTAAGAGCGGCTATTTTTTTAATACCGGCCTCAAGGCCGCTGCTGGACAGCCTGTCATATAAAACGCCGTTTACGCCTTCCTTTATATAGCGCTCCATGTAAGGCGTGCGGCGGGTTATTACCGGCCTGCCGCACGCCATAGCGATAAAGATTATTGAATTGCCGGCCGACTCGTTCGTGTGGCCGTCTTCTATCGGCAAAGCCACAAGTTTTGCGCCCACAAGCGCCGCTTTAAGGTTATGCAGATTTTTCGCCAGTAAAAAAACCTCGCATATGCCCTTGAATTTCTCCGGCAGAGTGATTTTAGCATCTGAAAAGATTTTAACAGGCAAGCCGCTTTTCCGCGCGGCGGCGGCAAGCGCCGGGAAATCCCGGCCGGCGGAACCCGCTGAAAAAATATACTTCCCGGGCTGGGTTTGTTGCGGGCGGTAATAGTCGCAATCCACGGCATAATTCCGCTTAAAAAGATTCAGCTCATCAAAACCCAGCCCGCGCCAAAGCCCGGCGTCGTCCGCTTCAAGGATGGACGCGCCGTTAAAGCTTGAAAACAATTTAAACCGGCGCGCGGCGTCGGTCGTGAAATTCTGGCCTGACATGGGAATAAGATGGTTGGCAATAAAAAATTTTTTTCCGGCTTTCAGTTCGCGCACCAGCTTTATAAACGGCAGCGCGCAGCGTTTCCGCTTTGGAAAGTCCAGGATAACCAGGCGGCTGTAGGCCTTTGACAGTTCGCCAGCAAGCGTCTGCATACCGCTGTATTTTATTCTGCGGCCGCCCGGAACCGGCAGTTTTCCTATAAAAGAGTACGGGAAATCAAAATCGTGCAGAATATCAAGCCCGGCTCCGCCACGACGCCGCAATGCCCTTATGAATGCCTGCTCAAAATGCAGGTTTTCCGGACATTCGGCAAAATTGACCAGCAGTATTTTTCCCATGGGATAACATCGTAGATTTTACAATACTTGCCAGAAAAAATCCGCCCGCTGACATAGCGGGCGTATTTTTCGGGCACAAGGGGCGGTAACCCCACCACCTGCGGCCTATGGTGGTGAAATCTGTCGGCGGAAGATTACAGTATTCAGCGGAAAATCCGGAAGTTATCAGCGCGCTAAGTTTATGACCGGAATATCCATTGCTGGAACTCCTCCGCGCTGCGTCTCTCCCTTAGCCGTAATGTCCTTCAATCCATACAGATAGTTTATGAAGTCATGCCACCTGGTCGCCTTATCAAATTCAAAGTCGGTATACTTGCCCTCAAATATTCCCTCAAGCTTCTCCTGCGGCACCCTGGCCTCTGCGGGAGGCAGATAGATGGAAATGCCGTGGCTGTCGGCCATATCGCGGCCCAGGCGGTCTTTCCCTGACGCTTTGTTATCAATGACCAGTTCCTTGTCAATAAAGTTCTGCAGGTCGGCGGCATAGCGCTTCAGGGTGGCGGCTTTTGTAGGCCCCTCAGTACCCTTAAGGGCTGCGGCCAGCAGCCCGGCATAATTATGCAAATCGCCGTAGAAGCTGATGGTTTTTTGCAGATCGGAATTCTTACCGATTATATCGTAGCGCATGACTCCGGCTCTGGCAGCCTGAAGCGCGTCTGTGTCATTGACTTCTTTGGCCAGGGCCGCAAACGCGGAAACCATGGTCCCAAAATCGCCAAGTTTGGCGGAGCGGATGGCGGAGAGTTGCACGCCGGATACAGGTTTGCCGGCCGCGGCAGCGTTCGTATTTAACGCATCATAAAACATTTTGAAGGACTCAACCGTGGCGGCTCCCAGAGTTTCCGCGCTCATGTCAGGATTGCCTGCCAAAGCGCCGAGAAACAGACTGTAAGGGAAACCAAGCCCGGGAACGACCTCTTCCGAACCCACAACAACATCGGTTTTATCTTTAACCTCAAAAGCCACTTCACCCATCTGCATCAGGCAGGCGTCAAAAGCCAGCACATTCACCTTTCCCGCGTCTTTCAGTATCTGGCCTATCTGCCTGGTCCTTATGTAGTTATTGGTTTCATCGTCAAAAGAGATGCCCTTGTTGTCGGGGTTCGTAGTCTGCTGGGGGTCCATCCAGCCTGTGCCGTGGTCCCAGAGGATAAGCATGTACTTCCGCGCGGGGTAATATTTCCTGGCCCAGTTGATAAAATCTACCACCCGCTTGTAATCGCCCATATCGGCATTACCGCCGCCCTCTATTCCGGGAGAGGTTATCTTATTCGGGTCGTTATCTTTCTTTATAAACAGCCGCCTTGCGCCGGTCCAGTTTTCAGCCGTGCCGGCCGCGCCTCCTCCGTTCAGCCGCCCAAGCTCCACCACAATGTTAACATCCTTTGTGGAACCCACTTTTTCCATCTGGTTTACATTATAAAGCCCGGCTGGTTCAAGGTTGTTCTTTCCGTTCAGAAAAACCATAACGGTCCATTTTTTTTCCGTCCTGGAAGCGGGCGGGGTTATTCGTGCCGCTTTTGCCACATCGGGCAGGGGAACATTGGAATTATCCAGACTGTAAGCTGAGCCGCTGAAATTAAGGCTGACAGCATACGAAATATCGGACAGACAGAAACTTAAAAGAGCCGCCATCGCCATTATTTTCCGCGTCATAAATCCTCCTTGGAAACCCGGACGCTTATAGTATAGCAGATGCCCTTTACATGTCAAGCCTCCAAAGTCCCGGGAACGGCTGGACCAAAAGGCCCAAGCGCGCCGGGACTTAGGACCTTTGTCAAAAACTACGCTTTAGTGCATAATATACGAAAGTAAGAATCATAGGAGGCTACACATGAAAACCAACGCTTATTTTATCGGCATCTTTTTACTGGCGGCCGGCACGGTATTCGCCGGGGAACTTTCGCCCATAACTCTCAAAGACATAAACAAACAACTCCTTAAAACAGAAATACCCATGCCCGCCGCGCCTATGCCGGATGTAAAATACAACCAGCAGAACATAGCTCTCGCCAAAATAAAGGTCAACGAGGCGCAGTCGGACATGAATGACACTTTGGTGGCAAAACTGAAGAAAGGCCTGGATATTGACGCGGTACTCAAAGAACTGAATGCAGCGGGGTTCAAAGCCGGGGCCTACACAGATGGAGGCAACTACTATTTTATTATGGTTGACGTTTCAGGCAGGGACGCGGGCGATGCGGCCATCGGTCTTGCCAAATACTACTATGTGACCGAGGTACAGGTGGGACAGAAAGTGTACGACTCACTGTTTGACGTTCTATTCAGAGTTTGATCAAAGTCCACTTTCGCCGTAAAAACAGGGACACTGAAGGGCGGCATGAGTAATTCGCCGGTGGACATAACGCTTACCAACTGCGACCTTTACGATTTTCCGCAGTATCTCTTCCTATCCGTAAAGTAAGATAAGGCTGAAGGCCTCCAGACGGACAACTTCAGCCCTCAGTCTTGCGCCTTCCGAAACTTGCGGCCTCCAAAGCCGTTATCCAGAACGGCATGAAAACGCGCATGCTAAAAAAAAATAGACAGCAGGGTTCAATAATATATAATGTAAATACATGAAAGAGCCTCTAAAGACATCTCTGGCGTTGATGGTCTTTTTGTTGTTTGCGCACGCTCCGCTTCGCGGAGCCACATGGGCGGAAAATGATTACTCCTTTGGCTCTAACAATTTTGCCAAAGACTCTTTCTCTTTTTTTTCCAAAATCTCCACCAGAACCGTGATGGCGCTGGGCGTCGCATTCTATAAGGATGGAGGGATATACCGGGACAAAGTGTATTCTCTGCGCCTGCCTGTCTTATATTCAGGCAAAAATTATTTCCTGTCTTTCAGGCCCTTTCTTTATCCCGCCGGTCTGATAAAATCAAGCGCACACGGGGCCCGGTTTTCCGCCCTGACCTCTTTGAACGGCAACTTAAATCCGAACTATCTGCACCTCACTATTTCAGGAGCGATAGCCGAACAAAAGACCGGCCAAAACATTGGCGGCACAAGAATAGATAAAACATTCAGCCAGAGCGCCTTTGGCGCGCAATTGGAAAAGGCCATGGATGACCAGTTCTTCTTTTCGCTCTCAGCCTCCGGCTTCACCAAACCCGCCGGGGTTAAAAGCCGGGATTTAATAAACCCGGTTCTTGACCAGTCGGAATTGGCCGACCTGGGAACCTTCAAAACGGTCACCGCCCTTCCCGAGCTGGCTTTGGTTCTGCAATTCGCTCGCAACATGGCGCCTGATTTTGATAGTTATTTTTACGCGGGATTTAGTAGAATATCTTTCAGGCAGGAGGCCCCGGCTGATTCGGCTGTTTTCGGGCTCAAATTGCGCCTGAATGAAACATCCTCGTTCGACTTTGCTTATAATTTGTATAAGCAAAGTACCGGGCCCTGCAAGAGCTACTATAAGATATTTGTTCAGGCGTTTTTCTAATATATGATACTGCAATCGCAGGAAAGCCTTGAAATGCTTGTGATGGTTTCACGGCTGCTGTCCTCAAAACTGGAAATCTCGGAACTACTGACCACCATAATGCGCCTGGCCTCGCGGGTGGTGGGGGCGGAGCGCGCCTCGCTTTACCTGCTGGATGAAAAAACCAAAGAACTTTATTTTGACGTGGCGCTCGGCCTGCCGGAAGATGTGCAGAAAATGCGTTTCCAGCTCGGAGAAGGGATGGCCGGCTCCTGCGCCAAAGAGGCTCGCTCCATAATAATTAACGACGCGGCCAGCGACCCGCGGCATTCAAAAAAAGCGGACGCCAAAAGCGGATATACCACCCGGTCGCTTTTAACCTGCCCCATGATCATCAAGGGCAAGGTTATAGGGGTTGTGCAGGCCATAAACAAGACAGACGGGGATTTTTCGGAAACCGATAAGAATAATTTTGAGGCCTTCGCTTCGCAGGCCGCCATCGCCATAGAAAATTCGCGGCTTTTTTCCTCGGTGAAAGAGGAAAAACGCAAGATGGAAATTGTCTTTAAAAAGATAAAAGAAGGCGCCATACTGACCGATACCGCCGGAGAGATATTGATACTCAATAGCGCCGCAGATCTGTATCTTGAACACGACAAATACAAATTCAGCAATGTAACAGCCGCCTTTCAGGGTTTTTCCATAAAGCCCGCGCCTGAAACCATTCTGGGCTGCGCGCAGACGGTATCGCTTTTTGAGGTCTGCAGGGAAAAACCAAAAAAGTTCTATCTGGAAGGCGCGGCCATAAAACTTTTCAAAGAAGATAAGGACGGGGTTTCCATTCACGAAGGCTGGCTTTGGATACTCTCTGATATAACCGCCCAGCGCCTGGAAGAGCACATGGCGAGGAATTTCCTGTCGCTTATCTCGCATAAATTTAAAACGCCACTGGCCTCAATTAACGGATACGCGCACATACTCAACGAAGAAGCGCAGTCCAAGGGCCTGCCCGAGATGGTAAAAAAATCTTCCGGCACAATCCTTGCACAGGGCCTGAAACTTAACACCCTTGTGGAAAGCCTGCTTGATTTTGTGACGATAGAGAATCTGGATGAAACAGCCCTCAATAAAATAAGTTTTGACGCCCTTGAGCTGATAAATGAAACGGTGGACATGATGAAAATCCGCTTCAGGGATGTAGCGAACCTTACCTTTAAAACGGCGGTTACGGAAACCGTGACGCTGAACGCCGACAGGAACCTGATAAAAAACGCTCTTAAATGTCTTATTGAAAACGCCATTAAATTCAACCCAGCCCCGGAAAAGCTGGTTATCCTCTCCGCCCAGAACAGGGACGGACACACCCTGTTATCGGTCGGCGACAACGGCCCGGGCATCCCCGGAGAAGAACTGGAAAATATTTTCAATAAATTCTACCAGGTGGAAGCCTCCTTCACCGGCCAGGTGGAAGGCTGGGGAATCGGACTTTCTCTTGTTAAAAAAACCGCGGACATACATCATGGCCGCATTTTTGCGAAATCGCAGCTGCAGAGGGGTTCCGCTTTTACCCTGCTGCTTCCGCTGTAATACCGCCATAAGCCGGAAGCCATAGGAATAAAAATGTCCCGACGTAAAAACGTCGGGACATTTTTATTTAAGTCCGGCTATTCTTGCCCTCAACCTTCTATCCTATTTTATTTTCCGCCACAAGTTTTTTAAGTTCGCCTATATCCGGCCTGATCACAAAGGGCTTGCCCACTGATTTCATGGCGCTCTGTATATCTTTGAGGCCGTTGCCGCTTATCAGGACAACCGCGGATTCGCTGTCTTTTATTTTTCCGGCGGCGGCTGTTTTTTTAAGGCCGGCGTACGCCGCCGCGGCGGCCGGTTCCGCGAACACATTTGAGCCCCTGGCGATCTGCGGGATTGCTTCCAGTATTTCCGCGTCGGTAACGGAAACGGCAAATCCTCCCGAGTCCCTTATAGCCATAACGGCGGCCAGCCCGTCGCGCGGCACACTTACCGAAATGCTGTCGGCTATGGTGGCGCCGGACACGGGCTGGATTTCCCCTCCCGCCTCAAAAGCGCGCTTCACGGCGTCGGATTTCTCCGCCTGCACGGCTATCAGCTGCGGCAGCCTGTCGATTATACCCAGCCGATGAAACTCAACAAACCCTTTCCACATGCCGCTTATGATATTGCCGTCGCCCACCGAAACAAAAACCTTATCGGGAGTTTCCCATTTAAGCTGTTCGCAAATTTCAAAAGCGCAGGTCTTTTTCCCCTCCCGGGTGAACGGGTTTATGCCGGTGCTGCGGTTATACCAGCCGTATTCCTGCGAGGCCTTGAGGCACAGCTCAAAAGCGTCGTCATAGGTGCCTTTCACCATAATGACGACCGCGCCGAACACAAGGAGCTGCGCCACTTTAGCCGTCGGGGCGGTTTCCGGCACAAAGATAATTGTTTTCAAATCCAGACTGCCGGTCAGGCAGGCAAGGGAAGAAGCCGCATTGCCGGTGGAGGCCGTGGTTATAATTTTTTCTTTCAGCTCGCGCGCCTTTGCCACCACCACGGCGCTGGCCCGGTCCTTGAAAGAGGCGCTTGGGTTACGGCCATCGTCCTTGATGTAAAGATTCGGCACTCCGGCCTCGGCGCCCAGCCGCTCGGCTTTATAGAGCGGCGTCCAGCCCACCTGCACGGGCGGAATATTTTTAAACCCGGCCAGCGGCAGTATTTCCATATAGCGCCAGATGCTCAGGTCATGGTTGTTCTTAAGCACCTCATAATTAAGCCGCTTCTTTATCAGATTGTAGTCATAAAGCACCTGCAGGTTCCCGCCGCATGACGAACAGGTGTACTTCACATCGTCCTGCGCATGGTCCTTTCCGCAGTTAATGCACTGTAAAGTCTTGATTTTCTTCATAACGTCCTTGTTATATTACAATATATGCCATAAGCCCTAAGCCGTACGCCATATGCTTTTTTAGGAGTTTCCTTCTGGTTTATGGCCTCCGGCAGATGGCCTATAGCAATCATAGCGTTTACGCTATGATTAAGGTATCACCGTAGTGCCGGCCTTACCCTTAAGCGTTTCCTCAAAGAGGTCGGTCTTTGAGATATACGCCACACTTCCGCCGTGTTTGACAAACTCTATGGCGGCTTTTATTTTCGGTCCCATGGAACCGGCGGGGAACGGGGGCGGAGTCTGGTTATAAATGTCTTCCAGTTCCGATACCTTTATCACGCGCAGGTCCCGCTGGTCAGACTTCTGGTAATTGAGCTTCGCGCCGTCCTCACCCGTAAAAATAGTAAGGCTTACTTCCACCTCCTCGCTGCGGGCCCTTGCGCGTTTCATCAGCATCACGCCTAAAAGCGCGGAAGCTAGGTCCTTGTCTATCACGGCTTCCACGCCGGTGTACATTTTAAGCGGTTTCTGGGCCGCCTTGGCTTTCCTGGAGAATTTAACGCCGTAATTACAGGTATAAGTTTCCTTCCCGCCTTCAATTTCCGGCCTGACTTCGCGCACTGGGATGCCGCCGCCCCCCACTGTGACGGGAACTATGCCTTTTGCGAGCATTGCCTCTATGGCGTCTATTTCAACTATATCCGTTGGCACCGGAGAGGGCACAACGCGCCGCCATATTTCCGCGCCCTTGTCGTCTTTCTTATAAAGCTTCATGACCCAGCCGTTTTCTTTTACGCGCCGGTCAGCCTCTTCGCGGGAATAGGAGGGACCAATATACTTGGAGGGGTTCTTGAAGTCGGGGTCGTCCTTATCCACCACCACCTGGGTCACAATACCGGAGAGAATATTGTCTATGCCGCGTATGTTCAGTTCATTGTTTAGCTGGCCCAGCATATAGGCCATAGCGCCCTGGGTGTCGGCCACGCAGACATCCAGCGGCAGCGGCGGCAGGGTGTCGCGGCAAAGTTCAGCGCGCATCAGCACATTGCCCACCTGAGGGCCATTGCCGTGCGTCATCACGTAAAGGTCTTCCGGATGCTGCTGGAAGATATCGGCCACAAGTTTGCAGGTATCGGCCGTGCGCTGCCACTGCATCGCGATATCCGGATTTATGGCCTTGCCGCTTTTATCTTTCAGGCCAACAGGGGATACCTCATTGCCACCAAAAGCGAAAATTCTTATTCTTTTCATTTCTTTTCTCCTTGCATAGTGTTTAAATAGTCCAAAACCGAGTTTCTTACAGCTTCCGTAAATTTTGTTAAATCAGGAGGCGAGCTTTCAAGTCCTTTCAGGAGCTGCAGGCTTATTTCAAGCTGCACCCCCCCCGCGGAAGCGCGGTTCGATATATTTTGCGGCGAAACTCCGGGGTTTAGCGCGCAGGGCGTTTCGGCTGAAAAACCGGCCGCGCGAAGCCCTGACGCGGTCATTTCAGCCGCTGCCTTATTCAAGCCTCCCACGCAAACCCAGCGTCCTGGTTCCAACTGAGCATGAACCGACACTCCAAGAACCGCGCCGGTGGAAAGTCCTATGGCCCGGGGATCATCAAAATGCGTGGAGGTCATATGCAGTTTGCGGCTTTCTTTTTGCAGCCAGCCATTGAAGATATAAAGGTTAAACTCAGCGCCGGCGAGTTTTCTGGCCACACGCGACGTGGTAAGTTCAATGTCTCCGCCGTGTACGGCAAAAACCGTTATTTTAGAACCGCGATCGTAGACCTCACAGGAATAATCGCGCCCTTCTGTATTTGCCGCGCTAAGTTCGGCAAAGTTTTTATAGCTATCCGCGCCGCCGTACCTGAGAGGCGCGGAGGCGCAGGCACAGGCAACAACCGCGAGCGCTATAAACCACGCACTTCTGTCCTTTCGGAAAAAACACTGAACAAGCTGACTTTTCAACAAAAATGCCAGCGTTTTTTTCATAAAGAATCGGGGGCGGATGCCTTTAGGAGCCTGTCCGTTTACCAAACCTACAGAACCCGTTTCTGCCCGGACTTATACAGCTCCCCAATCACTTTCGCGGGATTCTTTTTAGTGCAAGCCGCTATCATGGCCGCGATGACGAAGGGCTTGTACCCGGCTTCTTTGTAGGTCCCTATCCTGTATTTCTCGAATACTCCTGCGGTGACTTCGCCGTTTTCGCAGGAAACGTCCTTGATGTCCGCGGGGAGACAGTGCAGGTAAAGGCCCCCGCCTTTGTTTGTGAGCGTCATCTTCTTCTCGTCGCAGATCCAGTCCATATGCTGCGCGTTCTGCGCGAGGCATTCTTTCTCTAGCTCCTTCAGGCCCACCGTGTCGGACTTCTCAAGCAACTGGGTGCGGCGCTCCATCACCTTGTAGGGTGCCCAGCTTTTAGGATAAACAATATCGGCGTCTTTGAAGGCGCTCTCCATGCTGTTGGAAACCTTGAAAGATCCGCCGGATCTCTTCGCGTTGTCTCCGGCCGCCTTTATAGTCTCCGGCATCAGGTCGTAGCCTTCGGGGTAGGCGAGATCAACATTCATCCCGTACCTGGTCATGAGGGCTATGACGCCCTGGGGAACGGAAAGTGGTTTGCCGTAGCTCGGCGAATAAGCCCAGGTCATAGCTATCTTCTTACCCTTCAGCTTGTCGAACCCGCCAAAATGGTTCTTTATGAAAAGCATGTCGGCCATCGTCTGGGTGGGATGGTCCAGGTCGCACTGCAGGTTCACCACGGCTGGGCGCTGGTTCAGCACCCCGTTCTTGAAACCGTCATCAAGGGCTTCGGCCACTTCCTTCATATAGGGGTGGCCTTTGCCTATGAACATATCGTCCCTTATGCCGACCACTTCGGTCAGAAAGGAGATCATGTTGGCCGTTTCCCGCACGGTCTCGCCATGGGCTATCTGCGATTTGCCCTCGTCGAGGTCCTGCACGGCGAGCCCGAGCAGGTTGCAGGCGGAGGCAAAGGAGAACCTGGTCCTGGTGGAATTGTCCCGAAAGTTAGAAACGGCAAGCCCCGTCCGGAACATATCAAGCGAAATGTTCTTCGCATGCAGCTCCTTCAGCAGCTCGGCTATGATGAACACAGATTTGAGTTCCGCATCGGATTTTTCCCAGGTCAACAGGAAATCCTTGCCGTACAGGCTGGAGCCAAGGCCATCCAGTTCGGTTAAAGACTTAGCGATATCAATAGACATTTTTTACCTCCAGGCGTTTACAATAATGAGCGGGACCGTTGTTGTTTTACTTTTCCGCCCCTTATTGATTAAAGATACTGCGGTATTGCCGCGTAGAACACAGCGGCTTTCAGCAAATCCCCCACCGGCATGTTCTCGTTGACGGTGTGGGCATATATCTCGTTTGAAGGGCCGAACCCTATAGTAGGAATGCCAAGGCGGCCGGCCGTGGCCACGCCATTGGTGGAAAATACCCATTTATCCACCACAGGCTTTTTGCCAAGCGCCGTTATACCGGCCTTTACTCCCGCCTGCACCAGTTGATGAGCTTCCGGCAAAACCCAGGTGGGAAAATATTTTTCCTGCCCCACTTTAAGGCCTGTCCAGGCGACGGCGTTGTAATAAAGCACTTCCACTTCGGCTCCGTATTTTTTAACCGTTCCAAGGCGTTTTATCTCGGCCACGGAAGATTTTAAAGTTTCCCCCACAGTAAGGCGGCGGTCCAGATAAATAGTGCATTCGTCCGGCACGGCGTTCAAAGACGGCGTCTTGCATTCTATGCAGGTGACTGCAACGGTGCCTTTGCCCAGAAATCTGTCTTTTTTAAGCTTCGGGTTAAGGGCGGTTATCTCTTTTACTATTTCGGACATTTTGACCACGGCGTTATCGCCTCGCTCCGGCGCCGAGGCGTGGCAGGAGCGGCCCTTGGTTACCACTTTAATTTCCATACGGCCCCTGTGCCCGCGGTAAACGGCCAGGTTCGTGGGTTCGGTCAGCACCACAAAGTCCGGCCTTATTTTTTCCTTGTTTATAAGGTGCAGAAGCGGCAACCCGTCGCAGTCTTCCTCCATAACTGAACCCACAGCCATAAAAGTATACCCGCCCTCAAGTCCCAGCTCTTTTATGGCCTTGCCGGCATACACCATTGAAACCATTGAAAGTTTCTGGTCGGTAGCGCCCCTGCCGTAGATGACATCATTCTTAATCACGCCGGCAAACGGGTCTATTTTCCAGGCGGACCGGTCGCCAACGCCTACGGTATCTATATGAGCATCTATCATTATTTTCTTTTTTCCGCCGCCTATGAAACCGATGATATTGCCCACCCCGTCCACCTTAACCCTGTCAAAACCTACCCTCAACATCTCTTTTTTTATCCTAGCCACCAATTTGCCTTCTTTAGTGGAAAAGCTGGGAATCCGGATCATATCCCTGGCAAAAGCGGTCATATCTTTTTTATAGCTTAAGATTTTTTCGTTTATGGCGTTCAGGTCTTTCATTTCGCCTCCTTCAAACAGATTTACCGCACAATATTATTATATTTTATTCAGCCGAGGCAGGACGCGTATTCCTCAAGGGCTTCGGCAAAAGCGTCTATGTCAGCCCTGCTGTTATAGACAAAAAAAGACAAGCGGATGATATCGTCCGTACCTGATGTTAAAGCGGCCAGATCCGCGCAATGCCGGCCCGTGCGCAAAGCGATAACCCTGCCCCTCACCCCGTGGTTCAGGTAAAGGTTAAAATCAACCGTGGAAAACCCGGGGGCCGCTGGAACCAGCGGGATTATAGATCCGAGTTTCAGCCGGGTCCGGTCGCCGACTACGCGCACGGCCTTCGCCCGCGAAAACTTTTTAAGACCATAGGAAACAAGTTCTTCCACGCGGGTCCGTATAGCGGGCATTCCAGTTTTTGAGAGGGCGTTAATTGCCGCGGCCAGCGCCACTGCGCCGGCGTAATTCTGCACCCCCGGCTCAAAACCCTGGTAGCCGCTCAAATACTCCGCGCAAAAGCCGCCGGGCGTTCTTGAAACTTCACGCACAGTGCCCCCGCCCACTTTGCCGTGCACAAGTCGTTCCATCAGCGAGCGTTCGACATAAAGAGCGCCTGTGCCGAAAGGCGCGCCCAGTTTATGACCGGAAAAAGCGCAGGCGTCGGCCCCGGCGGAGCGGACATTTTCCGCGTGCGTGGGCAGATATTGCGCTTCATCCAAAAACACTTTAGCCCCCGCCTCCCTGGCCAGCCGCGCGAACGGGGCGGTGTCAGTGACGCCGCCAAAAATATTAGAGGCGCGGTTGAGGCATACCAAAGCCGTCTTCGCGGATAAAAGTTTCCGGTACGCGGAAAGATCAGGCGCCCAGTTCCTGAGCGGGATAACCCTGAGCCGGATCCCGCCGCGCTTTGACATATTTAAAAGCGGCAGAAAAACAGCATTATGCTCAAGCGGAGAAACAATCACTTCCTTTCTGGACCCCTCAAATGGGAACGAAGACAGGAACAAATTAAACGCGTCCGTGGTCCCAGCCGTGAAGATTATCTCCTCCGCCCGGGCCGCGCCTATAAAACCCGCCACTGTCCTCCTGGCTTCAAAGAACGCCTCTTCCACCGCCACCGCCGGCAGATGGGCTGAACGCCTGCCGCCGCAAAAACCGCTTTCAAGCAAGAACTCCGAATGGGCGGCGGCGGCCGTCCGCATCTTAAGCGCGGTACAGGCGCTGTCAAGGTAAACCAGCTTTTTGCCGCCGAAGTTACTCCCAAGCGCGGGGAATTCTTTTTCAAACGCAGTATTCATTTTTTTCATTTTAATCCGCCGTAAATCCCGGCGCCAGTAAGGCCGGCACCGGGGTAAATGGCTATATAATCTTTCCTGGGGCCTGAACAACCACTGTAAAGCCCGCAGCCGAGGCACTCTGTCAGTTTCTCTTTCTCGGCCAAATGAGGCCCTGGCGAACCAAGCTTCATTTTCCCGATATCCACATGGCAGCGGTAATACTCACCGAGAAAACATGGCGGGATATGATCCACCTCGCACTTAAGACCGGCGGCCCCGCAAACCGCAAGCGCACGGCGCAGATACGGAGCGGCCATAGCGTATCGCGGGACTATTTTCTTCGCAAAAGCCGCACGGCCGCTCCCCTTTACAAAACTGAATTGGACCCAGGACACCCCTTTCAACTCTTTTACGACAAAAAAACCGAATTTTTCAAGGCGCCGGTAATTGAGCTTAGTGATCACAAAAGTCAGACGCACGCTCGCGCCCTGTGAAAGCATTTTTTTAACCGTTTCAAGGCGCCGGGCAAAAGCGCCGCGTGTCCGGGTAATTTTAAGGTCGCTCCCGGGAGTATCGGCGGAAAAATTAATATTAAAGTAGCCGCCGCTCCCGGAAATTATTTTAATCAGTTTTTGTAGTTCCGTCTCGGAAAACCTGCCCGAAATGCCGGAAGCGTTGGTCTGGATCTCCACCCGGCGGCCCAACCGCGCGCAGAAGGCCGCAAGCTTGAGCAGATCGTAAGGCTCGGCCAGCAACGGCTCCCCGCCTGAAATCTGTATAAGCGGGGCTTTCACGGCGGCGGCGGACTTAAGCCAATACGAAAGTTTTTCCTCAGCCGCGCGGCCGCTTTCCTTTTCCCGGGGATATGAGCAGAAAACGCATTTCTGGCAGCACTTGGCAAACAGACGCAAGAGAGCCATCAGTCTTCTTCTCCCGCGACATTATTTTTCTGTACTCTTATGCTCTTGTAACTTGTGACTTGTGACTTGTGACCTGTGACCCGCTCTCCTGTGCTCTTGATGAGCCTCCAGTAATAATGCCCGCGCTCAAAGACGCTTTCAACAAGGCCTTTTTTTACAAGGCTTTGCGCGGCGTTCAGCACAGAGTTGCCGTCGGAGCAGTCCCGGCAAAGGACGATGTTTTTTGCCAGTTTTAAAACCCTCGCGGTGGAGGAAGGATTTTCTTTTTTAAGTATTTCAATAAGGCAAAGTTCGTTATCGGAAAAGAATACGCGCGGTGTTTCGCGAACGGCGCCTTGCGCGAGGCGGGGTTTAAGGACCGGCTTAAAACCGTCAAAGCCCAATATCTCCGCATAATGGGCGTCCACCCCCGCGCAGCGACGCCTGAGAGAACAATACCGGCAGGCGGGAGCGCGCACCTTGGCCCGGTTGGCGGTGACATCCAGATCGTTTTTTCCTCCCGCCGGGTCTGTAACCACCGTATTAAAAAGATCCAGCCCTATGGCTAAAGACTCGCGGCCTTTCAAAAAGCAGGGCGGCACATTCAAAAAAAGAATTTCGCCCGCCAGCCCGGATTTGTCCATAAGGTCGGCGGCTTCGGCAAAATATTTTTCGCATTCTCCCAGGCTCACACCCAGCTCGGCCGAATGCGAAGCCATGCTGCCGATATAAACCGGGTAAATAACCACAAAGTTTGTTATTCCCAATT
The DNA here is from genome assembly GCA_003450815.1 of Elusimicrobiota bacterium. Taxonomy (GTDB): domain Bacteria; phylum Elusimicrobiota; class Elusimicrobia; order Elusimicrobiales; family UBA9959; genus UBA9634. The sequence goes on along the minus strand of DMES01000037.1, from coordinate 51,221 downwards.
CCAGAAATGACCGGATTATTTCCGGCAGCCGCTTATAATTCAGGGCATTTATCAGAATATTATTGCCAAGGCGTATTTTTAGTTTGCGCAGGGTTTTGGCGCCCCGAACGGCGGATTCCCAGGCGCCGCTTACCCCCAGCAGGCGGTCATGTTCGGCCGGCCTGTCAGAGGTCAGCGATAATTTGCAGAAAGTAAGCCCGGCGCCCGCCAGGCGACGGCAGAAAGCCGGGTCGGAGAGTTTTATACCGTTGGTCTGAACCCTGATAAAATTAAATCCGACAGACCTGGCGAGCGAGATAACTTTCAGGATGTCAGTCCGGATAAGCGGCTCTCCGCCGGTAAGCCCCAGGCGCCTGTATCCGCTTTTATACGCCCCGTAGATGTTTTCAGCCGTCAGCTTAAAATCGGCGTTAAGAGACTTATCAAAGGAGCCCTGCGAGCAAAACAGACAACGCGCGTTACAGTTATAATTCAGTATAAGTTCGTAACACTTATTATTATTTTTCGGCTCCATATTTTGATTTTAACTTAAAAAGTCCCAAAAAATCAGCTTTATCTGATTTTTTGGCGACTACAGCTTTTTAAACCATGCACCGAACGGAAAGCCGGATATTTACAACCTTCTACGGCCATCCCTTCAAGCCAGGCCAGAACCGTCTTGCGCGCCTGGTATTGCCGCTTAAGCGCCGCCGCGTCCTGAGGCCCAGGGCCTCCCGGAGAGAAATGGCGCAGCGCCCAGGGCGCCACAGCGCACAGTACCTGCTTTGAGCCGGCCCCGAGGGCGGAGGCGAAGCGAAAAAATTTTTCTCTCCCGGTTCCATCGGCCCCAACCCTGAAACGCTTTATGCGGTCAAGCCCTCCGGCAAAAATTTTATCGCAAGGATAAAAGAATCCATCCGGGCCAAGCGTTATATTCATGCAGCCGGGCAGCTTGCCGCCGCCGCGCGCAAGCTTAAGTATTTCATATATATTGGCTATCTCGTAAATCCGGCCGCCGCTTCTTAAAGCCTTGAAGTAGCCGGCCTTAGCTTTCAGCGCCGATTTTTTCAGCTCCGCCAGCGAGCGCTGATTCCAAAGGGTGGAGATGTCAGGCGCCCAGGCAAGCCTTTTAAACCCAAGGGCCAGCAGGCTCTCAATGTTTTCCGCCAGCCTTAAGGCGCTTTGCGGAGTAACAACCATGCTCACGACAATATTTTCCCTGTTCCCCGCATTTTTGACCGCCGAGGAAAAAACCGAGCCGCCGCCGGCCTTGAAGCGCCTGTTAAGGTCGGTTTCGGACGCGGGCCCGTCAAGGCTGAGAACAATCTTCACCCCCCGGCCGGACAAAAAGTTTAAAAGAGACCGGGTGAGCATGGTGCCGTTGGTGAAAACCTGTATCGGCAAATCCCGTCCGGCCTTCAGGCGCGCTCTTAAAACCGCCGCCTTCAGCAGGGCGGGATGCAGCGCGGGCTCTCCGCCTAAAAAAGTAATTTTTTTTCCTGTAATGCCGTTTTTAAAAAAAATGTCCAAAGCGGCCAGAAGGCGTTTACGGCTTATGGGCGCGCCTTTAAACCTGGCATAGCAGTAAACGCAGGCAAGATTGCATCTGCCGCTCAGGTATATCACAAGATGGTTTGGCGCGCGCATTTATTGTACCGGATGCAGCTCTTCGTCTCCGTAGTTTTTAAGATATTCCACCCAAATACCTTCGCAAGTTCCGTAAAGCCGGCAGCCAAGGCACTTTTCAGTTTTTCTCCGGCCGACAGCGGCTCTGGATTTTACCACATCGAGGTTTTTAAAATCGGGCGCCCAATGCTCGGTAAGAAAAAGAGCCTTCTCGTTGATTTCGCTTATCTGAGCCTCATAGCCGGTAAAATGGCAAAGGGGCACATAACGCACTTTCCACTGTCCAAAACCGGCCTTAAGCCCTATCTCCAGAGCCCGCCTCATGAAAGGCGCGGCTTTTGAAATATGGGGAACAAGCTCAAAAAAATTATTATTGGCACCGCCGGAATTTGAATCGACGAAAATGTATTCTACATTGCGCACTTTATGTTCCGCGTAAAACCCTGCTATCTCCGGCAGCCCGCGCATATTGGTTTTTACAACGGCCGTATTGCCATTTATGTTCGAGAACCCGATTTTTTTTAAGTTTTCCAGGCCGCGGCACAACTCGCTGAAACTGCCGGGGCTTCGGGTCAAAGCGTCATGCACGGCCGCTTTGGCGCCGTGCACGGAAAAAACAAGGGTATCCATTCCCGCCTCCACTATTTCGCGCGCGCGGCTTAAATCCGAGAACACACGGCCGTTGGTGGCGCATATAACCTCAGGAATGCCTATCTTTTTGGCGAGAGAAACCATGTGAGAGAAGTCTTTTCTTATCGTGGCCTCGCCGCCTATGATTTCAAGTATTTGCGCGCCCTTATTGCGCGCCTGATAAATTTCACGCGAAAGCTCCGCCGTGGTTTTCTGGGGCAGCAGACGCTTATCGGCGGCAATGCAGAACCGGCAGTTATTATTGCAGGCGTAGCCGGTAAAAACCACAATTTTGAGCTTCTTCGCTATTTTCTTTTTCATTTCAGAAGATGCACCAGATTTCTGTCAAACAGCAGCGAAATGGCGGCGCCCGCGGATATCCAAAGAGCGAAAGGCCGGCCTTTGACCATTTCCATTTTGGCATTCTCAAGCGGCAGCTTTTTAAGCCAGCTTCTCAGGAGTTCCACCTGTTCCGCCACAAGCCCGTCTCTGAAAGAATCATCAAAGGCGCCCTCAAAAACGGGGTTCGCCTTAAGCCTTGCGCTCTCTTTTGAAGAAAGCACCATGCCCGGCGAGAGCTCCTCAGCGCCCACATAGATCAGATCCTTTTTTTCCATCAGGAATTCAAGCATGAAACGCCCGAAAAACAAAAGCAGGCTGAATTTAAGCACATTGACTATGGCCGTGATTATCATGAGCGCCAGGCGGTCATAGAAAAAGAAATAACCGGCAAAAAAATACACAAGGTAACAGCAGGTTGTAAGGTAAAACAGGCGCCGGCCTTTGAAAACTCCGCCTATCTTACCCCAAAGTATAAAAATAAAGAAATAAAGGACTTCCACGCGTGAAAACAGCCTGCCTAACGCCCCGGCGGCCTCAAACGCGAATATCTGCTGCATGAGAAAGACAAAAATCATATTAAACAGGTATGCCAGGGCTGTCAGACGGCTTTTTCCAGATCCGAGAGATGACAACCTTTTTCGCATATCCGTCCAAAGTCCGCTTAAAAAATCCCCGGGCGAAGCGGAGCGCATACCTGAAGAAATAAACCCGCACACCGCGAAAATGGAGGCGAGAACGAAAATATTCACAAGCAGGGAGAGAAAAAGATAATTCGGAAAATTCCGGATCTGCGAATTAACAACAGGCAATGAAGCCGAAACAAGAATAAAAAATTTGGCGTCTCCTGCAGGCCATATTTCAGCGTACCACAAGATAATGCCGGCCAGCGCCGACCACAGCGCGTGACGCGCCAGCATTGGATAAAACTCCCACAGCAAAAAGACGGGGGTATCCCCTTTGTAACCGAGATACGTAACGAAAGCCTGGGCAATGCACGCCCCCAAAAGTATTTTCGCGCCCAGAATAATTTTCCGGTTGGTTATTTTATTAGTGGCGATATCGGCGCTTACCACGGAAACCGCCCAAAGAACCAAAACCGCAAGAAAGGAAAGAGAGACCGGTTTCATATAGTTTTCAGCTCCGAGGCCCCGAATTTTTTGTGGTATGCACGCATAAGCCCCAGGCATTTTGCTTTGAGCGCGCAGCGGCCGCATTTTGAGGGCGGATATATTCTGTCCGCGCGGGGCAGGGTGACGCGGGCCAGGGCACGCAAAGACGGCGGAAGAACACAAAGTGGAAAATGATAAAGCTCAAGATGCGCGAATTTTGGCAGAAGGCGCACGCAGGCGCGCACGGCCCGGACAGAATTTTTAAACCGTAACGCCAGCAGGGGGTGGTTTCTTTCCGACTCCCCCTCTATCTCATAGTGTATAACTACCACGCGGTAGCGGGAAGTGCGGGGGAATTTTTTAAGCAGAAGTTTCAGGATGTCAGGCAAAGCCACGGCGTTCAACTTATGAAGAACAACGCGTATTTCTATATCCCTGCCGCCGGCCATGGAAAACAGGTTCTCCAGCCCTTTCATGGTCTGCATAAAACAGCCTTTCACTCCGGCGACCTTATCGTGCAGAGAGGGGCCGGAGCCATGCAGAGGAATTATAAAACAGAAAGGAGGACCGGCTGTTTTCAGCAATTTAGCGGTAAACCCGGTATCAGCAAGCGTCCTTCCGTTTGTCAGAAGCCTGATGGGCGTCCCGGCAAGCCTCCGCCTGAAATAGGCGAGCAGCTGGAAAAAATCGGGGTGTAAGGTGGGCTCGCCGCCGGTAAGGCTTAAAAAATCGGATTTGTCTGCGTTCTTGAAATATACGCTCTCCCCCTTCAGATAGCTTTCCATTTTCCGTATCTGCCTCTTCAAGCCGTACTGCGAGCTGTCCTGCGAGGAAAAAGAAGCCATGTTTGTACACATCACGCACTTGCTGTTGCATTTGTTCCAAAAAGATATATCAGGCATAAATAGGTTGTTTACGCTATAGACTGAAGGCTGTTAGTCGTTACGCATTAACCGACCAAGGCGCCCAGAACGCTCTACACTTCGCATGACCGCGAAAAATTTCCTCCCACAGGCTAACTGCCTACAGCCTATCTACCTATCCGTTGTGTCCAGCCAGCCCTCTATAATCTTACGGCTGGAGGGTTTTGACAAGGCGTCAAAAACCGCCGAGAAAATGCCTTTTTGTATTTTACACCAGTCCCCGGTGACTATATCTCCCCACGGAGACCCCTGGGTTTCATAATTATACACGGGACAAACTCCGCAAAAAGGCTTCCACGCGCAGCGCGAGCAGGCGCTCTGGTTTTCTAGACAGGAAGCCAAAGCGCAAACTCTGGCCGCGGGAGCGCTGATTATTTCCTGATAAGAGTTTTTGTAAACGCTGCCGAGCCTGAAAAAATCGTCCCGGCCGAAACCTGCCATCCTGCCTTCGTCGCAGGTGTAAACCCCGCCATCCCAGTTATAGGCTAGCTGTCCAATGGCTCCTCCGCACGGAGAACGCAGATCCAGAAAGTTGGGGTCTTCTTTTTTAAGCGCTTTCCGGGCCACTATGGCGGCATTGCGCTCCACAAAACGCTCGCCGCGCCGGTTCAGCCTGAGAATATGTTCAAGCGCCGAACGGTAAAAAGAACCGAATTCCTCAGACTTATAGCCGATATCGCCCCAAACAGACCGCGCGAAGCCTATCGGCGATAGCGGACGCAGAAATATACCGCCCAGCCCGATCTTGCGGTAAGTTTCAACAATTTCTTCCGGATACTTCAGTGAAAGCTTTGTGGCCGTCATTAGAGCCGAAGGGAGCGAGTCTTTTTCCCCGCCATGTTTCAAGGAAAGCGCTTTTTTCAGCCAATACAAGGTCTTTTCATGCGAAGAGCCTCCAGCGTAGCGCCGGTTGGCGTCGTGCAAAAAAGCGGGGCCGTCAAGAGAGGCGCATACCCCGGCGCCGTGACCGGTAAGGAAAGAAAATTTTTCCTCGTCCATCAGGCTAAGATTCGTTACAACCGAAATTTCAAGGTTTTTGTCGTATGCCGTGTTTTTCTTCCGGGCGTAAAGAATGGCGTTCCTGACTACCGGCCAGTTTATGAGCGCCTCGCCGCCCTGGAACTCAATAACGATATTTTTATTCGGTGAGGAAAAGGCCATGTCTATGCTTTTTTTGGCGGTCTCAAGACTCATCACGGCTTTTTCAAACCCGCCGGCTTTTACCGCCCTGCAATAAACGCAGGCGTGGTTGCACTTCAGCGTTACCACAAGTATGTGCAGGCTCGGGCCGCCGAAACTGTGCCTGTGAAGTCCGCCCATATCCTGCCCGAGGCTTTCAAAATCAAGCCGCTCTTTTATAAAACCGCGCCGTGCAAGTTTGGCGCAAAGCCCTTTCTTGCGCGCAAAGCTTCCGTCTTTCAGGCTCCTGAACTCCCTTCCGTCCAGAACCAGCCAGCCGCCGAAGTCGTTGGAAACCAACACCCCTCCGGTAACCGGCGCAAAACCAAAAGGCATAAGCGACATGGTTTTTTTCATTTTTTTACCGGCTTAAACTCCCGCGAACCGAATTTAGCCAGATATCCGGGATCTATCCCGCAGCAGCCCCGCCGAAATCTGCAGCGGGAACAGGTTTCAAGCCATCTGCGGCCTTTATATGCTGTGGCATACACTCGGGCCGTAATACCATCCGGATGCACCAGATAGCCAGTGTCCGGTTTTCCAGCCTCTGCCGGAAAATAATCGGTCATCAGCCGTACATAGCCTGGAAGAACGCACGGAAGAAAATGTTCCAGCCCGGGCAATGGCATTTTATGGCGCCTGAATACTCCGAGAGCTTTTTTCACCACGGCCGCCGCTTCGGACATGCTGATGGAAAGTTTATCAGACCTGGTAGGCTCTTCAACCATCCGTCCCTGATATTTTGTGAAAAAGAAAGTGAATCCGGAAATGCCCTTGTTCAGAAAAAAAGCCGTCGTCCTGTTGAGTTCTGTGGCATTGAGGAAATTCACCACACAGATAAAGCTAATCCTCACTCCGGCGCGTCGGAGGCTGTCCAGACCGGAAAGCATCCTGTAAAAAGAACCCTTCACCCCGGTTATCTTGTCGTGGACTTCCGGCTTGTGCGAATGAATACTTACATTCGCCCTGTCAAGCCCGTATTTCTTCAGTTGACTGGCGAGCTCATTGCCGGCAAAACAGGTTCCATTGGTGAAAATAGTTATGCTCTTATAACCGATCTTTGAGGCAGCCGCGCATACTCCGGTTATATCCGGATACATGGCCGGTTCCCCCCCCAGTAGCCGCAGGTCATCGCAGCCGGCCTTTCTCATTTTGTAAATTTTGCCTATTATGCTTTTGAAACCGATTGGCGCTCCGACCGCGCGCTCCGCCTCCGACACAAAGCAAAATGTGCAGCGCTGATTGCACCTGTATGTAAGATAACATTCGTAAATTCCGGTTTCAGACATTGATTATGCAGAAAACCCGTGCCAAGCCGCCTTCGGTATAAGTCCGGTATAGTTCATTATATTCATTTTCAATATCCAGCTAAACGGGATCGCTTTAACCGGCTTTATTCTTGACCGGCACAAATTCATCCCAGCCGTATAACCCAGGATATTCCCGCCAGGGCCCCTCGCAGATCGCAAACCAGCGGCAGCTCCGGCACTCTTTTCGCTTGAGCTTGCCCTGGTTGCGGCGCCAATCGCCGTAACTTTTAACGTAAATGCCGGCATCGGCTACAGGCCCTTCAGGAATTATCCGTTCGGCCACGCACCGCTCATACCCTTTCATCAGGCAAAAGGGTATGGCTTCGGTGTAGCAGGGCACGCCTTTTTTTATACCAGCGTCAAGGGCGCGGCGGATAAACGGCATAGCGTCGCTTTTTAGGGGCACTATCCCGGCACGGTTTTCAAGAGCCGTGCCTATTATATGAATAAAAGCCAGCTGATACTGATCGACCTTAAGATATAAGAGCAATTTAGCAAGCGCGGGCAAATCTTTGTAATTTTTTTTTGTAATCACGGAATTGGTCAACACATACATCCCGAGTCGCTTGCAATTGAGTATGCCTTTAACCACCTCGCTAAAACTTCCCGGGGCGTTGGTCAGGCCCTCATGAATTTCAGGGCTGGAGCCGTGAAGCGAGGGCCCCATTTCAGTGACCCCGGCGGATTTAAGCCCCGCGCAGTAATCGTAATAGGCAAAATGCCGCCCGTTGGTCTGCACCTGCACGCTGACATACCCCATGGCGCGGGCGGCCTTTACGGCATCTATAAGGCCGGGGTGCAGCGTGGGTTCGCCGCCGGTAAAAACCACCCCGCTCACTCCGGAGGCGCGGGCGGTCCGAAGAATTTGTTTTATTTCTGTCAGGGATTTTTGTTTGCTCTTGTAACGCTTGTCCCCCTGCGCGCAGAAATCGCAGCGGTTATTGCAGTTGAAGCCTATTTTTATATCAACTCTTTTCATTTTTTAATAATTCTTTTCTTTATGCCGGACAGGCTTCTAAAGCTTAAGTGAACCGCCCGGAGCGTAAACCAGACGCTTTACAGCCTTGTGACGGCAGGGCGTATTCCCTGCAAAATACGCGCCGTTCTTTAAAATCAGCTGTTCTCCGCAGGCGTCTTCCAGTTTTACAGGGCCTACCGCGCAGGACCGAGCGCAACTGTCGTCCATACGGCCCTCGTGCGGGCAAAAACGGCTCATGGCTAGGCAGGCAAGCGGGTAATGAAAAGACACTGCCAGTTTTGACGAAGCCGGAAGATTGCGCACCATGGAATTTTCGTCGCTTTCAAGGTATTTCACGCCGTAATACCGCAAAAACCGTTTCAAAAAAGACGGCTCCATGCGGAGATAATCATGCGAGACCGGCCTGCCGAGCAGCGGCGTCACCCGCGCGCGGTAGCGCCGTCGCAGCAAGGCCAGCAAACCCAAATCATTTACCGAAACCTCAATCCTTTTTTCCGTTTCCAGCACCGCTTTCAGGATTTTTTCGAATTTTTTCAGGCCGGCGCCGGTAAACAGCGGAGTTGCCAGTGTAATGGTTTTAGCGCCTTTTGAATGAAGCATGCCTATATCCCGCGCTTCCGGCAGGAGGTTCTGGCAGAACCCGCTTCCGACATAAGCCCTGGAATACCTTTTAAACAAGCCGGGGCCCGCGGCGCGGGCCTCTTCGGGAGTAAGCAGCACGGCTAATTCCATTCAGACTCTCTCTATAAGGTGACGATAAGCCTTGTCAAAGACAGTATGTACGCGCAAGGCTTCACCTGTAAAGGCTTTACGGCCCAAACCTGATTTCAATAGATCCAGAAGCAGCAGCGCCTCCTTAAAAACCAGCCGCGAGGTTTCGGGTCTGGGAGAGCGCCCCACTTTCAGCACTCCCACGCCCATATGGTAATAGTCATGCAGCTGGGCCATATGTTCCTCCGGGGAAAAGCCCGGCATCCGAAAAACACCGCCGCCTTCACGGCGGAAGCTCTTCCCGCAGGTGTTGGATTGTTTTCCGTGGCAGTCCAGGAAACAGAGGCCGTTGAAATTCCTGCAGCATTCCCGAGCTTTCAGAAAGACCTCGGAGACTATACCCCAGGAATTACACACCAGTTCGCGGGTTTCGGCCGGGTTAAGCTGCTCGGGCAGAGCGAGCCGCTTAACCCCGTATCCGCGGTAAACGGCCAGCGTGGCGGCGTTCATGCAGCATGAAAGAGTGCTGAGAATATAAGCGGTCTTAATGCCGCGGCGCTTAAGCAGGTCCAGCAGGGCTAGATCTTTTATTATCACGCCGTCTATGCCGCCGTTCGCCAGTTCTCTTATAACGCACCCGGTCTCTTCCAGCAGAGAAGCATGAACCTCGTTGGCGGCAAAAAACATTTTTCCGCCTGCGGCATGGACCAGCCTTGCGGCCGTCAGGATATCGTCCAAACTCCCGAAATTACACGCGCCCTCAACATGGCTTGGTATTTTATCAAGGCCGCAGTAGAACTCCCCGGCGCCCGCGGCCAGAAAGTAATCCAATTCCCTGAAAGAGCCTATCCCCACCTGCATTTTCATACTTCAGATCACGCCTGACCGGTAAAAATTAAGAAGAAATTTCACCCTAGTACAACTCATACGCACACCGGCTTCAGTGGGTAAACATCCGGTTTCTCAAGAAGCGGAACAAATTCCCCGCCGCCAAACATTTCAAAATATGTTTTTTCAAAACCGGCGCAGACGCCACAATAAACACACCGCTTGCAGTAAGGAGACTTCATGCGCAGAGTTTCGGTTATCATCGTGTACATCCGTCCTTCGTGACTGGCTTCCGGCAGATACAGGTCGTCGTCAGCCTCAGGATACTTCCAGTCGCCCATCAGGGCCTCGTAGCCGGGCAGCACACAGGGCAGATAATTGCTTAGGAAAGCGAAAGCCGGCCTCACATACGCCAAGCGGAAGGCCGCCACAGCCTTCTTAATATACGGCATCTGTTCAGTGTAAGTAACACGCAGGGCCCTGCGCCTTTTGAAGGCCGCTCCAAGGTAATGCGCGGCTATAATGTGGCAGGAATCCACTCCCAGCTCACGCAGAACAAAAGCGGCCAGGGCCGGAATTTTACGGTAATTAATGCCTGTGACGGCTGTGCCGGTGTTGATGTAAACCCCGGCATCTATTAAATTGCGCGCCGCTTTAAGAGTGCTTTCAAAAGCCCCCTCAACCCCCACTACCGCGTCGTGGGTGACGCGGTCAGGGCCGTGGATAGAAAGATTGGCGGTATTCAAGCCTGATTTTACAAGCGTTTTAACAAAATCCTCGTCCGCAAGCTTAAGGCCATTTGACACTATCTGCACCGCCAGGTAACCTGTGCGTTTGGCCAGACTTATTACGCGGGGAAGGTCTTCGTTTATGGTGGGCTCGCCGCCTATAATCTGTAGCATGCGGGCGCCATTTTTATAGGAAGCCAGCAAATGCTCCCCCGCCCGCCTTAAATCCATGGACGGACGCTCTTTCCAGTTTTCAAGCTCCGGCGAACTGTAGCAGAACACGCAGCGGGCGTTACAGGAGTAGCCGAGCGTTAGTTCGCAAATTTTCATCCGCCCTGCCGGCCAGCCGAAACGCGCCGCAGCCTGCCTGTAGGAAAGAGCTTTTGCCTTCATATACCTAGATTTTATCATAGTGACGGGAATTTAAGGCTCAAACTCCGACCAATGCCGCAGGACAGGCCCGGCGGCGCGATCACTCAGCCTGGATAAAAGCAGGTCAAACACCCCTTTAAAAATCGCACAGCGCTGGCTGGTCATCATATCTCCCCAGAAGGAACCCTGCGCGGCCCAGTTATGAGCAGGGCTTACACGACACCAGACCGAATATGGACAGCGGGCGCAGGCGCTCTGGGTAAGCTGCGGAAAGGCCGAAAGCAGCAGCAGCCTGGTAGTCGGTTTTTTTATAAGCCTCTTAAAACTATCCCGCTGCACACTGCCAAGGCGGAAGGAGTCGTCTCCGGAGTTGGCCAGCATCCGGGCCTCGTCCGACCCGTAAACTCCGCCGTCTATATTGTAAGCGAGACGGTAAAAAATATCCAGGTTCTGGTAGCGCGGCCGCCCGAATCCGAATATTTCCTTTAAGAACATAACCGCGCCTTTCTCATAAACCGGATTACCGCGGCGGTTAAGCGCCAGCATGTAATCCAGCGCCCGTGAATAAAAAGCCAGAAATTCCGCGGCGGAAAAACCCAGCGCGCCCCAGCCGCCGGCGGCGCGTCCCAACGGATCCAGCGGCCCAAGTTGCACGCGGCGTATGCCCTGCCTGATAAACTCGTCCACTATACGCTCGGGCTGCGCCAGCGAAGCGCGCGTTATAGTGCTGATTGCGTTCGGCGGCTCAAACCCTGGGTATTTCTTTGCCGCAACTCTTGTTTTTTTAAGCCAGGCGGTTACCAGCGCGTGTGTCCCGCGCCCGGCCAATCTGCGGTTCGCGTCGTGCAGGGAAGCGGGCCCGTCAAGGGAGGTGCAGATTGTAACACCGTTTAAAACCAAAAATTCCAGCTTTGCCGCGGTCATGGCGGTAAGGTTTGTGACCACTGAGAAATGAACCCTTCGGCCTTGCGCAACGGCGCGGCGCCGCGCCGAGTTCACCATGAACCGCAGAACGCTGAAATTAAGCAGCGGCTCTCCACCCTGAAATTCCATAACCAGGTCCCCGCAGGGGATGGAAAAAATAAAATCAAGGGTTTTGGCCGCGGTCTTACGGCTCATGCCGCCGCCGCCGTGACCCGCTGAGGCGCAGCAATACGCGCAGGCTTGGTTGCAACGCTGTGTGAGCGAAATTATATGTACGTGCGGCCCTTTCCAACCACCAAACAGCGTTTTGGAGAGCCCTAATGCCATGCCTTTCATATCCATGCGGTTGGCCGCAAACCCCTTTTCGGAAAGCTCACGCGCTAAACTGCCGTGTAAAAGCCTTCCGGCGGCCAATTTTTTAAAATCAGCCTCACCTATAAGACTCCAGCCGCCGAACTCGTTTGAAATTAAAATATTTCGGCCTTTTTTTACAAAATTGAAATTGTACGATGCTATGAATGGTTTTTTCATATATTTCAATGGAAAAGATTTTTTTTATTTTTGAGACATCCTGCAACCCGCCGTTTGCGGCATTCACTTCATTCCACGGTAATCGACATAGGTTCTTTGCTCAATGCCTGCAAGCCAGCGCACATACCCGTTAAAGGCCTTTTCTGTGCGGGCACGCCGCATTATATCCAGAAGCACTTTTTTAAGCACCGCCGTTCTAAGGGTATAGGCACGCGCTCCGCCGGCAAGTCCTCCGATCACATAATATTTACTGACGCAGCCGGCGCACAATTTTCCACCAGGTATACAGGCCGAATACCTCCTGCAAAGTCCGGAAATGGAGGTTCCTAGTTTAACCGCTTTTCGCCATTTAGAATAATCCATAAAGGCAAACGGATAAAAAGAAAAAACACCGTCGGGATAAAGCTCAAGATCTCTGTAAAGAGGACATTGAAGACTGGCAGCCGCGCCTTTTACCCGAAAAAATTCCAGAAACGGCTCCGGCGCTATGTAAACGCCTTTTTTAACTGCCGTAAAAAGCCGGCCCGAGAAAGAAAGGAGGGCACTTTCAAATGCCTTAAGAGAGCTTTGCCCCCAATCAGGCCCGTGCACACATTCTATATTTATCACTTTAAAACCAAAGTCGGCCAAGCGGCGCAAATCGGGTCCAAGCGACGCGGCACAGGCCGGATGTACGCATTCAAGCGCCACAATATTTTCAGCCTCAAGCCGGGAGAAGATAAGCGCCAGCTTTTTTTTGAGGTCGGCGTAGCTTCCACCGCCTCCGGGATAAACGCGTGTCAGGTCATGAGCCTTCTCCGAGCCGGAAATGCTTATGGAGAGATTAACACGGTTTTCCCTGATAAACTTCAGGTGGTCTTCATTCAGCACAAGCCCGTTTGAGGCCGCTGAAATTGAAAGTTTTTTGCAGGACCGCGCCGAAAGCCTTACGGCGTATTGCACGATATCCTTAAACAGCCGGAATTTAAGAAACGGCTCACCTCCATAAAGTTCAAGACGTTTCAATTTCCCGGGAGAGGAAATCAGCATATCCACTCCACGGGCAGCGTCGTCTAAACTTATAGTGAGTCCGGCCTTTTTGTCCACCCGACAGTGCCGGCAGGCAAGAACGCAATCCGTTGTGAGCGCTATTTTCAGTTTCTGTATTTCTTTTGGAACTTTCATTCAAAAGATGCGGGGGGGATAATTGTAAGATATAAGGCTTTCCAATTTAAAGCCGTTTTTGACAGCGTACTGAGCCGCCAGACGACCGCCTTTCCACTCGTTATGGCGCCACACATACGTCTGCGCCATCGGATTTTTTAAACATCCATCAGCTATTCAAACAAGAGCAAAGCGCCGGAAAAAAGCATCAGCACCAGCCGCCGCGCGAGTGCGAGCCATGCGAACCGTGCGAACCGTGCGAACCGTGCGAACCGTGCGAGGCGTGTGAGCCGTGCGAACCGTGCGAACCGTGCGAACCGTGGCTCTGGTGGCTGGCATGGCCTGAACCACTGCCTGGGCCTGAATTAAAAAAATAGTTTGAATGTACAACGGCCTGAGCCGCAGCCTGATCCGCCATGACCGCGCCCATAATACCCAAGGCGATGCCGGTTTTAACAATATCGGCATCCAGCATTTTACCTTCTTCGCTGTTAAGGAACATTTTTATATTTTTTTTAAGCTTGGATTTTTTTTGAGCCATAAAATTTTCACTCCTTACCCAGCATTTTCCTCGCATTTTTATTTACTTCCTGCATTATTCTTTCCTCTTCCTTTTTCCGTATTTCGGCATCTTTCTTTTCTTGCTCAGACAAAAACATGCCGCTGGCTTGTTTCTTTTTTAACACGGCAAGGGATGAGCAATACAGTTTACTGGCCTTCGTGATGAGATTTGAACAGGAAGCCTGACGCTTAGAGAAGAAAGCTTCACAAGCGGGCCGGTACTTCTCAGGGCACTGGCCCGGATTTCTGGCCTTGATGGCGGAATATATTTTGTAATTATCCAGACAGAATTCTTTGCCGCTACAGTCGGTTTTTTTAGCTGGAAAAACCGTCAGGCATTCCGCTTTTTTTGAGGCCGGAAGAAAGGGAGCAAGGCCGACACAGATATTCTCCATCCCCTTTGCGGCTATATTGCAAAACTCAACAGTATCCAACTTGATGTCCTTGACACTATCGCCTGCAAGAAATGACGCACAAGCCGAAGCATTGCCGTGCATCCCCGCCATATAGGCCTTGAACAGCACCCTGTTCGCGCTATCGGAACATTTATATCTTGGATTACTGAAACGCACATCGCCTTTATCACCCGAATCGGTCGTTAAGGGCCCACATGCAGCCATATCGTCCATGGCGACAGCCTCGCAGGAAAAATAATTTTCCAAAGCCTCATAGATCTTTTCAGTTTCAGACGGTTCAAAAACAACGCCTTTTGTAGAATAACCCCATGACACTCCGTGCGAAGACAGTATGTCGTTAAGAGCGCCGCCCTCACAAGCCCCTTTGGAAGCGGCCGCATCCAGGGCGGAAGAGTCTGCGGGAGAAGACGCCACAGAGCCTGATGGAGAGTAGGTATTCACCCCCTGCGGCAGAGCAACCCCCACCGGTTCGGACAGCTGCATGCCTGCGTTCTGTTCCACTTTTGCCTCATTCTTTTTACTCAGATAACGCAGGCCAAGTATAAGCCCCAAAAGCGCTATAAAAACAAGAACAGTCCACTTTTTCACTGTTTCCCCCTCTTTTTCACTGTTTCACCGGAAGCGGAAAGCAAGGCCTTGGTAACTATCATGTTTGCGACCTTTCCATTTTTCACGGCCAGATCAAGCCGGCATTGCTGGTTAAGAACCTCGTTCGCAAATTCTCCGGCGACCGCGCAATCCTTCCCTTCCCAGGACACTTCAGCCTCGACGCCGCCGGCGGAGGATGCTAATTTTATATCGGCTTTGTCTGAAAAAACATAAGCCGCAAGTTTAACCGCTTCGGCCGCGTATATTTGTTTAGAGAACATAATTCTACGCGAATGACTTTTCACTTTTTCACCCATTTTTGCAGTATCTCCCTGTCTTTGGAATTTTTTAGTTTGGAAAACAGAATACCGAATATGCCTTTCATGAAAGCGCATCTCTCGTTTGCGGGCATATTGCCCCACAACGAGCCCTGCGCTTCGTAGTTATACACGGGGCAAACACCGCAATAAGGGCTGTAAGCGCACCTTGAGCACGCCGGCTGTAAATGCAGCTCGGAAGCGGCCACGCATGACCTGGCGGTGGAGCAGGAAACGGCTTTTTTATAACTGTCCCTGAACACATTGCCTATTTTAAAAAGATCGTCCCCCTCCCAGGCCGCCATGCGGCCCTCATCGCAGGTGTAAAGATCTCCGTTGTAGTTGTAAGCTATCTGCCCCACCGCGGCGCCGCAGGGACACCGCATGTCCAGATACCCGGGGTCACTGAAACCGATTATCTTTTCAAGGAGCATGGCGGCCATTTTTTCCCTTATAACGGCGCCCTTACGGTTCAGTTTCAGTATATATCCAAGACTTTCTTTGTAGAAAGCCACAAAATCCGCGGCCGTATAGCCTATGGCGCTCCAGCTGTTTTTAGCGTAACCGATTGGCGAAAGCGGCCGTATAAAGACATCCTCAAGCCCAAGCCCGGCATATTCATCAATTATCTCGGGCGCACGGCCCAGCGAAAACTTGGTGACCGTAAGCAGAGCGCTGGGCTTGAAAATCCTGTACCCGGCTCCCTGCCCGGTGTTCCTGCGCGTGAAATACCTTAGCCATTTGCGTACCGACACGTGGGCATTGCCGCCGGAGCAAATTCTGTTTCTGTTGTGCAGGTCAGCCGGGCCGTCAAGCGAGGTGCAGAGGGAAACCTCGTTTTCAAGCAGAAACCGGGCATACCCTTCGGTCATCCGGCTGAAATTTGAAACAAGGCCAAGATTAAGGCGTTTACCCGAAAGCTTTTCTTTTTTCCTGGCGTAGGAAACGGTTTTTTTAAGGACCGCCCAGTTAAGCAGCGGCTCGCCGCCCTGAAACTCAATAGTCAGGCCGGGAGCGGTGGTCTGAAATGCGAAATCCACGCTTTTTTTGGCCGCGGGCCATTTCATATCCGCGCCTTTGGCGCTCAGGCTTATGGCCCCTGACTGGCAATAAAGGCACTTATGGTCACACCGCAGCGTCATTACAAAAATATGCAGCCCCGGCCCGCAGGACAGGTGGGAATTTTTGCTCTTCCATTTTGCGGCCAAATCCGCGAAATCCAGCCTGTCTCTGATAAAACCTTTTGAAGAAAGCTCCTCAAAGGCTTTGT
The DNA here is from genome assembly GCA_003450815.1 of Elusimicrobiota bacterium. Lineage (GTDB taxonomy): Bacteria > Elusimicrobiota > Elusimicrobia > Elusimicrobiales > UBA9959 > UBA9634. The sequence continues at coordinate 34,755 of DMES01000037.1, read as the reverse complement.
CTTTTTCCCTGAGCGTGCCGGCGGAAAAGCGCTTAAAAGCCGCCGCGTCCAGCCACGCATGGCAGCCGGAATCATTGCTTATGAGGTAAGCCCCGTCTACTTCCCGCCAATAAAAATGCGGCGGATTGGTTTGCGCGACACTATTTTTTGTTTTTATTTTTAAAAGGTTCTGAGCCATGTTTTTCTTCCCATGTTTTGGTTATGCCAAGCGGATCTTTACGCTCTTTGCCGGCGGTTTCGGTTTTTATTTCGCGCTCAACCTCGGCAATAAGCGCGTCCAATTCCTTTTCCTGGGCGGGGGTAAGCCCGGCATAATCGCCTGCCTGAGTTCCCGCGTCGTCGGCGGCAGAAAGAGCTTTAAGAACCATAAATTCCCTTAGTTCCCTGTTGGCATCAGCTATTTCAGAACGCATTTTTTCGTCCCTCAACTCCGACTCAAAAAGCTTCTGAAGGCCGGCGCGATATTTTGCGGACGCATTCGGCTTGGGTTCAAAAGCCGCCTCCACTTCCCCTTTTTTTCCCGGCCCGAGCAAAACATAGGCCCCCCCGCTCACCGCATAAGCCGCGTAGCGGATAGTATCGGCCTTATAGCTTTTTAAACTTACGCTGACTGATATTTTTTCTTTCAATGTCGCGTTCCTCCTCTACTAAATCTTATGAGCGCTCCTGTTACCTTGTATGCTTTCTCGCAGAGGATATTTCCTTGCAACCCGACTCAAAACACAAAGCGGCAGGAGTTGCCAGGGCAACCAAGGGCAAATCACGGCGGCGCCACACCTGGTGTTTTCGATATTCTGTTTTATTGGCAGTAACAAGTTTATACATCTTTCTTCATTGGCACGCTTTCAATTTATTTGCATCCTGCAGCAAAGCATATTGCCGGTACAATTCTCTTCTCTATGCGGCACCCATCTGGTCGGGGAATTAATATTTCCTCCAAGGAACAATTGCCCGCCAGAAATACAACTGGCTCCGCCGCCCAGGTTGCCCATAAAAGAGTAGGTGGCGGGGCAGTACGCCGTGCCGGAGTACCATACGACAGTGCAGTGACTTCTGAGGGCGCCAGTCACCCTGGCATCGCCTGACACATCGAACCTATACAATGGATTGTTTGTACCTATACCGACATTGCCGGTGGTATTATCAATGGCAAGTCTGGCAGCTGTTGCGACACCATTATTAACTTTTACTATCTGAAAATCATTATCCTCCACAGTGCCAAGGGCCTTTTTATGTGCAATTCCCCAGGCATTTGTGCTTGCCAGATTATTGTCATTCAACTGCAAACTTGAATAAGTGGCGCCGCTATCTGATACGCCGCTGATAGAGATATTCCCTTGGGTAGTTCCGGAATGGACCGAAAGCTTTACATTCGCTGGTAGAGGCCCCGATGTCCCGATGCCCACACTGCCGCCGTCGCGGGCCAGCAGGGTCTGCTGGGTGGTAAGCAGGCTTACATAGGCGCCGTAAGGGGCCGGATAGTAAGTGGTAAGCGTCAGTGTTTCCGACCCAAGCGGACGCGGGTGGAAACACAGAAAAGCGAGCGTCAGGGCGAAAAGGCAGCGCTTTCTGGTCAATTCAAGTTCTAAAACTATAAATGGTTCATTTTCCATAAAGCCCCCTATCATTGCCGGGGAAAAGCTCAATAACAACCCCCCTACATTTAAGCCAGTTTAGTTTGTTTGTACTCTGCAGCAAAGCATATTGCCGGTACAATTCTCTTCTCTATGCGGCACCCAGCTAGTCGGGGTATTAACATTTCCGCCAAGGAACAATTGCCCACCGGAAATGCAACTGGCTCCACCGCCCAAATTGCTCATAAAAGAATAGGTGGCGGGGCAGTACGTCGTGCCGGAGTACCATACGACAGTGCACTGACTTCTGAGGGCGCCAGTCACCCTGGCATCGCCTGACACATCGAACTTATACGCTGGATTGTTTGTTTGTATTCCGACGTTGCCGGTGGTATTGTCAATAGCTAAATCCATACGTGTCGCACAAGCCCCTCTACATCTCACTATCTGGAAGTCATTATCCTCCACAGTTCCAAGAGCCCTTTTATGGGCAAGCCCCCATGCATTTATCCTGTTGTCCAAATTATTGTCATTTAGAGTTAAACTTGAATAAGTGGCGCCGTTGTCTGATACGCCGCTGATTGAGATATTCCCTTGGGTAGTTCCGGAATGGACCGAAAGCTTTATATTAGCGGGAACAGGCCCCGATGTCCCTATACCCACGCTGCTGCCGTCGCGGGCAAGCAGGGTCTGCTGGGTGGTAAGCAGGCTGATATAGGCGCCATAAGGGGCCGGATAGTAAGTGGTAAGCGTCAATGTTTCCGACCCAAGTGGCCGCGGATGAAAACACAGGAAAGCGAGCGTCAGGGCGAAAAGACAGCTCTTTCTGGTTAGTTTAAGTCTTAAAATCACAAATTTTCTATTTGCCATAAAGTCCCCCTGTTGTTATCAGGGGAAAGTTCAACAAAAAAACCACCCGTACAGATTTTTCCATGCGGGTCACAGCGCGCTTTAATAGTCTAATATATAAAGGCGTATTTTACAAGGGGAAGTTAGCAGGGGAAATCAAAAGGAAACCAAGGTCAGAACTGGGGTGTCGGATGGTACTAAAATCCGGTAACCACAGCCTTCAGCGCTTCAGTTCTGTCTTCCCGCCGCCACAGCTTGATTGCCCGCGGCCCAAACAGCAATTTCTTCCATTAAGTGCTTTCCGGAGCCTGAAAACATATTGACTCCGTGACCTGAAACACCTTGCCTGAAAATGACTTCTCCGCCAGTGACACTGGCTTGTTTGGCGGAGAGCTTTTGGGAGTTTGCCGCTTCAAAAAGACGCTTGGAGCTTTGCCAGGCATAAGAATCGTCAGGTGATGCCACCAACAACAAGGGGAAAGGCCCCGGCCGCGTGAAATACTCCTCAATACCGACACCTGCGTAAATAAGACCCGGGGAAAGCATTATTACAGCGGCAGGTTTAAGTGAGTGATCAACCGCCGCTTTCAAAACCAGATTCGCCCCTACGCTCGCGCCGCAAAGCGCCGTTCTTGAAGCGGGAATCTTCCTTTTTTTCAGATACCCGGACGCGGCAACAATGTCTTTGGCAGCCGAGTTCCAGGCTTCAGCGCTAAAAAACCGGTAGTCAGCTTTCTTACCCGCACACTCAACACTTTGCCCATGCCCCCTCAGATCAAGCGTCAGCCAGCCCACCCCCCGCGCTTTAAGGACTTTTTCAAATGGGGCCCATTCGCCTTTATTAGACCCAAGGCCGTGCACATTGACAAAAACCATCCCGCCCCTGGCCGGCGCCTGGTAAGAGGCGGCAACAAGGCAGTCATCGGCTGTTTTAAAGCGCACACTTTCAACAGCTTTCAATGAACCGGTCGCGGTGATCAGCAAAGCGGCGAAAAAAATTTTTCTCAATAACTGCCTGTGTTTAAGTTCAGCAACCATGGTATTTCCTTGTCCGCCTATAGAAAAATTCACACTTGTTTATTGAATTGTGCCCCACACCACAACAGTAAATATTCGGTGAACCCGTCATTTGCCCTTGTAGTGGCAAAGCTTGCTTTGCCTCTTCCGCTGGCAGAGCAAGCTCTGCCACTACACACCGAACAAGGGTCAGTGTAAGATACACAAGGTCACCGAATATTTACCCACAACAATCCGGTAAATCATCAAGCCCAGCCCGGGAAATTTATTTCCGGCTGGATTTTTCGGGTTTCAGTAAAACGACTTTCAGCCGAAGGGAGTAATTTCTCCAAAGCGCGGCCGCCGCATCGCGGACCACTTCTTCAAAAAGCGCCAGCTCCCCAGGCGGCAGACCTGAAAAATTTGAAAGAACCGCGGCGTAACCGGCGGCTTTTCTGAAACATGGCAGCGAGCCCAGAGAATCCTCAAGCGAATCCCAATTGTGCGCGTCCACGCCGCTAAAACCGAAACCCGTTCCCACGGCCGTTATAAACTCCCCTTTGCCGCCCAGGCCCGCGCAATCAACCCGGCAAAAGAAAAAGCCGAGGTCGGTGAAAATTTTTTCCACCTCCCCGGCTTTTGCAACCGGACCGTCAAGTTTTACAACAGCCTCCTGTGTTAATGCGAAGGCCGGCGGCTCCATCAACTATTCACCACCTGTATTTCTATAAAACTCTTGTAGTGGTCCGGGCTGTAATAAATCGTCTTTCCTCCGCCTATAACCATCCGCTCAGGGCCGCGCTTTGACAGAGACGGAGGGACCTGGTAGGTAACGCCGCCCACCACGACAGTGCCGGGATACTGAGTGGGCACTATAAGCGTATATTCACGATAATAGCCGGCGGCCTGGGGCGGCAGGATTTTTTCCTTATTCGAAAATATCTGCCCGTCCTCTTTGAACGGCAGGTGCACGCCGGCATAAATATCATTTATGAGTTTCAGGATACACTTGACGCGCAGAGGGTCCTCAATGAGTGGAGTGATCGACTGCTGGGCCCTGTCTGAGTTTTCCGGCAGCGGCAGAGGGAGCCCGGCGGAAAGTTTTTCCCGGACATTGAGCTCTGCGCTCAGACTGAAAGCGGAGGCCGCCTCGGACGCGATATTGTCCAGAGAAGGAGATGAGATTTCATTTACCTGCTGGGAAAAAGAAAACACCGACGAGAACAAGACGACCGACAGGGAGAGCAGCGCAGCTTTCGTTTTTTTCATTGTTTTATCCTTTATGACTGCTTGTGCACCATAATATGATAATGTGCGGAGTTGGGGGAAGTAAGTGCCAAAAGACCCATAATATTATGGGTCTAAAGTCCCACCTATTTTTCCGGGTGTGTCTGGGGCAAGCAGCGTCTTGTCACCGGGGCCGCTGAATGAAACAATACTCAAAGCGAATGACAATGGACATCACGAATTGAACCTGCGAATCATCATATTCGTCCTGTTCACTTATTCAATTCGCAACGGTAATTCTTAATGGTATAATGAACCCGGCAATATGGCGAACTGTGGACAAAAAAATAAATGGATAAGCGAACAGGCCTGTGTCAGCATGGCCCACACTTGCAACCTCTACTGCCTTTACTGCCATAATCCTCCGGATGGAAAGAGACAAGATCCCCTGAAAACAGCCGCCCTGATAAAAACCGCGGGGGTGAAAGCCGTAAGCCTTGAAGGCGGAGGCGAACCCACCGCCGGCACGGATTTTTTTAACTGGATAAAGGCGCTTAAAGCCGCGGGGGTAAAAAATTTCATGCTTTCCACAAACGCCGTGGCGCTCTCAGATCGCGCTTTTTGCCGGAAAGCGGCCGCTGATATCGATTTTTTTACCGTAAACTTCCCCTCCCACCGCGCTGAAATTTACGCAAAAGTAACGCGCAGCATAAAATTCCAGATGGCCCTTAAAGGCCTTGCTAACATTAAAGCCGCCGGCGCCGAGGAAAAGCTGCGGTTTTTCCACATCATCTCAAGCGAAAACTATCGCCAGCTGCCCGAGTTCGCGCTCTGGACGGCGGCAAATTTTCCGCGCGCCGCATTTGTAAATTTTACTTTTGTGCGCAATAAAGGCAGAGCCCTCAAAGCCCCTGGAATAGTGCCGCGCTATACGCAGGTTTCACCGTTTATCAAACTGGCACTCGCAAACCTCAAGCTCAAAGGCCGCAAGGCGGTGGTGCAGAATATGCCGCTTTGCGCGCTGGAAAAATTTGAGGGGTTTTCCTTTGAATTCCAGCGCTGGCGCCGCGGCGACAGGGTGCTTGAAGACGGCATAGCCCCAAAGGCGCGCCGGCCCGCCTGTTCGCGCTGCAGCCTTAAGCCCGCGTGCTGCGGGGCCAGGCCTGATTACCTGAAAGTTCACGGCGGCGGAGAACTCAAGGCCTCACAAAAAGACCTTTTCTCCATAACTCCCGAAAGATTTTAAGAGGAGCTTACGGTGATAGGGGAAGCGATGACAGCGATTAAGAAATTACTATGATCTCCGCCATATCACCGCAATCGTTGTTTTATCACTGCAATCTCTCCATATGAAAATAGTCTCCTGCTTTTCATATCTGGAAGAAATCAAGCCTTTGGCCCAAGCCGGGGCGGACGAGCTTTACTGTGCCGTCGCCACTCTGCCTCACTTCGGTAAACCCGCCGCTCTCACTGGCATCGGTCCGCTTAAAACCGCCGTCCGCGCGGCACATGGCCTGGGCATGAAACTTTCACTTGCGGTTAACGGCATAGCGCCCGAATTTACACTTAAACAGGAAGCCGGTCTGCTGAAACGCCTGGCCGCGGCGGACGCGTCCGGCGTGGACGCGTTTATAACCGCAAGCCCCTCCATGTTCAGCCTGTTGTCAAAACTTAAGCCGCAGTTGCGCGCTAAACTGCACCTTAGTTCGGTGCAACCGTGTTTCAACAGCCTGACAGCCGGTTTTTTTATAAAACTGGGCGTTTCAAGGCTGATACTCCCGAATCAACTGGCCCCTTTTGAAGCGCGTGAAATCATAAAGCTTTGCCGCGCGCGCAAAGTTGAAACGGAAATTTTTGATTACCGCTTTTTCGGCTGCGCTTACCTGAACGGCCGCTGCCACCTGCACTTCCCCGATCATTACACCCCAAATATCGCCATCCGTGACGGCTCCATGTGCCGCCTGAATGTCAAAGCTGAAAAACTGCCGGCGCTCAGTTGTATTGAAACGGACCCGGCTTGGAAACCGCGTCTTGGCCCTGTAATGAAACGCCTCTCGGTCAGGCTCGGCTGCGGCGGAGCGCCCAGAATGGCCAATGCCGCCTCTTTTTTTGATTTTTTTTCGGCGGGAGTTAATTACCTTAAATACGGCACCCGCCAGGACGCGAGTGAAATAAAAATAAAAAAGGTGCGGGAATTGCGCGCAATGCTTGACCTGGTGGAAAAGTTTTCCACAACACTTCCGCACAAAGACGCCCGGGCCTGTTTTATTGAAAAAATGACAGGCTGGGACGGAAACAAATTTTGATTATGAGCATTGAACACGGCATAAGGCTGGGCAGCCTCTCCTTTTCCAAGCTGGAGAATTCCGGCAGGCTTAAAGATCTGCTGGAGCGTTTTGACTGGGTTTATCTGGGGCCTGAATTTTGCGAAAATCTGCTGGAAAACGCGGTAGTTTCGGAAATCGTCCGCTTTCAGGAAAAAGGCAAAAAAGTCTGCCTTCTAACACCGCTTTTAAGCGAAAAGGGACTGAAGCGTCTGACCGCCGTCTTCAAAAAACTTATTAAACTGCGCAGCGCGGGGCGACTGGATATTAACAACCTTGAAATCACCGTCAACGACTTCGGCGCGCTTGAACTGGCCGAGAGGGAAAACCTGCCGTTTAAGATAAACATCGGGCGGCAGCTTTACGACAATATTTTCGTGCTGAAAAGGACCCAGCTCAGAGTCCTCAACCGGCTGGCGCTGGACTTTTTCACAAAAATCGGTATAAACCGCTATGAACTTTCAACCATAGGCATCAGACCCCGCACCAACTTCAGAGACAGAGCCTATGGGTTTAACCCGAAAAAATTCAGCCTTACGCTTTACTATCCCTACCTGAACCTGACCACCACCCGCACATGCATGGTTGGAATGCCCTACATAGCGCCCGACAATTCCGTGCGCAGCATAGACTGCGACCGCGAATGCCGCGCCTGCGCGTTCGAAGTAACCCACCCCTGGATAAAGGAAAAACTGCTGATACGGGGGAACACAATGTTTATTGAATTTCCCGATAAGTTTTATTCTTCGGAAAAAGAACTTAAGAAGCTGCGCGTTGACCGCCTGGTATATTGCCCGTTCCCATAAGAAAATGGATTACACAGATTCCTGAAAAGATTACACTGATTTTCTCATACAAAATAATCTGTGTAATCGCTGTTGCTAATCCGTGTAATCACAAGGCTGCTGATTTTTTTCAGCAGCCCATGTTTACAACAGCTCCGCCACCAGTGACGCCAGCTGGCTGCGCTCGGTTTTGGTGAAGGTCAGATGGCCGTAAAGCTTCTGGCCTTTCATGCGGTCCACTATATAGGTAAGTCCGTTAGAGGCGATATCCAGGTAGGGGTTGTCGATCTGATAGGGATCGCCTGTCACCACCACCTTGGTGCCCTCGCCCGCGCGGCTCAGTATGGTTTTAATTTCGTGCGGGCTCAGGTTCTGCGCGTCGTCCACCAGCATATATTGTTTTGGCAGCGAACGGCCGCGGATATGGCTGACGGAAGCTATTTCGATCTTCTCGTTCTGCAGGAGGTATTCGAACTTCTGCAGGGAGTCCTCCTGGTGGCGCTTGTCCATTATTATCTCAAGGTTATCGTAAATGGCGCCCATCCAGGTGGAAAGTTTCTCTTCCTTGGTGCCGGGCAGGAAACCGATGTCGCGTCCCACGGGCACCACTGAACGGCATATGATCAGCCGCTTGTAAATATTGTCGTCAACGGCTTTCTGCAGACCGCAGGCCAGCGATATAAGCGTTTTACCCGTGCCCGCCGTGCCGATAAGGGTTACCAGCTTTACATTATCGTCGAGCAAAAGTTCCATGGCGCAGCGCTGTTCTTTGTTCAGGGGCCTGATACCCCAGGGTGACGGTTCCGGGCTAAGCGCCCTTATTACCGAGGCGTCCGCGGGGTCGCAGCGGCCTATGGCCGTTTTTTTCGGGTCTTCCTTGGCCCTGAAAATGACGAATTCATTAGGCACCAGGTCCGCCGCTTCGTTTTTTACGGATTTGTCTTTATAAAATTTATCTATGACGGCGGAACCAACATCCCTGAACTCCAACCCCGGGTACAACTCGTCCACCTTTACCTTGCCCGCCTTGTAATCCTCAGCCTTAATGCCCACGGCATCTGATTTCAGGCGCAGATTAATATCTTTGGTGACCAGCACCACATTATTTTTTTCTTTGGCCAGCCAGAAAGCGCTGTTAAGAATGCGGTCATCCATCTCCGTTAGCCTAAACTCCGGCGGCAGCACCTGCTGATGATCAAGCTCAATTTTCAGCGTTCCGCCGTTTTCAAGTTTAACTCCGACATTAAGCTTGCCCTTAACCCGGTACTCATCAAGGCGGCGCGAGATCACGCGGGCGCTCTTTCCGCGCTCGTCGCCGGCGGTTTTGAAAGTATCCAGCTCCTGCAGAACAGAAATAGGTATTACAACGGTGTTGTCGTCGAATTTGGTAAAAGAAAGCGGATCGTGAATGAGCACGTTTGTGTCCAGAATATAGATCTTTTTCATTGTGAACCTTCCATTTTCCACCGGCCTTTGCATTGAACAATGAGATTATAGTCTATTTGTCGTTCGCTCGCAAAGTGTTAGAAAGCGGTTTTCCAAAACTGCGACCAAAATTTGTATTATATGTGCTGTTATAGTCAGGAATTTGAGACCGCGTGTTTAGATGAAATGCGGCCCAAAGGATAAGTCTGAAGTTTTCGTGCGGTCCGATTAAAATGAAAAAATATTTACTGCTCCTTCTTTTACCTTTCGCTTCCGCTTCCTTCTCAGCGGCCCAGGGCGCGCCGGTTCCGGCCGCAAGCGCGGTTTCCACCGACACCGCAGAATCCCCCTCTTCCGCCACCCAGCCGGCTCCCACGCCCTCCTCCCCGGCGCCTGCTGAAATATCCACAGTTACCGCGGTTGCCCCCTCCGCCCTGCCGGGCATGTCGGAGCCGGCGCTTGAAAAGGCCAGGGGCCCCTGGGAAGTGTATGAAACCGCCGTGAAAGGCACGGTTAATGTGAAACCAAAAGTCGTGCTTAAAACCGGCAAGGCTAAAAAAGGCGCGCTTTACTACCCGGACTATGTCAACCTGGACATAGAGGCGATTTTAGGCCTTGGCAGCATGGATACCGTTTCAGTGGATATCGCGGAACTTCCCGACAAGCCCTCGGCGGCCAAGTTCAGCGCCCTGTCGGCGTCAAGCATTACCGCGCGCATCACTTATATTGTTTCGGAAAAACCGATGATAAAGGAAATAGCGCTGAAAGGCAATAAAGAACTTTCAAAAACCTCCGTTAAAGACGAGATGTCCCTGAAAGAAAAGGATTTTTTTGACGAACTAAAAATCAGGGAAGACCTCATAAAAATAACCGATAAATACCATGAAAAAGGCTTCATAGACGCCACAACCGATTACGAAATCCGCTATGACACGGCCGCTCGCCTCTGCTTCCTTACGGTGTCGGTAGCCGAGGGTAAAAAGGCCAGGGTAGCCGAGGTGAAGCTTGAAGGAGCCAAAGCATTTAAAACCAACAAACTGCTGAAGAAACTGAAAAACCGCCCTAAAAAGATCTACTCCCCGCAGGATATTGACGCCGATCTGAAAGTTCTGGAGACCTTCTACAAAAACAACGGCTACAGCAACTTCAGCATAACTTCGTCTTCAGTTTCATTCAACGAGGACCGGAGCCGGGTTTTTATACACATAGACATTGCCGAGGGCCTGCTGCAAAGCTTCGGCCGCACCTATTTTTCTGGCAACACCGTTTATCTTTCAAAAGACCTCTCCACGGCCGTGGAATATCGCGAAGGCAAGCTTTTCAACCAGGAACGCTTCGACGACACCCTGCGCGGAATCCAGGACAAATATGCCGACAAAGGCTACCTGAAGGCCCAGATAAAGCCCGTGAAAGTGCCCAATGAAAAAACAGGCGCGCTGGACATTGAATTTGTCATTACCGAAAACAAACCGATCTATGTGGACCACATAGACGTTGAGGGCAACAAGGCCACCAAAACCTATGTGCTACGGCGCGAAATAACGCAAAAAGAGGGCGAAGTTTTCAGTTCCACAAAAATACGGCGCAGCCAGGAAAGGATCTTCAACCTGGGTTTCATAGACGATGTGAGCCCCGTAATAAACCCCACCTCCGACCCGGATAAAGTGGACCTGGTTTTTGATGTTGCCGAGGGCAAACCCGGCATGCTTACCGCCGGCATGGGAATCTCCTCCGTGGACGGGCTGGTGGGAACGGTCGCGCTGTCGCACCTGAACCTTTTCGGACGGGCCTACAAAACCTCCCTGTCGTGGAACTTCGGTAAAAAGGTGAACGATTATACCCTAAGCTGGTCCACCCCCTGGATGGGAACACATCCCACTACCCTTGGTGTGGATGTTTACAACACCCGCCGCTATAAACCTTACAAAACCTCTCTTTCCGCCTATACCGAGCAGCGCGCCGGAGGCAAGGTAACGCTCGCCCCCAGATTTCAGAACGACAAATATACCCTTACCACCTCCTATACCTATGAAAAAGTAAGGATTTCGGCGGTAGATCCGCTCTATACCGGCGAACTGCTGGAGGGCACCAGCGTCACTTCCTCCATTTACCTGGAATTCGCGCGCGATACCAGGGATAGCGTGTGGGATCCCACCCGCGGTTCGCGCATAGCGCTGGGACTTGATTTTACCGGCGGACCTCTTATGGGGGATGCGGATTATTATAAACCGAGCCTTACCGCCAGTTATAATCTCAAGCTTTTCTCCATAGAAGATTATCCATTTGTGCTGGCAATCTCAAACCGTCTGGGTTACGCGGCGCGTTTCGGCTCCACCAAAAGCGTGCCTGTTTATGAGCGTTATTTCATCGGCGGCGCCGACACCATCAGGGGATACGCCAATAACGGCCAGATCGGGCCTCAAAACGGCGGCAAGGTTTACGACATACTGAACATAGAGCTCAAGATCCCGATAGCCAGGGAACGCAAGCGCACCATAGTACAATGGGCCTTCTTCTTTGATCTGGGCAATTCCTGGGACCACTTCAACAACATAAACCTGCGCAGCGGCACAAGCCAGAACAACCTGAAAGCCGGAGCGGGTTTCGGCATCCGTTTCACCACGCCTGCCTTCCCAATACGGCTTGACTGGGGTTACGGCTTCAACCATAAGCCCGGAGAGCAGCGTTCGGATATTTATTTCACGCTCGGGAATTTGTTCTAATCCGAAAATTGCAGCAATTTTCGGATGAGGGTTGACATGAAAAAACTGACGCTTTTTTTATCCGCTTTAGCTTTTTTTACGGCATCACGCGCTTTGGCGCTTGAACTTTCACTTGAAGAAAACAAGGGCGAGTCCGGCACCATAGGCTATGTGGACATAGACCGTGTTTTCAAGAATTTTTCCGGCACTTCCAACGCCAGGGAGGAGTTTTTAGACAGAATAAAAAAGAAAGAAGACGCCCTGAACATTAAAAAACAGGCCATTTTTTCTCTGAAAGCCGATATAGCGAAACTAAAACAGGAGCGTGAATTCGCCCTTACTTTGCCCGGCCTCATGCGCCAGGCTGAAGAGATATCAGCCGCCGCGGCTAAAGCCGCCGAGATTCCAATCCCGCAAATTTCCACCCAAATCGTCCCGGTACAGCTTTCACCCGGGGAAGCGCAGTCAAATTTTCCAACCACTGACACCCCAAATGGTCCGCAACCGGCCGTAGTCCCCCTGCCGCCGGCTTCGGGACCTGAAGCGCCCGGCAAAACCGGGCCGGCGAACAGCGGAGTCTCAATGTCTACCGCCGCGGTACAACTTTCAACCCAAACAATTCCGGCCGTAGTCACGAACACCGCCGGGGAAACAGCAGGTATAGGTAAAGCAGCCGCAGCCTCTTCCTCCACCTTAACCTCTCCCCCCCCTTCACCTCTGCCTGCTTTGGTGGTCCCTCCGCCAGGCCTGCCGGGAATGACCGGCATAGATATGCCCGGCATAAGCCGTGTGCCGATGGATTACTTCAAATTTTCCATTTCAACCTCAGCCGCGGAAATTGATTCCGCGATAGTGCTCAAAGAAACGGAACTCGCAAAGAAAGAAGAAGGACTGCGCCTGTCCCAGCACCAGACCGAGCGGGAACTCCTGGAATTTGAAAACAATAAAAGCGAAATAATACTCGGCCGGATCTACCTGGTCCTTAAAGAACTTGCCGTGAAAGAGGGAGTGAGCGTGGTAGTGGACAAGCGCACCATCCTTTTCGGTCATTCCGCAGTTGACCTTACGGACAAACTTGTTAAAAAACTTGAGGAAAGCCCGATATGAAGCTGACGTCCGAAGCCGTGGCGAAACTGACCGGCGGTGAGCTGCGCGGCGCCGGCAAAAATGTAGAAATAACGGGCGCCGCACCGCTTGAAAAAGCCGGGCCGAAAGACCTCAGTTTCCTGGCGGACGCCAAATATGCCGGGGCAGCCGGACGCTCAAACTCAGGCTGCCTGCTGGCAAGCCCAATGGCGGCGGAAGCGCTCAAGGATTTCAAGGGAACGCTGGTGCTGGTTAAAAATCCCAGGCTGGCTTTCAGCCTCGCGCTTGCGGCTCTCGAGAAGGAACTGCGTCCGCTTAAAGCGCGTGTTTGCCACCCTTCCGCTGTTATCTCCATAACAGCGCGGCTTGGAAAAGACGTTTATATAGGCCCCTTATCCATTATCGAAGACAGCGCCGTTATAGGCGACGGAGCTTATGTTGACGCACAATGCTTTGTGGGCGCCGGGGCCAAAATAGGCTCCAACGCCCGTCTTTACCCCGGCGTAAAAGTGCTTGACAACTGCGAAGTAGGCGAGCGCTCAATATTGCACGCCGGCGCCGTGGCGGGCTCAGACGGATACGGCTACACACCCGACGGAGGGCTTCATAAAAAAATCCCCCAGATAGGCAGGGTAATTATAGGTTCGGATGTGGAAATAGGCGCCAACACCGCCATAGACCGGGCGGCACTTGAAGCCACCGTCATAGGAGACGGGACCAAAATAGACAACCTCGTGCACATCGCGCACAATGTGCGCATGGGCAAAAACTGTCTTATTATGGGGCAGGTCGGCATAGCCGGCTCAGCCGTAATCGGCAACAGCGTTATTCTCGCCGGTCAGGTAGCGATCTCAGACCACATAACTATAGGCGACAATACGGTGGTAATGGGCAAAACGGGCGTTATCTCGGATTTAGGCCCAAACCAGATAGTTTTTGGGCATATGGCAAGACCCCGCATACAGGCTATGAGAATAGAGGTCCTGCTTTCAAAACTTCCGGAAATGCACACCACCATCCGCAAAATAAAAAAGCATCTGGGAATTTAGTGATTGAGTGATTACACAGATTAGACCGCGATTACACAGATTAACAGATCACTCACGGACAGAAACATAGGCGGAACAGGCCGACGACACTGCCCGTCACCGCCGAAGAGGCAAAGCAAGCTTTGCGACTACAAAAATCCGTGTAATCCTGGTTTAATCTGTGCAATCTTCTTCAAATATGTTCCGGAAAACAATAAAAAAATCGATAGCTCTTGAAGGGATAGGCCTGCACAGGGGAACTCCTTCACGGGTCACCTTTCTGCCCGCCCCCGGCTCATCAGGCATACGCTTTATAAGTCCCCTTTTCCACGGCCCCATGCCGGCTCTGACTGAAAATGTATGCGGCACAGCGCGCGGCACCAATATAGGCGACGGTAAAAACACTCTCTACACCATTGAGCATTTGCTTTCGGCGGCCGCCGGGCTTGGCGTGGATGATCTGGATATTGAGATCTCGGGAGAGGAGCCGCCGGCTATGGACGGCTCGGCCCTGCCGTTCGCCGAAGCCCTGCTGGAAGCCGGCCTCACGGAAAAACCCGGCTCTGAGCGCTCTGCCGGGCGCCTTACCAAACCGGTGGAATTTTCAAAAGGCGAAACCAGGTACCGCGCGGCGCCCGCAGCTTCCGAAGCGGTCTTCAGGCTGGTTTATGACTACCCGCACCCGCTGGTGGGCAGGCAGGCGGTGGAGTTTAGCCTTTCACCAGAAGCATACCTCAGGGAAATAGCACCGGCGCGAACCTTTGCCTTCAGCCATGAACTAAAAGCCCTGAAAGCGGCGGGACTCGCAAAAGGCGGTTCGCTTGAAAATGCCGTATTAATAGACGAAACAGAGATCCTGGCAAAGAACGGTCTGCGCTTCGCCGACGAATTCGCCCGGCACAAACTGCTGGACCTTATCGGAGATTTGGCGCTGACAGGCCTGTTTTTCGAAGACCTTATCATTGAAGCCGAACGCCCAGGACACGCGGGTAATATTAATTTTGCTAAACTATTATCAGGAGAAACGATTGAAAATTATTCTAAATCTTAAATATTGAATCTGGGATCAGGAATCCGACTATGAACGAAACCAAGCCGCCGGTACACAAACCAGTCAGAATTATTCTCTGCGAGGAAATTTTAAAAATAATACCGCACCGCTATCCCTTTCTGCTGGTGGACAGGGTGGAAATTATAGAAGAAAACAAAAGCTGCGTGGGCATAAAATGCGTTACCGCCAACGAACTTTATTTCCATGGCCATTTCCCGCAAAAACCCATAATGCCGGGAGTATTGATTATTGAGGGCATAGCCCAGACCGGAGCCGCCATGATGATGCACCTGCCGGAAACAAAGAACCGTTTTGCATACCTTGCGGGCATAAGATCGGCCAAATTCCGCAGGCAGGTGATACCGGGGGAAGTGCTTAAATTTTATGTGGAAATACTGCGGTTAAAAGGAAAGGTCGGCAAGGCGCGAGGCCGGGCCTTTGTTGAAAACGAACTCGCGGCCGAGGCGGATCTGACCTTCGCGCTGGCTTAGAGAATCTTGAATCCGAAATCTTGAATTTTGAATGAGGATGGCATGGCTACCAAAATACACACCACAGCGGTTATACACCCCAAAGCTCTGATAGACAACAATGTGGAAATAGGGCCCTTTACCGTAATTGGCGAAGACACCCAGATAGGCTCCGGCACCTATGTGGGCCCGCACTGCATAATAGAATTTTCCACCATCGGCAAAAACAACCAGTTTACCGGCGCGGCCTACATAGGAATGCCCCCTCAGGACTACTCTTACCACGGCGAGCACACCCGCTTCACCATGGGCGACTCAAATATAATCCGTGAGGGTGTTTCACTGCACCGCGGCTCGCATGCCACAAATCTCACCTCTATGGGATCGGGCTGCATGCTAATGGCAAATTCCCACATAGGCCACGACTGCCGACTGGGAAACAACATAATAATGGTGAATTCCGCCGCAGCCGCCGGGCATGTGCATATAGGCGACCGCGCCCTGCTCTCGGGACTTGTAGGCATACATCAGTTCACCCGCATAGGCAATTTCGCCATGCTCTCCGGCGGAGCCATGGCCAACCAGGACATAATCCCCTACGTTATCGCCCAGGGCGACCGGGCCAAACCCGTGGGCTTGAATCTTGTCGGAATGAGGCGCAACGGCATCTCCCGCGAAAACATAAAAATTATAAAGCATGTTTTTAAAACGCTGTTTTTTGAAGGCCTGCCGCTCAAAGACGCCTTAGCCCGGCTGCGCGGAGAAAAACTTCCGCCTGAAGCCGCGCTTATACTTGATTTCTGCGAAGGTTCGAAACGCGGCATAGCGCGGCCGCGCCGGAATTTAAAAGAACTGACCGAAACCTCAAATGACTGACGACAAAATAGGACTGATATCCGGCGGAGGCTCTTTTCCCCTGCTGTTCGCTGCCGAGGCTAAAAAAGCCGGGCGCAAGTTATTTGTCATCGGCCTTAAGGGCATTACACCGAAAGAGATAGAAAATTATGCTGAGGAAACCGCCTATTTCCGGCTGGGCCAGGTAAGCGGACCCATTGAATTCCTGAAAAACCACGGCGTAAAAAAAATTCTTATGGCGGGCTCGGTCCCGCATCTGTCTATTTTCGGAGGCCTCCTGCCCGATGTGCGCGCCGCCAAGCTGCTTTTCAAACTCAAAGATAAGAAAGCCAACGCCATCCTTGGCGCAATAGCGGAAGAGCTGGCCTCCGACGGCATACAGCTTGTAAACTCCGCCACAATGCTCGAACACCTGCTTATGAAACCTGGCCTGCTGGCCGGCAAAAAACTTTCCGCAGACAGCCTTAAATGCGCCGCGTTCGGCTGGAAAGCCGCAAAGACCCTTGCCGCCCTGGATATAGGCCTCACCGTGGTTCTGCGCGACCACATTGTGGTGGCGGCAGAAGCCCAGGAAGGCACGGACGCCTGCATAAAACGGGCGGGGGAAATTCTTCTCCGTCTGCGTAATCAGGGGCACAAAGGCCAGGCCATGATGGTGGTGAAAGTGGCCCGCCCGGACCAGGATATGCGCTTCGACCTGCCGGTTGCCGGCGCGCCCACGCTGCATAACATGAAAGCCGCCGGCGCGGACACTCTGGTGCTTGAAGCCGGAAAAACACTGATACTCGGCATGGAAGACTTTCTGGCCGCCGCCAAAGAGACAGGTATAACCGTTTTCGGCGCCGCAAGCGAACAGTCTTTTGAGGCAGATTGATTACACAGATTTAGCACGACGATTACACAGATTGTATGGCTCCTAACAATGATCTGACAGGTAGGATTATAGGTTGTTGCTTCAAGGTTCATGCGGCGCTCGGACCCGGTTTTACCGAAAAGATATATCATAAAGCTCTTCAGATTGCGCTTGAAGATAATGGGCTCAAATATCAGAATGAAAAAAGTTTTAGCGTGAATTTTGGCGGTCAAAAAGCGGGGAATTTTTTATTGGACCTTGTAGTTGAAGGGGAGATTATTGTTGAACTTAAGGCTGTTACGGGGTTTATCCCAGAGGTTTTTAAACACCAAATTATTTCGTATCTTAAAGCCGCTGATTTAAAGATAGGGTTGCTTGTTAATTTCGGGAACAAAAGCTGTCAAATTAAACGGTTTTCATTATAATCCGTTCCTGCTATCACAGGAACTTTTCGAAATCTGTTTAATCGTAGTTTAATCCGTGTAATCTTCTTCAGTAATCTGTGTAATCTTCTTCAATAATGAACGAACTTTTTTACAAACACTCCCCCGCCCACACCCTGCTTTCATGGCTTGCCTGGTTTTACATACAACTGACAGCCCTTACCTCTAAAATTTCAATTAAAGGCGTAAAAGACCATCCCGGCGCGGTAATTTACGCCCTCTGGCACCGCCAGGAAGTATTGATGATCTATCTGCACAGGAACCGCGGCACCTGCGGCCTGATCAGCAAGAGCAAAGACGGCGAATATATGGCCCGCATATTAAAGCTCTTTGGATTTACTTTTGTGCGCGGCTCCACCACTTCGGGCGGCTTCATTTCGCTGCGCGGCCTGATAAAAGCCGCGCGCGGCGGCAGCTCAATAGCCATCACGCCCGACGGCCCGCGCGGGCCCGTTTTTAAGGTGCAGCCAGGCGCGGTATACCTGGCCCGGAAAGCCGGAGTGCCTATAATACCGGCCGCGTGCGCCCTTTCAAGAAAAAAGATCCTGCCCAGCTGGGACCGCTATCAGTTCCCTCTCCCCTTCGGCCGCATCCAGGCTGTTTACGGCGCTCCGTTTATCATAACGGAAACCGACGACGTGGCGGCCAAAGCTGTTGAGCTTGAAAATATCCTGAACGCGCTGACCGCCGAAGCCGAAGAACTATTAAGTGCAGGGGTTAGGGGATAGGGTAGAGGGGATAGTATTAAGGAGTTCCTTTACAACTCTAGCTTTTTTACTGCCTTGGCGTCTTCGCTTTTTTTTGCAACTGCTGCTCAATCAAATCCCCGAAAGAACTCATTATCGGCTGCTCCGAGAGATCCTGTTGCTGATATTGTTTCAAAGTGGCCGCTGTTTCCGCCTCTTCGCGGCGGACATCGGCGGGAACCAGCGAAATTTTCTTGTTTTCCCTGTCCACCGATTCCACGCACACCTCAATGGACTCCCCCGCCTTCAATACTTCATCCGGGTGCTGTATCCGCCGCTCTCCGCCCAGGCGGGAGATATGTATAAGTCCGTCCACGCCTTCCCCCAGGGTGACAAAAGCGCCGAAAGGGGCAAGCCGTGAAACGGTGCCCGTGTGATATGAACCCGGTGGCCAGTTCTGCACAGCCAGATCCCAGGGGTCGGGCAGTGTGTCTTTGAGACTGAAGGACATTTTCTCATTCGCCCAGTCCAGGCTTTTAATTATAACTTCCACCTTCTGGCCGACTGAAAGGATGTCGCTCACGTTTTCCGTCCGGTTCCAAGCTATCTCTGAAACCGGCAGCAGGCCTTCCACGCCGCCTATATCAATAAAAGCGCCGAATTTTTGTATGGAAGTCACAATGCCTTTTATTCTAACACCCTCTTTCAGGGTTTCTTTAAGAACCGCCGTTTTTGCCTGTCTCTCACGCCCCAGTATGCCTTTGCGGGAAAGCACAATGTTGCGCTCGCCGCACTCTATGATCTCAAATATCATAACCCTGCTCAGGTAACTTTCCTTGTTCTCCTCACGCCGCAGGCCCATCTGCGAGAAGGGGCAGAAAGCGCGCGCTCCGCCGCTGATGGTAATTTCAAAGCCGCCTTTCATTTCTTTTGATACCGTTCCTTCCACGGGAATGCCGTTCTTCCAGGCGTCTTCAAGCTGCACATAGGCAGCCGGACCCGACCCTATTTTTGTGGTGAAGCGCATTTCGCCGTCCTCTGAAAACATGAAGTAAGCGCGGATTTTGTCGCCCTCTTTTACGGTCAGGCTGCCGTTTTCATCCTGCAATTCTTTCCTGTCCAGGTAACCCTCGCCCTTGCCCCCCACCTGAAGGAGCGCCCATTCGGCGGTTATTTTTACTATAGGGGCCTCGATCTTCTGTCCCGGCTCCAACCGGTCCGTTTCCATAGAGTTATTCTCAAACATCTCGGCAAAATTTTCTTCTTTTTCCATTCCATCCGGCAGGTTATTGTTATTCATATATCCTCTTGCAAAAGTACAGATTGCGCGGCATATTGGTATTTTACATAATTAAAGCGTAGGACCTGGTGTCATGGTATCTTTTGGAGACAAAAAGCCTGACACCATTGGGCTCTAAGCTATCGTGCCGCTTTACACAGCTCCCCCCTCACATATCGCCCGCACATTTAGTAGAATGATAATACAAGACCGGCCTCGGGCCGGCAGTGGTTTATTATCTGATTTAGAGGACACTATATGGCTGAAAAAGAAAAGAAAATGCGTTTCGGCGTGATCGGCGCCGGCAAACTCGGCGGCTTCCATACTCGCACCCTCTCCAAAATGCCGGAAGTTGAGCTGATAGGGGTTTCCGACCCCAACCTCATGCGTGCGCAGACACTGGCATGGCGCTACAACTGCGTGGCCTATAAGGATTATCTTGACATGTTCGGCCAGGTGGACGCACTGGTTTTGGCCGCCCCCACTGAATTCCATGCTGAAATAGGCATAAAAGCTTTGGAAGCCGGCCTGCATGTGCTGATTGAAAAGCCGCTGGCCAACTCGGAAGAAGGCGCTCGCAACCTGCTGGCCCTCTCAGAAAAAAACAATGTGGTGCTCCAGGTGGGACATTCCGAGCGCTTTAATCCAGCCGTGGTTGAAACGCTTAAGCATGTAAAAAACCCGCGCTATGTCACCATAGAGCGCCTTGGACCATACGACCCGCGCGTGGCGGCCACCGGCGTAACGCTGGACCTGATGATACATGACCTGGACATCATCCTTACTATGATAGATTCCGAAGTGGCGACTTTTGAGGCTATCGGCGCGAGCATACTATCCAATCACGAAGACATCTCAAATGTGCGCATTAAATTCAAAAACGGCTGCGTGGCCGATATCACCGCCAGCCGCGTCAGCATGGAGAATTCCCGCCGCATGCGCATTTACCAGCAGGACGCCTATCTATCGGTGGATTATGTGAGCGCCCGCCTTAAAATTTATCACAAGAAAACCCCGGCGGTAAAATCCATGAAGGACATAGAGATACTGTTCCCGAAACTAGAGAAAAAAGAGCCCATAAAAGAAGAGCTTTATCACTTTATTGACTGCATTAAGACCTCTAAAACCCCGGCGCCAAGCGGCGAAAAAGGTCTTAAAGCCATGCGCCTGGCGCTTAGCATAACCGAGGTTATGCGGCGCTTTGAAGTTTCCGGCTTACAAACGGATGAGCCCGGCCAGTCGCTGGCCCGCTCCATTTCCGATATCGGCCATGCCGCAGGCGTGGTGGTTGAAGAAGGCCTGAAAAACGCGGGGATAGATAAGTCGTAATATGATTACACAGATTTAGTACGACGATTACACAGATTATATGACTTGAAGCAACAACCTGATATCTCAAGCTGATAATCTAAAGATGGGTTTGTTTGTTGACTTTTGGAGATACACATTATCAAATTAAGCGGTTTTCATTGCAATCTGTGTAATCGTAGCCTAATCTGTGTAATCTTCCCCGGTAATTATGTCTAAAATCGCTCCTACAACAAAAAATATTCTTATAGTCGCCGGCGACCCGTCGGGAGATTTGCACGCCGCGAACCTGATAAGGGCGCTGAAAGAGAAAGACCCCGACCTTTCTATAACCTCTATAGGCGGAATGCGCATGCAGGAGGTGTCCTCGCATTTTATTTACAACCTTGTTTCGGTGGGAGCCGTGGGATTTTCCGAACCCTTCAAGAATTTTTTCCTCTGGCTGAAACTGCTGAAGCTGGTGCGCCGCTACCTTGAGGAAAAACGCCCGGCCTGCGTTATAGCCGTCGATTTTTACGGCTTCAACCACCAGATGCTGGGGCTTGCGGCCCACCGGCACATTCCCGCGTTTTATTATATCAGCCCGCAGGTGTGGGCCTCCCGCCTGGGCAGGGCGGCCAAACTTGCCAAGCTCACAAAAGAGCTTTTTGTCATCTTTCCTTTTGAAGAAACCATCTACAAAAAAGCCGGGGCCAATGTCACTTTCGTGGGGCATCCGCTTTTAGACCTGTTGCCCCCGCCGGTGGAAAAGACTTTCCCGCCTGCGGATAATTCCTGGCAGATCGGCATACTGCCCGGCTCACGAAAGACCGAAATTTCACGGCATCTGCCCATTTTCCTGAACGCATTCTACAAAATAAAGGCAAGCTGCCCGAACGCCAAAGCGAAAGTGTTTGCCGTGCCGGAATTCCCGGACGAAAAACTGGTGCCGTTCCTTGAACGGGCGGAAAAATACTGGTCGAAGGATATTGAGATAGTGCGCGAATACGGCTACAAAGAACGCGCCGCACTGGATTTCGCCTTCACCTGTTCGGGCACGGCCACGCTTGAAAACGCCCTGCTGGGCATACCTATGGTGGTGGCCTACAAAGTGCCCCGTCTCACATACGAAGTGGCGCGCAGGGTAATAAAGATACCGTACATCTCGCTTGTAAACATCCTGCTGAACAAACCGGCGGTAAAAGAGCTTATCCAGGAAAAGGCCACGGTTGAATTCCTGACCCGGGAAGCCTTCGCCCTCTTCAACAATCCCCCTAAAATGACGGCTCAGCGGGCGGAATTCTCCTCCTTAAGGGCAATGCTCGGTTCGCCGGGAGCGGCGGCGCGCGCTGCGGAAAAAATACTTTCATATTTGAATTAAGGTTGTCTGGTTCAACGGTTCAGGGGTTCACAGTTCAGGGTTCACGGTTATTTTTTCCTGATGCTCCTTCAACCTTTGAACCGCTAAACCGTGAACCTTGGTTATAACGCTTAAATATTTGATATGCCCGACACAAAAACCAAATCTGACGCGCAAACCGCCAAAAACCAGACCTCTTATCTGACCAGAACTCTTTTTGAATACATAAAACCTTACAAGAAAAAATTTGCGCACGCGGCGCTTTCCATGATAGCCCTTGCCACCGTGCGCGGCGGACTGGTTTACCTGATGGGCCCGGTAATACAGGGCGTGTTCATAGAAAAGAACCTGGACATGCTGCGCCTGGTGCTTATAGGCCTGCCCATACTAGCCATAGTGCGCATGGCGGCCGAATACATAAACGGCTACCTGATGAGCTGGATAGGCCAGAAAGCGGTCCAGCAGATACGCGACGACCTTTTTACCCACATCCACCGCCTGTCCATAGAATTTTACTGGCGCAAACGCTCCTCCGATGTGATGAGCCGGGTTATAAACGACCTGAATAATGTGCAGTCCGCCGTGCAGTTTGTGCCGCTTTACCTCATACGCGACTCGCTTACCGTAATGGGGCTTATAGGCGTCCTTTTCTATGTAAACTGGCGCTTCGCGCTTATCTCGCTTGTAATCATACCGGTCGCCTCCACAGTGATGAAAGTGCTGGGCAAAAAAATGCGTAAATCCAGCATGGAATCCCAGGTGATAGTGGGCGAGATCTCCCACCGCTTCCAGGAAAGCCTGCAGGGCATGACAGTGGTAAAAGCCTTTAACTACGAAGAAGAGGCTATAGCCAAATTCCGCCGCTCAAACGACGACTACTTCGGAAAAACCATGCGCTACCTGCGCGCCGCCGCCCTTACCGGCCCGCTTATGGAGTTTATAGGCAGCATCATAATGATGGTTGTAATTTACCTTGGGGGACACGCTATTTTTGAAGGCACCATGACTACCGCCGCTTTCTTCTCCTTTATAGCGGCTTTCTTTACCGCCTACATGCCGCTTAAGAACATAGCCAACCTCAACTCAAAACTACAGCTTGGCCTGGCTTCCTGGGAACGCATCTTTCAGATCCTGGAAGAAAAACCGACAGTAACCATAGTAAACAACCCGAAGCCGCTAGAATGTGTTCAGGGCCGCATAGAATTTGACCGCCTGGGCTACAAGTACCCCTCCCGCGACACACAGGTGCTTAAAAACCTCAGCTTCCAGATTGAGCCGGGGCAGGTGGCCGCCTTTGTGGGGCCTTCTGGCTCCGGAAAAACCACCATTATCCACCTGCTGCTCAGGTTTTTTGACCCTGTCACAGGCCGGGTTTTAATAGACGGGCGGGAGTTGCGCGAGATAGACACCAAAGAGCTTAAAGACCACATGGGCCTTGTGACGCAGGACACCATACTCTTTGACGACACAGTTTTAAAAAACATCACCATAGGCAAGCCGGCCGCCACAATGGATGAAGTTATTGAGGCAGCCACTGCGGCCGATGTCCATAATTTCATAAAAGCCATGCCGCAGGGTTACGACACCCGCCTGGGCGAGCGCGGCGTAAAGCTTTCAGGCGGCCAGCGCCAGCGCCTTGCCATAGCGCGAGCCATAATAAAAAAACCGGAAATACTGCTTTTGGACGAGGCCACTTCAAACCTGGATACAACCAGCGAGCAGGTGGTGCAGGCGGCCATAGAGCGGATTTTAAAGGGCCGCACAGTGGTAATGGTGGCGCACCGCTTGTCCACAGTAAGGAACGCGGATAAAATTTTCGTGTTAAGACAGGGTGAACTGGCGGAAACGGGCAATCACGAAGAACTGCTGGCTAAAAACGGGGTTTACAAGGCGCTCTACGAAGCGCAGAATTAGTCCGAAAATTGCAACCACAATTTTCGGAAGTTATGTAAGGATGAGACAAACAATACT
Source organism: Elusimicrobiota bacterium (assembly GCA_003450815.1). Taxonomy (GTDB): domain Bacteria; phylum Elusimicrobiota; class Elusimicrobia; order Elusimicrobiales; family UBA9959; genus UBA9634. The sequence goes on along the minus strand of DMES01000037.1, from coordinate 10,504 downwards.
TCAATACCTGTATAGGCGTCAAATTCCCTCCGGGGAATTTGCATGATCTATCTCTTCAGCCTTATCGCCGTAGCCTTCACAATGCTTGGAGCGGGACTGACCGCCCGCTTCGGCGCCGTGAACAAGCGCCTGCTTTCGCGCACGCTGGCTTTTTCGGCGGGAGTTCTGCTGTCGGCGGCTTTCCTTGACATTTTCCCCGAAGCATGGCGCCTGAACCCCGGGGCCGCGGCCTACGGCTGCCTGGCGGCGCTGCTCACTCTTTTCGCGCTTGAAAATTTCACGGTAATAAATTCCTCCGGCGAATACATGGAAAATTGCGAAGTGCATGAGCACGCGCTTGGCGCCTTCGCGCTGGCTGCCATGACAGTGCACTCGGTGCTTGACGGGTTCAACATCGCGGTGGGTTTTAAAACGGGTTCGCTCGCGGGCCTTAATATCTCGCTAGGCGTTATTCTGCACAAACTCGCCGACGGCATAGCCTTGGTATCGCTTCTGCTGCATTCCGGCCGCACCGTCAAACGGGCCATGTATTTAAGCCTGCTGCTGGCACTCGCCACGCCGCTTGGGGCGCTGATAGTGGAGCCCTTTTTCCTGAGCGTAACCCCTTGGACCGAATCCCTTCTGCTAGGCATAAGCGGCGGCTCTTTCCTCTATATCGCCATGGCGGACATCTTGCCGGGCCTGCATAAAACGCACGACCGTCTTATCCCTGCTTTTTACGCGTTAGGTTATGTCGCGGTTATGGCTATAACCGCGATAGGCAGATAAGCGCGCGCAACGCGCGCTTATTAGAAATTCTAAATCCTGAAAAACGGCTAACAACGCCGTTTTTCAGGATAAAACCTTGTCTAACTCCCAGGGAAAAATTCAGGGCACTTTTCAGAGTGCCTTGAATTTTTCTCGTCAGTCTTTGAAATAATCTGCGATACGGCAAAATAACCAAGAAACAAAGCTGCGTCCCCCATCCCTAAACTGATGCGGCCAGCCGGGTCGGTGCATTTAATTCCTTATGGCCCCAAAATACGCGAATATTGGTTCTCGTGGTGGCAGGCGGGACGTTGATTAAACGCTTAAATGCAAGATGCTTCAGTCGGTGTTTATAGCTGACCGGCGGAAAATAGCGCTGCCAGCATGCTTTTTTAATTTCTGCTTAAAGCGGTTTTTCATTTCATTTGAAAACAAATGTTTTCAAATGAAAATGTTTTTGCCCGCTTTCCTTACTCCTGATAAATACTCAACTCCATATTTTCCCAATGAAACCGCCCAAAATCAGGCTATCTGCCTGATTTTGGCACAAAAATTGCTCCGTGAGAGGCATAAGCAAAACCGGCGAGAAAAACTTCACCGGTAATTCAAAAAGACCGGAGAAAAAAGATGAAAAGACTAATACTGGCGGTTGCGGCGGTGGCCGGTTTGGGACTTGGCGTTGTTCATGCCGAGGATATAAAAGTAGACTTTGACGGCAAAGCTTTAGGTGGCATAAACTTCATGGAAGCAATAAAAACCGCTGATTCCAGCCAAAATGATAATATAGCGTGTGAGAAACCGAAGCCGGCGGCGGTTTTAACAGTTGAAGCGGAACCTGTTTTCAGCCCGCGCATGTTAATAGCAATGGATGAGGCTATTGGCTCCGCAATGGCTTATGTAAATGCGAATAATCTTGCGCCCCAGCTTCGCGACGGATTCGAATGCCTGCGTGACCAAGGAACTTTGGAGCAAAAATACGATTTTGTGTATGCTGTAAAGGGTTCGACACATACGCTTCCTGAAAATTGTTTGCTGCCCACAAGATCACCCGGAGTTTGCACATGCTCAGAATACAGTTATCGTGATGTATGTCATGATGTCACTGTATACAAGGATGTTTGCGAGCAAGTGGGCGGGCTTTGCGCAGCTGGGTCATGGGTTGGCGGAGTCTGGACTATGCCGGAATGCACTGCCACCTATATGATATGCAAGGCAGTAGCTACGATTATACCATCTTGTATTCCTGAACGTTATTGCTCTAACTGGAATTGTGAACCACCCATAGGTGGTTAATTAAACCTCATTTATACTTTTGACTGCGGATCAAAAAAGCTAAGGAGAGTAAAATGAAACTTAAACATGAACATGGCGCTTTCATCGGCGCCCTAGCTGGGATAATTCTGCCAATTATTTTAGGTGCGCATAACTATGTATGCCTTCCTAAAATATTCCAGATTGTCTTACCCCCAATGACTTTTGCCGTAGGCGCCTATTTGGGCCACCGGGCACATGTGTGGATACTGGAAAGAATAAACAAACAAGGCAAATAACTCTTATCCTACTGGAACAACGAATATCTTCCACATATATGACTTACTTCAAAAATAAACCACGGGCACATTGTAAAAAGCAAAGCCCAGAATTGCTTTTCTGGGCCCAAAAGCACATAGGACTTCCGGCCCTTGTAGTATGAGAATCCGGCGGCTAACCTATACTTGCAGTTATCCTTGTAATTTGGCGGATTGGCGCCAGAGTATCACGACCGGACCATAATCCGGTGCACCCAGGGAAAGCGAATAAATTTGCTTTCCCTTTTTTTGAGCAGCGGCGGCAATAATGGTAAAATAAGTATTAGAGGGGAGGATAAAATGAAAATTAACGATAAGGTGATAGCGGCATTTTTGGTTTCGATTGGCCTTTTCCCGATGAGTAGCGCTATCCAGTATGTTCAAAAGCTGTCTACCGGACAGAAAACAGCTTTTTATATACTGAGAGCGAATCACTCAGATGGCAATATCCAGTGCTCTGATCCATCTACCCGCCTACCCACAGAAAACACCAAACGGGAATGAGTGGTGCGGGCAATTTGGAGCTTGGAATCACTGTCGGCACTAGATGTAATTTTCAGTGCCGGCATTGCATTGTAGATCGAAATTTAGGACGCAAAAAGATTTCCAGTAGGGAAGTTTCCCTACAAATTGAAACAATTAATAAGTATCATCCACGCTCCCTTATCTTCACGGGAGGTGAGCCCACACTGTATATTAAAGAAATAACCAAAATTCTTTCGGCAATCGATGATCCCAATAAAATAAGAACCCGTATAGTTACCAATGGTCATTTTGCCATAAGCCCCGCCTCCGCGGAAAAAACTCTCAGGTCTTTTAGTGTGCTACATAGTGTACAGATGTCTTATGATAAATTTCATGCGAAATTTGCCCCCGTTACGCATATTTACAACCTTTTTGAAGCATGCGCTAAATTAAATCTATCTTTCAGTATTGTTTGTGCGATAGAATCCCCATTGGATCTTGTTTTTTTAAACAGTATTAAATTGCCTGGAGTACCTATTACTATTCAGAAAGTCTTATCAATAGGGAATGCAAAGAAGAATGCTATAGAGTACAGGTATAAACGAGTTGATGGTAATGTTTTTAAAAAAACCTGCCCAAATCTCGGTAAACTTGTATATAATTGCGGCTTTGGCTTTACCACCTGCTGTGCTTTTCTTGCTTCTGCGTCTGACAATAGAAACTATGTACACCCCACCGTAGAAATACATCGGCGTAGTCGGTTTTATAAATTAATTTCTAGGTTTTCATTTGGCAGACTCCTGCAGATGTCTGGTTTGCCTAAAAAAAACTTGTCTCCGGCGGACTCAGATCCATGTGTGCTCTGTTCACACGTTATACCCAGGATACTTAAAAGCGAAAATTCCACTTAAGATGTCCAATATTTTAAAGTAGAAGCTTCTAAAAAGGTTAAAACCAATATCGCAATTTAAGATTTTTTAAAACAGCAAGAGAGAGTCATTTTTATATGAAAACAATTCCCGTTAATAAAATCGACCAGCTATTCGTTGAATGGAATAAACCGGATTCTCCCGGATTTTCTTTGGCAATCGTTAAGAACGGAAAAATAATATTTAAGCGCGGGTATGGCATGGCCAGTTTAGAACATAACATCCCAATCTCAACTACATCCGTATTTGACATTGGGTCAACTTCCAAGCAATTTGTTGCATTTTGTGTTGCTGTTCTTGCAAGTGAAGGCAAGCTCTCCTTGGAGGATGACATTCAAAGACATATTCCGGAAATGTCAAGATATCAAGACACTATCACCATTCGTCACTTAATTCATCATATAAGCGGTATCCGTGATTATTTGACACTTATGGAACTGACCGGGATGCGTCTTGAGAATGAATATCCTGATGAGGAAATAATTGGGCTTATCTCAAGACAAAAAGCACTTAATTTTAAACCTGGCAAAGAATTTTTATATAGCAATTCCGGCTACCTTTTGCTGGGTGAGATCGTAAAACGGGTTTCCGGACAATCACTACGTGATTTTGCTGAAGAGAATATCTTTTCGCCGCTTGGAATGAAAAACACCCACTTCCATGATGACTTCTCCATGATTGTAAAAAACAAAGCCACAGGCTATTCATCAGGAAACCAAGGTTTTAAAATTGATATGTCTATTTTTGATGTTGTGGGTGATGGCGGAGTAAATACCACAACAGAAGATCTTTTCCTTTGGGATCAGAATTTTTATCATAACAAACTCGGCGGAGGTGGTCAGAATTTGATTAAAGAGATTACCACTCCGGGAAGGCTCAACAATGGGGCCCCGTTAGATTATGCTTTCGGTTTATTCGTTACCTCTTACAGAGGCATAAAGATGATCAGCCATGGAGGAAGCTGGGCTGGATACAGGGCAGAAATGCTTCGATTACCTCAAAGAAAATTCTCTGTTATTTGTTTGTCAAATTTAGGCAATACACACCCGACACAGATTGCGAAACAAATAGTTGACCTTTGCCTGGCTGGTGATTTTGCAGAAAAAACGAACAAGCCTCATTCGACACATACCAGAAAAACGCTTATATCGCTACCTGCAATGGAGAACAAGTCCGGATTTTATGTTAATTCAAAAAACGGCGGCGTTGCGGAAATCTTAGTCAAAGATGGAAAAATGATTTTAGGCATTTCCGGGACATGTTACCCATTAGACTCGGTCAGTTTAAATCACTTTGTAGCGACTGCGAACTCTTTTGATATTAAATTCGAAAGAAGCAAACCAAAAAAACCTTTCCAGTTGGTAGCAAGAAAAGACGGTGGGAGACCTGATGTTTATCACAAAATGGATCCGGTAACGATTAATCTAGAAAAACTAAAAGCCTTTGCTGGTGAATATTATTGCGATGAACTGGACACGGTGTATAAAGTTACGTTAGAAGACGGAAAACTACAATTAATCAGGCAGGGCAATGTAAAAGAACTGCTTCGGCTTGTGTGCGAAGATTTGTTTACAGGCATATGGATCACCCTGAGGTTTATAGGCGACAGCCTTGGCAGGCATACCGGATTTTATATCGGGGCCGGGCGCGTAAAGAATCTTTTTTTTGCAAAAACTCCCTCAAAACCAGCTCACCCAAGTCTTTAACAAGGGGTGAAGGTATGATATGGAGTGCGCCCCTAAAACTGAACAGATTTCAAGGCTAGATTAGGTATGGTTTTGACTGGTTTCTCAAAGTGCCGTGATATAATGAGAAATAAGCGAGGAACCAGCCATGGGAAAGAAGAAGCGGATATTTTCAGTTGAATTCAAGAAGCAGGTCGTCCGGGAAGTGGAAACCGGCGTATGCGGTTTGGCCGAGGCGGCCAGGCGCTACGAATTGGCCCCAAGCCTGATCCAAGTCTGGCGCGACAAAGCGCGCGACGGCGCGCTGATTGATCGGCCTTCCACGCGAGAGAAGGCCCTTGAGAAAGAGAATCGGGCGCTTAAAGAGCAGATCGGCGAGCTGTACATGCAGGTTGGTGTTCTAAAAAAAACGGCGGGCTACGCAAGACGACTGAGAAGCGCCAATTCCTCCGTGATAACCGGGCTAAACTGGGAACAATCGCGCAAGGATGCGAAATGATCGGCCTGAAGCTCGGGGCTTATTATTATAAGCCGAGCCTAAGCCGACAGATATCCGACACGGAGATCAAAGGTGAGATAGACGCTATCCACGTGGAATTTCCGGCTTACGGATACCGGCGCATATACAATGCGTTATTGCGTGGCGGCAAGCGGGTAAATGCCAAGCGGCTGCGGCGGATAATGAAAGACTACGGTCTTTTTCCGATACGTCCGCGGGCGTTTATCAGGACCACTGATTCGGATCATCCTTGGCGGTGTTATCCGAACCTGCTGGCTGGGATATTGGCCATCAGCGGGCCGAACCAGGTTTGGGTGGCGGATATCACGTATATCCGCATCCTTACGGGCTTTGTGTACCTGGCGGCCATTCTGGATCTGTATTCACGCAAAGTCATCGGATGGTCCATATCGCGGCAGATAGACCGCCGGTTGACGCTGGGAGCGTTGCAGCAGGCTTTAAGAGAGCGTAAACCGCCGGCAGGCTGCCTTCATCATTCGGACCGGGGCGTACAGTATGCGTGCGACGACTATGTAAAGCTGCTGGAAGATAACAAGTTGCGGCCCAGCATGTCCAGGAGCGGGAACCCGTACGATAATGCCGCCGCCGAGAGTTTTATGAAGACATTGAAATACGAGGAGGTGTATCTGGGAGGCTACGAAACTTACGAAGACGTGTTAAACCGACTTCCTTACTTCATAGAAGAGCTTTACAACAAGAAGCGGTTACATTCATCACTGGGCTATATGCCCCCTGATGAGTTTGAGCGGCAATTTGAGGGTGTATGAAAAACCTGTCAAGCCATCCTAAACTTGCAGAGATACTGTTCAGGGAGAAGGGCGCAGTCCAATATTAAGGATTGATTGCCTGAATTTTGCTTTGATGTGTGCATGATTGTTATGACAAAATCGCGATCCAACCTGTTCCAATGTAGCAAAATTATTCCACTGCTTATGTTTGTCTTATGTGCTTTTTTGGTTTTTGGTTGTTCAAAACCGAAAGATTATTTTTGGGGAGTTTATTTTTCAGGATTACCTGAAAGAATTTTTGCCGAGCTTGCCGGAGAGGACGCCGTTTTCTATATCCTAAAGCAGACCCATGAACCCATACTGAGACGGGATGACGGCGAAAACTATTCCTCTAGGATACTCAAAAACTGGCGGCGTAGTGTTGACTCATCCATATATACTTTTTGCCCTGATACATCACAGCGGTTTAATACGCAATACGCATTTTCCACTGAATACCTTAAAACCCATATCGCTTTTATTACGCGGAGATATTCGCCCGATTTTGCAGTGTCACAAACCGGAGGATGCGTTGTTGTTGATTTTAAAAAAAGCAGAAAAGGGTACCTGGAATTTTTGACCAAATATACTAATGCGCCCACTATTCGGGAAAATGGAAATATTGAAGCGGGGCTGGGAGCTTTTTATGTAGCGGACATTTCGAAAGAAAAGATTGTTCTCAAACGAAAGAAATATTGTGGTAAAGGATATAACACAATAACAGTATATGAGTATGGCGGCATTTCTGATTTGAATCCACAAAAAATAGATCTAAAGGATTTCAACAGGATTCCTGAGAGCGAGATACCAGAGAATGTTTCTAAACAGTTTTTATCTTTTGAGAATATTTCGCTAAAATCTGTTAGTCTTGTAATAAATTCTCCAAACATAAAGCTGCGTAAAATTGTGTATAACTGTGTTGATATCGTAAAACTAAGGCAGGCATTCTTTCCTAAAACCAAAGGTTTTTATGATATTGCGACCATCTTGCCTGTTGGCGTTCCTGGTGGACAAGCTGGTAGGCCAATGCAATTATGTAGTAAGCCGCACCAGATGGAAGGGACTACTCTTATTTTTGCTAATTGGAGAAGTGATAATCAGAGGCAACTTGAGACATTTGCCACAGACTTTCACAAAACCACCGGCATAATCATGAAAATTAAAAACTACTCCGCATACGATTTGGTTAAAACATTATTTAAACGACCTCATCCCTACAATCTTGTGATGATAGGGAACAGTCTCGTACAGCCGGAGTACGACGTTTTCTTTAAAGATTTTCTAAAAAAGGACGGGCTTTTGGATTTTGACTTGCCCCACTTAAACTCTTTACGCAATTCAATGATTAAAGAAGAAGATGACCATGAAAAAACTAACATCGCAGTAAAAATTGCGGAAGGATTATCTAGCGAGGCCGCAGTTTTGCCGCTTTACCAAGAGACGCGCAGCTTTTATTATCCAACGGAGATTAAGAACTTAACAGTTGGGAAAAATTTTATTGAATATCCAGATGTGGGGGATTTGAGATGGTGAAAATTTTGGGACGAGCATTTTCTTATAATTGGACATATTACACCGCCGCGTTGGCGATATTTGTGGCATTCTGGCAAATTTTTTCAGTTGTTTCCGTAGTATGCATGGCGAACAACAATCTGTTGGCTAGTATGCATCAGAACGCCGCTTATTTCGAAAAGGCTTTTCTGGACGGTGATGTTCTTGAAACTCAAAAAATAATGTGGCGAATCAAAAACAACAATATAAAACGCATTATCTTCCAACCAGTCAAGTTTAACGGTGGCAAATGGATATTTAAAAATGAGATAGTGGGGAACTTATATAATCGTCCATACGCACAACTAACTCGTAATATACCACTTATCGCTAACGGGGTAGAAATTGGAAAACTTGAATACGTAGTAGACCTAGTGGATGTAAACTACGCTATTTTCAAGCAGAATTATATTTTGTTTATAACCGTGGTGATATTCTTTTTAGGCCTGCTTTTTTTGTCCAACATCGGGGCCATAAAAACCATTTTCAGTATAGAGCGTTGCGTGGCCGAGACTAATGCCCTGGCGGATGCCGGTGAACATGGTAAAATTCAGGACGCTATACAGCGCAATATAGAATCACTGCCGCAAAGCCTGCGGAACACTCCTTTTGCCGTATTAATAAGCCGGTTGGCCGAAGTGCTTCAGCGCGCCTCCCACCTTGAAAGCGAACTGGCTGTTGCAAATGCCACTTCAAACCTGGCGGCGCAGGTGGCGCATGATATAAGGTCGCCTTTGACGGCGCTGGATGCGGCGCTTAAGAATGCGGCACAGATGCCGGAAGAACAGCGTATTATCTTGCGGCACGCGGTCAACCGAATACGCGATATAGCCAATAATCTGCTTGAGAAAAACAGGCAGCAGGCTAAAACCGCTCCCGCCATGGATAACGCCGCCGGTGTCGGAGCGGCCGTTGCCGAGTCGCTGGAAGTCTGCCTGCTTTCAAGTCTTGTTGACCCCGTTGTTACGGAAAAGCGCCTGCAATTTGAATCAAAGCCCGGAATCAATATTGATTTTGAGTTAACCGCCGCTTCCTACGGTCTGTTCGCAAAAATTCAGCCGGTGGAATTTAAGCGGCTGGTGTCCAATTTAGTCAACAATGCCGTTGAAGCATTGGATAGTCACAGGACACAAGTCACAGGTAACAAGCCAGAGGGGCACAAAGGAAACGTGAAGGTTTTATTGTCGGCAGCAGACGGTAAAGTGTTAATTGAAGTAAAAGACAGCGGCAAAGGCATACCGCCTGAAATACTGGCGAAGCTTGGGCAGAGGGGCGAAACGCACGGCAAAGCCGGCGGTTCCGGCCTGGGGCTGTTTCATGCCAGAACCACGGCTGAAAGCTGGGGCGGCGGTCTGGTAATTACTTCGGAATTGGGAAAGGGAACGACTGTAACCGTAAAATTGCCCGCGGCCGAGCCTCCCGCATGGTTCGTCTCAAAACTTGAATTGTCTGCCGGCAAAACTGTTGTGGTTTTGGATGATGATGAAAGTATACATCAGGTCTGGCGCGGACGCTTTGAATCTGCAAGGGTTAAAGAACACGGCATTGAGGTTTATCATTTTTCCGAACCCGATAAATTGCGCGTTTGGGTTAAAGACAATCCCGAAAAAATTGAAAGCGCCGTTTATCTTTTTGACTATGAATTATTGGGCCATAAAGAGACGGGATTAAGCCTGGCCGAAGAGCTTGGCCTTGGCGGAAAAGTTATATTGGTCACCAGCCGCTACGAAGAGAAGCGGATAATAGAGGGATGCCAACGCCTTCAAATGCGGATGATTCCCAAGGGTCTGGCCGGATTGGTCCCGGTAACAGCAGAGAATAGGGGCGAGCGTATAGGGGAGCGGGAAGAAACGGCAAAACAAGCTATTGGTTCCACGCCTGCTTCAGGCGTGGAAGTTCTACTGGATGACGACGCTTTGGTGCACATGACCTGGAAAATGGCAGCCAGGACCAATGGTATAATACTAAAAGCTTTTAAAGCCCCGGCTGATTTTTTGTCAAGCCTGGAGACTTTTCCCAAAGATACGCCAATTTACATAGATTCCGAACTTGGCGAAGGGATAAAAGGCGAAGATATAGCGAAAACCATTCATGCACGCGGCTTTAAAACCATCTATCTTGAAACCGGCCATCAGCCGGAACATTTTGCCGGTATGCCATGGATAACAAAAGTACTAAGCAAAGACCCGCCGTGGGGCGATAACAATCCGGATAGCTAATTGAAAATAGTAAAATAAAGCAGACAATAGGTGCGGTGGTCGGGAAAAACTGG
>DMES01000020.1:2518-13258 GCA_003450815.1 Elusimicrobiota bacterium | reverse complement strand
GGTCTTGCCGTTGCTGCCGCCGATGGCAATGACCGGGATGGATAACTGTTTGCGGTAGTATCTGGCAATGTCGCCTAATGCACGGAGGGTATTCTTGACCTTGAGCAGGGGGATTTTGGTGCCTTTTATGTCTTTTGGGGTACGTGAAAGGATAATGGCTGCGGCGCCCTGGCTGATGGCCTTATTGATGAAGTTATGGCCATCAAAGTGCTCGCCCTTGAGCGCAATAAATAAGCCGCCTTTTTTGATGGCCCGGCTATCCGTAGAGATACGGCTTATTAAAAGCGGTTTATAGTTTATAATTTTGCCTTTTACGGCTTTGATTATCTCGTATAGGTGTAGTGGAATCATTATGATATTATCGGCAAACTAGCAATGGCTCATTATCACTTTCTTGAACATTTAATGAGTTTTTGTTATCATATTGTTATGTCACAATCTTTTGCCGGAATAGATGTGGGCGCCTCGGCTGTCAAGGTGGTTATTATTAATGACAAGAAAGAGGTTATAGCCAAGGCATCACGTAAAACCGGTGTGGATATTGTCAATTCAGCAAAGGGCGCTCTTGACGAGGCCCGCCAGTCGCTTAATATTGCGCGAATATTCTCCACCGGATTCGGCCGGGCCAATCTGCCGTTTGTCCAGGGCACCATCACCGAGATTTCCGCCCATTCCAAGGGTGTGTATTATTATTTTCCCAAGGCGCTGACCATTATTGACATTGGAGCCCAGGATAACAAAGTGATTCACTTGGATAACAACGGCCATATGGTTAACTTCAAGATGAACCGCAAGTGCGCGGCCGGCACCGGCGCATTCCTGGAAGAGATTGCCTATAAGATGGATATTCCGCTGTCCGAACTTAACTCTCTGGCCAAGCGCTCTGATAATCCGGTGGAACTGGGCAGCTATTGCACGGTCTTTACCGCCACCGAGATTCTCTCGCGTATTCGCGAGGGCAAGAAGAAAGAGGATATTGTCCGTGGCGTCTATAGTTCGGTGGTGAAACGGATTATCGAGATGGACCCGTTACAGGGTCAGGTGGCCATTACCGGCGGTGTGGTTGCCTATAATGATGTGATTGTGGACTTGCTTAAGAACTATGCCCAGAAGGATGTGCTGATACCGCCCATAGCCCAGTTTACCGGCGCCTTGGGCGCGGCCCTGACGGCTTTTAGCCAGTAAGAATAAATTATGAAGAAAGAATGTCTAAATAGTAAAGCCAATCTCGCGCACTGTAATTGCACCTATACGTCTTGTGACCGGAAAGGCAATTGCTGTGAGTGCCTGCAGTATCACAGGCGGAATAACGAACTGCCCGCCTGCTTCTTTCCCAATGATGTAGAAAAGACCTATGACCGTTCTTATGAGAGATTTATAGAAACGCTTAAAAAATAGAAGGGTTGTTATGTTAGATTCATTATTTTTACCTAAATCTATTGCCATTATCGGCGCGTCAAACCGGCCATTGACTATCGGTTACCGGATTACCCAGAACCTGAAAGACATCGGCTTCAAAGGCCCGATTTATCCGGTCAATCCCAAAGACCCGGAGATAAATGGTTTAAAGGCCTATCCGTCCATTATGGCTATTCCGGGTGAGGTTGACCTGGCGCATATCGTGGTCAAGAATACGATGGTGCCACAGATGCTTGAAGAGTGCGGCAAAAAAGGCGTTAAGGCGGTGATTATTAATACAGCCGGATTCAAGGAAATCGGAGGCGATGGCATAGAATTAGAGAAGCAGATTAAGGAAATTGGCAAGAAGTATAATGTCCGTATCTTTGGTCCGAATTGCCAGGGCGTGATGAACACCGAAGAGGTAAATCCGGTTTATGCCAACTTTACATTTACCCGTATCAAGCCGGGATTCATCTCCATTCTTGCCCAGAGCGGCGGGGTAGGCGAGGTGATTAACCAGCGTCTGGCGCAACTTGATGTCGGAGTCAGGATGTATGCCTCCAATGGTAATGCGGCTGATATCTCTATCCCTGAGATTATGGAATACTGGGGACAGGATTCCAAGACACGTGTAATCATTCTTCACATAGAAAGTTTGGCAAATCCGCAGGAGTTTATCCGGGTGGCCAGTAAGATAACGTTGCACAAGCCGATACTCGGTATGAAGACCGGCCGGACGGCTATGGGAGCACGGGCCGTGGCTTCCCATACCGGCAGTTTGATGAAGGCGGATACGGCCATCGAAGCCGTATTCAAGAAGTGCGGTATTATCAGTTTTACTAATCAGGAGGACATCTGCCAGGCGGCCATTGCCTTTGCGTTACAGCCAATCCCGCTCGGGCCGCGGGTCGGCATCATTACCAATACCGGCGGGCCGGCCATTATCGCCACGGATGAGTGCATTGAGGGCGGGCTTACTATTGCCGATATTTCTGAGGATACCAAAAAGCATCTTAAGGCAAATTTATTCCCTGAGGCCAGCGTTAATAATCCGGTGGATGTCCTGGCCACGGCCGGGCCGAAGGAGTTTGCCGTGGCCATCGAGGCGTTGCTCAAAGAACCGAATGTCGATTCCATCCTTATTAATTTTGTCACGCCTTTCTTTGTGGATTGCGCCGGCGTAGCCCGGGAGATGAAACGCATTGCGGCCACGGCCCAAAAGCCGATGGTTATTAATACGATGACTGATAAAAAGCAGTGGGCTGAGACGCTGGAGATAATCAGGTCCAGCGGGATTCCGGCCTATGACCTGGCCGAAACCGCAGCCAAGGCCTTGGTGGCCCTGACCAGATACGGCGAATATAGAAAGAGGTTGTCTGAGAGTAAGGATATTAGGATAGCAGAATATAAAGACGTGAACCTTGATGCCACGAAGGCAATCATCGATAATGCGCGGAAGTCAGGAAGAGAGTTTTTATCGCTCGGCGAGGCGCTGGGCGTGCTGTATAACTATAAAATACCGGCGGCCAAGTTTGTCATAGTGGATAAGCCCGAGGATATTTTGGTCTCGGCCGGATATGCCGGATTCCCTCTGGCGCTCAAGATTGACTCGCCTGAGATTATCCACAAGACCGAGCAATCAGCCGTGATACTCAATATTACAAGCAAGGAACAATTGGCTAATGAGGTTGCCGGCATAAAGAGGCGATTTGCCAGCCAGAACGCCAGGTACCTTATCCAGGAATACCTGACCGGCGGCAGGGAAGTGATAATCGGCGCTAATTACATCGAGAACCTGGGCCATCTGATAATGTTCGGCTTGGGCGGCATTTTCGTTGAGGTGATGAAGGACGTGGCATTCGCTATCAATCCGTTGACGTACCTTGAGACGCTGGATATGATTCGCTCGGTTAAGGGCTATAAGATTCTTGAGGGCATCCGGGGCCGAAAGGGCATTGATATGGATAAACTTATTGAGATGATGATGCGGGTTTCGCAACTGCTCAGGGATTGCCCGGAAATAAAAGAATTGGACCTAAATCCAATGATGCTTTATCCGGAGGCCGACCGGTGTAAGGCAGTGGATGTAAGGATAAGGGTGTAATGATGGCAACTCCTAAGAATGCGCGGGTGTGTGTTCTTCGATTATTTTAAGGGCGTTGCTTATATTGTCGGTAAATGACAGCATCTTGGACATGCCGAGCACCTCAAATATTTCCCTGATCTTGGGCTTGGGATTAACCAGGATAATGGTGCCCTTATTTTCCGCGGCAATACAGTGGACGGCGATAAAAATGCCGGCCCCGACGCTGCTCATATAATCCACCCTGGATAAATCCACGATGAGTTTATAATTGTTCTTCTCCATCAGGTGTCCGAATGACTCCTCGAATTTCTGGCAGGAGAAAGCGTCAATAAAACCCTCCAGCGAAACTATTGTAATGTTATTTTGGGATTGCTCATTCAGTTTTAACATAGTTATCTCCTGCTTTTTTGCCCGCTGATATCCCTGAAAATACCCTGGATAACTTTTTTACCGTTAATCTTCATTACCCGGGAGCTGATGAGAATCGGCACAATCGTGCCGTCTTTTCTTACTACTTGCTGAATTCCGGTCTCAACTATTTTGCCCATTTTAACATGGCTTTTGAAGTGTTTCTTATAATAGTCCTTCTTCTGAAGAGGGTGAAGTTGGGATTGGTGCATCCCGACAATCTCTTTCCTGGAACGTCCCAGCAGGATTTCTGCTTCTTGGTTGCAATTAAGTATCTCACCGGTTTTAGCATCAGCGAGAAAGATGGCATCATTGGCGTTATTAAACAGGTCTCGATATTGCCCCCATTGTTTTGTCACCGATTTATGAGCTTTATATAAATGGTCGGACATGAGTTTTATCAGCCCGTCGTGATTATCGGTTTTATAAAGGTTGTAGACCTTTTGTGCGGAAACGCCTTCGGCGACTTGGCAGATAATATATTTATCTAATTTCAGGGCGGACGCCAATTCGGCAAGTTTGCCCAGCCGTGGAACCGGGTATTTGCCTTCCTTGAATTCGTGGAAGTTCTTTTCGTCCATTTTCCAACTCTGGGCAATCTGCCTGTCTGAAATATCCTTGCCCAGCATTAGGCGGATGAATCTGTATAGGTTGATGGAGTCCTTATGGATTTTCTGCTTTCTTATTGCCATACCTTGCTTGTTATATTGCAATATAGTTTGTTATCAATGTCTTGGGTGTACCCACTCTAAAACCATGAATATAATTTGGCAATATACCAATGTTATGAGATTATGTCAAGAAAATATGAATAATTTTATAAAAATATATGCCAGGGTATGGCGGTGTTTCCCAGATGAATATTTCCAGCGATTACCCGTTAATTTGTCTATGCTTCTGGAGAATATTATCAGCCATTTGGTCTAAAGCCTTGAAATCCGCTTCCTTTGGGTATCCCTTGATGATAACCGGCTCAATGACTTCCACTTTAAGATTAGTCAGCATTCCGGTAATCTGTTCAGCCATTTTGCCGCCCCAGCCGTAAGAGCCGATAACGGAAATAAATTTCACCTTAGGCCTGAGCGCGTTCGCGAGATACGCCCCATAAACCGCCTTGGGATGGGGCCCCGCGAGCACCGTGGGGGTGCCTATAATCACGGTGGCCGCGTCCACCAAAGCCATGGCTACGCGCCCCTCGTCAAACTGTTCCAGATTCAATTTTTCCACGCTCACACCAGCCTCTTCAAGGGCGCTTACCAGACGGTTTACCAGAATATAAGTGCTGCCGTGCATTGACACATAGGCCACCAGCGCCTTGTTTTTAGGTTCACCTGCGGCCCAATCCCTGTAAATCTCCAGCACGAATTTAACATTCTTATGCACCGGGCCGTGGCTCGGAGCTATGAAATTAATTTCATATTTTGAAAGCTTTTCCAGATGCCCCTTGATATTTGAGCGAAACGGCATCATTATCTCGGCGTAATAGCGCTTCATGGGAGCGTAAACCGTCCGCTCCTCCGAGAACAGTTCGCCCGAGGCCAGGTGCGACCCGAAAAGATCGCAGGAAAAGAGTATCTTATCTTCACGCAGATAAGTGCCCATAGTTTCGGGCCAATGCACCCAGGGGAGGTAAATAAATTCAAGCGTATGGCCGCCGAGCGAAAGGGTCTCTCCGTCTTTCACCTCAATAAATTTACCGGCTGGTATATGCAGGTGGCTCATAAGGAGCTCTTTGCATTTTGGGTTAGTCACTACTTTGGCCGAAGGATATTTTTCAAGCACGAAGGGAATGGCGCCCGAATGGTCCTGCTCGGCATGATGAGCTATTATATAGTCCAGCTTTTCCACTCCGCGCAGATATCCTAAAAGGACTTCCTTTTTTTCAGGGTCGGAGCTGTCAAGCAGGGCGGTTTTTTCGGACCCCTTTACCAGGTAGGCATTATAACTGGTGCCGTCCGGCAGAGGTATAAGGGAATCAAAAAGATGTCTGTTGAAATGGTTGGCGCGCAGGGAATAAACGCCTTCGGTTATTTTAACTGGTTTCATAAGCAGTTCCTTGTACTACAGGGTATAGGGACTAGCGTATAGGGTCTAGGGAAGGAGTTTCTTGTAACTCTACCCTATCCCCTATACGCTCGCCCCTGTTCTTTCAGCCCCCGGAAACCGGCGGAAAGACATGCAGTATATCTCCGTCTTTTATTTTCACTTTTGAAGCTTTGCCGTTATCAAGAATTTCGGAATTAAGCGTAAGAACGAAATAATTTTTAACCCTGCCCTCTCCGTCCAGGATCAGCTTCCTGACTTCCGGCTCTTTCAGGGCGCAAAGCTTTTCTATCAGCCCGCCCACATAGTCGCCCTCAAGTTCAATCCTTGAAAAACCCAGCCTTATTCTGAGCGTGGTATAAACCATCACAAGAGCTTTAGGCATTATGATTCGTAACTACTGCAGGTAGATAGAATTCAGGAGTCAGAATTCAGAATAACCCGCGAATAGACCTCCAACAACTTGCCAACCTCTTCAAGCAACTGGCTTAACTCTGAAACATCGCCGTACTTAAGATCCTTGGCAAGGATTAAATAGTATCGGGATTCTGCGATGGAACCTTGTGCAATATTGTAAAAGCGGAGTTTGTCCGCTTTTCCGCGTTTTTTAAATCCTTCCGCAATGTTTGCGGCAATGGAAACAGCGGCTCTTCGGAATTGAGACACCAAACCATAGGTTTCAGATTGGGGGAAGGTCCGGGACAAACGGTAGACGGCAAGAACAAACTGGTGAGCCTTTTGCCACACAACCAACTCTTCAAATCTAGTCGCCGGCATCTTCATTCTGACTCCTGCATTCTAACTTCTGACTACCTGAGTTTTAACTTTACAGCGCTTTTAAAATATCCGCTGCAAACTCTGAAAGCGTGGCGTCGCGCGCGCCCATTACCAGTATTATGCAGCCTGGCTTTGCAAGCGCGGCTAAAGCCGGCGGGATATCCTCCCGGCATTTAAAAAACAAGGCTTTTATCCCCCTGCGCGAAACCTCCTCAATCAGGTCTTTTGAGGAAATATCTTTGCTCGCCGTGCCGCCGGCATAATAAATTTCAGGCATGACAAGAATATCCTCCCTGCCAAGCCCCAAGGAGAAACTTTCTATCAGCTCATTTTTTAAATGCCTGGTCGGCGTAAAGCCATGCGGCTGGTAAACGGCTATAACCGGCCTGTTCCCATCGGCGCGCGCGCCTTTTAAGACAGCGGAGATTTTAGCCGGATTATGGGCATAATCGTCTATTACCGTTACCCCATTTTTCTCGCCTATAAGCCTGAAGCGGCGGTCCACGCCCTTGAAATTTTCCAGCGCGGCGGCGCATTGCTCAAGCCCCACCCCAATGCCGACCGCAACGGTTACCGCCGCCAGGGCGTTTTCTATATTGTAAAGGCCCGGTGCTGGAAGTTTGAAAGGAACCCCGTTGACTTTGAAAGCGGAGCAAAAACCGCTAAAGCTTATATCCGAAACCTTGTGTTTGCCTGCGTTAAGGCCGAACCGCTCCGCTTTCGGAGTTAAAGCGTCGGCGACCGGATCGCCGGCATTGGCGTAAAATTTATCGCAGTTGCCGGCGAAAACGCCAAAAATCTTTTTCAGCTCCTCCAGATTCTTGTGGTCCTTGGTGATATTTAAAAGCAGGCCTGTTTTCGGTTTATACCGGGCAATGGTCCCGTCGGATTCGTCGGCCTCAACCACCAGCAGATCAGACCCGCCCAATAAGGCATTGCCGGCCATTGCGCGTTCCATTAATGAAACCAGGGCTCCGCCGGTAATTAATCCCGGACGGCGGCCGGCAAACTCAAGTATTTCAAAGATCATGGCCACAACCGTTGATTTTCCGCTGGTCCCCGCCACGGCTATAGTATTTGAACGGTTGACATATGAGGCCAGCAATTCGGAGCGATGGAAAATTTTAACGCCCAGACTTTTGGCCGCGGCTATCTCCGGGTTTGAATCTTCTATTGCGGTGGAAACCACAAGTTCGGCGGTAACGGACGAAATGGCTGAGCCGTCCTGCGGAAATATTTCAATGCCAAGCGCCTGAAGTTTGCCTTTAAGCTCCAGGTTCCGGCCGCGGTCAAAATCGCGGTCGGAACCGGTAACCGGTTTGCCTTCCATGGCGGACAATTGGGCCAAAGCGCTCATTCCCACGCCGCCTATACCTGAAAAGTGAATTTTGCCGGTATTTGCCATTAGGTAAAAATGATAGCAAATCCGATTTTGGAAATCTTGCGGCAATTTCGGATTTTACATGTCATCGCCGACAATATATTTAAAGTCGGCTTGCCGGGCGGCTCGCTGACGGTCAAATTTTTCCTGAAAGCCGGTCATAAGAGGGTCCGCAAACCGAACAGTTTCAACCATAGCGTAGCCATGATTCGCCAGGTCGCCCTGGCAGATGCGCGTGAGTCTGCGGGCTTCAGTTTTCGTGGCTGTGTTTCCCTCCAGGTTCTCTTCACAGATACCAACGATGAACGGGCTCAGTTTATAGTCACAATCCATATTAAAGCCTCCGTAACAATTCTTGCGTCAAAATTAAAAGACTTGGTCCGGAAATAGACCACTGTGCTGCAAGGTAATTTTACACAAGTCATATTAAGAAATCATTAAATTATTATAAACTTTCAATGCGGAATCTTAATTTTATACCATATCACAAGGCGAACGGGGAACTTCCAGGCTGTTTATTTGCTCAGGAAGCGGAAAGAACCTATGATCGTTCTTTTGAAAAATTCGCCGCTTCGTTAAAAAGGAATAAAATGTCTAAAAAAATAATCTTCACCGACACCGCCCCGGCTGTTATCGGCCCTTACTCACAGGCGGTGGAAGCTAACGGCTTTGTTTTTGTCTCAGGCCAGCTGCCGATAAACCTTGCAACCGGCTCTTTTGCGGAAGCTGACACAGCCAAACAAACAGAGGCATCCATAAAAAACATACAAGCCATACTCAAGGCCGCGGGTCTTACGCTTGACGCGGTTGTAAAAACAACTGTTTTTATGTCCGACCTGACCCAATTCGCTCAAATGAACGAAGTTTATGCCCGGTTTTTCTCCAAAATTCCGCCTGCAAGGTCGACGGTGGAAGTACAAGCCCTGCCCAAAGGCGCTTTAGTGGAAATAGAAGCCGTTGCAGCAAGGTAGGTAGAGGATTCAGGGTCCAAGGTAAGGAATTCCTTGTTTTCGCAACTATACCCTCTACCCTATCCCCTATACCCTGATTTTTTTATGCACCCATTACTTGAAAAGAAACATACGGGCGTCTTATTCCCCATTTTCTCCATGCGTTCAAAAAATGACTGGGGAATAGGCGATATTTCCGCTATGTCCCTGTGGTTTGACGCGTTCAAAGCGATGGGGATAGACCTTCTGCAAATCCTGCCCATAAACGAAATGCCGCCGGGAGTATCGTGCCCGTACACGGCTTTAAGCGCTTTTGCCATAGATCCCATTTATGTCGCCGTACCCGAAATTGAGGAGCTTGCCCAATTTCCAGACCTGGTTAAAGAAATCTGTTCCCCAGCGTTCCGTAAGGAAATCAGAAACCTGCGGCGCTCAAAATATGTTCTCTACGAAGAAGTCCGCCGACTTAAATTTTCTTTTCTCTGGAAAATTTACACGCATTTCCACGAGCGCCACATTTTGAACGACACTCCGGCGGCCAAAGATTTTTTTGCCTTCACAAAAGAGAACTCGGCCTGGCTTGACGATTACGCCATTTTCAGGCGCCTGAAAGACACCCATAGCTGGTCCTCCTGGACGCATTGGGAAACCCCGCTTAAAATCCACGACGGCGCGGCTCTGAATGAGCTGGAGGGAAGGGAAGAGAACCAGATCCTTTATTTCAAATATATGCAGTGGGTTGTGCACCGTCAGTGGAAAAAAGCGAGGCTTAAGGCGTCCGCGCTAGACATGAAAATTTTCGGCGATCTGCCATTTATGGTGAATCAGGAAAGTTCGGATGTGTGGGCAAGACAGGCGGAATTTGACATTTCAAAGGAAGTGGGCGCTCCGCCGGACGCTTTCAGCGAGACGGGACAGAAATGGGGCCTTCCGGCCTATAACTGGCCGGAAACAGAAAAAAATAATTTTGACTGGTGGCGTTCCAAAGTAAAAAAAGCCGCGAGCTTCTACGATTTTTTCAGGATAGACCACATGGTGGGGTTTTTCAGAACCTGGGTAATACCCCATGACGCAGCCCACAAAGCGGATTTTGACATTAAGGACGAAAACGCCCAGCGTGAAAGAGGCGAGCGTTTTCTTAAAGCCGTTATTTCCGCCGGGCCCATGCTGCCGGTGGCCGAAGACCTGGGCCTTATCCCGAAGTTCGTCTACCAGTCCCTTGCCGACCTTGGCGTCCCCGGCTACAAGGTAATGCGCTGGGAAAAAGAAAAAGACGGCAATTACAGGTCTCCGGAAAACTACCCACGAGTATCGCTTGCCACCACCTCAACCCACGATAACGAACCGCTGGCCGATTGGTGGGACACCGTTGACCATATTGAAAAAAAGCTTTTCTGGAAGATGGTATCAGGTGAAGATTCAAAGCCGCCCGCCTTCCACAAGGCGCATTGGCAATGCTTGAGGAAAATACTTAAGGCCGCTTCCGCCATTGTGATAATACCCATGCAGGATATTTTAGGCGTTAAAGACCGCATCAATACCCCAAGCACCCTGGGCCCGCTCAACTGGACCTGGCGGTTTAATGCTCCGGCTGAGTATTTTTTAAAAAAACACACGGCGCTTGCCTGCGAATTTAAAAAACTGGTCGGCGAGGAGCGCAAATGAGCATAAGAAGCCAGAAGTCAGAAGTCAGA
>DMES01000020.1:339-2386 GCA_003450815.1 Elusimicrobiota bacterium | reverse complement strand
CTATTCGCTATTCGCTATTCGCCATCCTCGCGCTTTCCGGCTGCTCCCTTAACCGCCTGGTTGTGCGCCAGATGGCTGGTGTAATAGACGGCGGCCTGCCGGCGGTCTTCGTTCAAAGCGACCCGCAGTATGTTAAAGAAGCCCTACCGGGCAACCTGCAATTAATGGAAGTGCTGCTGCAAAACGACCCCTCAAACCGCAAACTGCTGGTAAACGCCGCGCAGGGGTTCTGCGGCTACGCCCTAATGTTCCTTGAGGACGAAAATCCCGAACGCGCCTCTGTTTTCTACGCCAAGGGCGAGACCTACGCCTCGCGCGCCCTGAAAAGCGTTACGCCGGAAACAGCGAAGAAAGCCGATGTTCCCCAGCTTTTCTGGCAAACCTTCTGCAAGGCTTCATACATAAATCTCAACAGGGATAAACCTGAAGCCGTGGCCGAACTGCCCGGCATTGAGCCGGCGGCCGAAAAGATATTGACGCTGGACCCGGGCTACTATTATAACGGGGCGCAAAGCATCCTGGGCGCCTACTATTCCATACGCCCGCGCATACTTGGCGGGGACCCAGACAAGGCCAAAGCCCGCTTTGAACTGGCGCTAAAGGGCGAGGGCGGAAGTTTTTTACTGAACCGCTTCATGTACGCCAAGATGGCCGCCGTGGCGGCGCAGGACGCGGAACTTTTTGAAAACCAGCTTAACGCCGTGCTGGCCGCCGAACCGAAAGACGGCCCCACCCGCCTGCCGGACGAGGTGGCTAAGATAAAAGCAAAAAAACTACTGGAGAAAAAAGATGAATTGTTTTAAAAAGCAAGGGTATAGGGACGAGGGGCTAGGGGTTAGGGTAAATAAAACAGCCTCCGCTGTGCTGCTATTTGCTATTTGCTATTCGCTATTTGCTATTCGCTCGCCACTGCCTTTGGCCGCCCAGACGGTGGTCAAGTTCGCCACTCTCGCGCCGGACGGGTCCACCTGGATGAAATCCATGAAACAGTTCACCGACGAAACCACGGCCAAAACCGCCGGCAGAGTAAAATTCAAGATTTACGCCGGCGGCGTATCCGGAGACGAAAAAGACGTGGTCAGGAAGATCCGCCTGGGCCAATTGCAGGCCGCGGGGTTTACCGGCGTGGGCATGGGCGAAATAGCCCCGGAAACGCGCATACTGGACACGCCTTTCCTTTTCAGGAACGCTAAAGAAATAGACCATATTTACACCACGCTGGACGCCGACTTCCGTAAAATTTTTGAGGCCCGCGGCTATATCCTGCTGGGCTGGGCGGAAGTGGGCAATGTCAATATTTTTTCCACCTCGCCGATAACTAAACCGGAAGATCTGAAAGCGGTTAAAATGTGGATCTGGGAAGGCGACCCCATCGCGGAAGCCACCTTCGCCTCCTTAAAGATCAGGCCTATACCGCTTTCCATAACAGATGTAATGACTTCCCTGCAGACCGGCATGATAAACGGCGTTTACGGCTCACCCCTTTCCGTTATAGCCCTGCAGTGGTTCTCCCGCATGAAATATGTCTTTTCCCCGCCGATAGCGAACGCCGCTGGGGCGGTGGTGGTTTCAAAAAAATCCTTTGACACCCTGACAAAAGAGGACCAGAAAACAATGCTTGAGCTGGGTGACAAATATTTTAAGGCGCTCACCGCGCGCAGCCGCAAAGAAAACGAGCAGTCCGTGGATATCTTGAAGGGCAAGAAGCTTACCTTCACGGTGCCGGCCGGCCCGGCCGTTATAGCCGAACTTGAGCGCGCCGGGGTGGAAGCCCGTCAATCGCTGGTAGGCAAGCTTTACTCAAAGGAACTGCTGGAAAAAGTGGAAGAAGCCCTAAAAACCTTCCGCGCCGGCAAGAAAAGCTAACCCCGGAAATTGCCGCAATTTCCGGGCGTTCTTGCACCTGTGTACAAGTCCGGCTGTCATAGTGTTTCCTTCCTAAATGCCGTGTGATTTGAACTCCGGCAATCCGGTAAATACAATCCGCAGGAAACATAAGCCTTTCCTCCTCGACACCACAATTATTTCAATCCACTCCCCTCCTCGC
>DMES01000020.1:0-214 GCA_003450815.1 Elusimicrobiota bacterium | reverse complement strand
CTCCTCGCGGAGAGGAGAAACTTTAAAGGGCACCGACGCGGTAATGCTTAAAACGTTTCAATCCACTCCCCTCCTCGCGGAGAGGAGAAACCTGGCGAGCAGTTCTATTTCATACCGGAAGGAACGTTTCAATCCACTCCCCTCCTCGCGGAGAGGAGAAACTAACGTCAGCTCCGTCACCCAAATCAATCACCTGGTTTCAATCCACTCCCCT
>DMES01000017.1:11832-11957 GCA_003450815.1 Elusimicrobiota bacterium | reverse complement strand
GAGCCATCCAACCCGGGCAATGTGCCGGTGGCCGCAAGTTTGCTTATCGCTATCGCGGCCGACGCGTTTATATCCGCGTCTTTTATAGCCCCCGCAGCTATCGAGCCCGGACGCACCCCGTTCGC
>DMES01000017.1:11381-11578 GCA_003450815.1 Elusimicrobiota bacterium | reverse complement strand
TCGGCGGACGCTATCTTCGTATCAGCATACGCCTTTACCGCCTTCTGCGAGGAAACTTTGGCGTCAGAATTGGCGGTTAAAGCGGTATCCGTGTCCAGATCCGCCGCCTTCAACTGCGCGTCATTCGTCACGCTGCCAAGCCCCACCTGCGCCTTCGTAAGCCCGGTTAATGCCGAGCCATCCAACCCGGGCAATGT
>DMES01000017.1:0-11067 GCA_003450815.1 Elusimicrobiota bacterium | reverse complement strand
TTCGTTGAGCCGTCCAGCGGCGCCACGCCGCTCGCTGCGCCTTTCTCGGCCGACGCTATTTTCGTGTCAGCATACGTCTTTACAGCATACTGGGACGGGATCTTAATGTCAGATGTGCCTAGAGTCCCGGACACATCAAGATTGGCCGCTCTCAATTGCACGTCATTCGTCACGTTGCCAAGCCCCACCTGCGCCTTCGTAAGCCCGGTTAATGCAGAGCCATCCAACCCGGGCAAAGCGCCTACAAGTTTGGACGACGACATACCAAATATTTTTGCGTCCGTTACAGCAATATCCCTTATGGCGTTCGTATAAACGCTGTCTACTGCCACTGAAGAAACTATTACCGTATCGGGCAGGCTCCCCGGTGCTATATTCGCCGCCGTAAGATTAGTTAAAGCCGAACCGTCGCCGCCTGCGCCTGCCGATGCCGTAATTCCGGTAAGCCCCGCCCCATTACCGTAAAGTTTGGCGGCGTAGACGTTGCCGTTTACGAATACGTGGCTGGAAGAATATATGCCGCCGAAATTGGCCGCGGCGGCGGAACTAAGCTCAACATTAGAGGTGAAATAGACACGGGACAGTCCCACTCCCGCGGCATCAACTACCGTGATGCTGCTTAAAAGCGTCAACGGACCGGTCATAGTGTCGCCGGTTTTTTGCACCGCGGAGGCGGCATAACCCGCGGATGCCGCATAAACGGAATAGGGCACAAAAGTCAGTTTCTCGCGCGGGGATAGCTGGCTGGCGCCCACACTCACCTGAAGATACCAGGATCCGGCGGAAAGGTCGACAGCGGGCACAGTAAAGGTGGATTTAAAAAGGCCGTTGGCTACGGCAAAGCTTTGCGGATTTGCAGGGGAAGGAATACAGACGCCTCCCGTTTCCAGTGAGCAAAAGTTAAACGAAAAATCACGGTTGCCTGTAACCGGCAAAGAGCTTTCTTTAAGCCGGCCCTGATAAGTCATCACGGGCTCGGCCTCGGAGAAAGCTGCGGCGGCAAAGATTACCGCTAAAAAAGTCAGAATAAATTTCTTCATATTCTTTCCTCGCAACCCGAAAGTTACACTCTAAATCACTTTTCGCAACGGTCCACTCGCCTAAAAACCCGGTTAAGTTTCTCAGACTAGAATTTTATTCCCATAGAGAGCCTGTGGGAATTACCAAGCTCTCCATAAGGCAAAAGCGCGTAATCAAATGTGAAATTTGAATATTTGAAACCAAGCCCGGCAAAAAAACCATACATAGCCGATACGCCTGAAGCGGAACCGCCAAGGCCTGTTCCTAGTATTGCATCCCTGTCTTTTGAAGGTGAAGTCTTATACCCGGCGCGCAAGGCCAGCCCGGAAATCCCGCGATATTCCACGCCCGCCCTTGCTATAACGCCTGAGTCGTTCGGGAAGTCCGCCTGCAGGGCAAGCAGAAGTTTACCCGCATTGAAAGCCGCGGCGGCGCCGGCCTTAAATGTGAGAGGCAGCGGAAAACTTTCTTCGTCAAATTTTACTTTTGTTCCCAGATTGGAAACTGAGGCGCCAAGAGTGTAAGGCGTGCCAGAGAAACTGTAAAGCAGGCCGAGGTCAGAGGCAAAAGCCGAGGCGCCGCTGGTTTTTATTTTCTGGCTGATAAATTTGCCTGACACTCCGGCTTTCAGCGAGCCCAGGGTAAAGCCCCTGCCAACCGAAACCGCCAGGTCTCTGGCGCTGAAATCTCCGGTGAGATTTGCATTGGAGTCTCTGCCCTCAAGCTGTCCCGCCGAAAACCAGGTAAGGGCAAAAGCGTAAGGCCGGCATGCGAAAGACACCTGTGAAACGGCGGTATCCTGCACATGCCAGGCATGAGAAAAGGAAAAATTCTTTGCGGCGCTCTCCCCCGCAAGGCCCGCCGGATTGTAGTAAAGCGCGGCCCCGTCGTCAGCCACAGCGGTAAAGGCCTCGCCCATACCCAACGCCCTGGCCCCGAAACCGAGTTTCAGGAATTGAGCGGCGGAACTTTGCGCGGCAAAAAGCTGCGGGCTCTGCGTCAGTAAAATTGCCGCTATCAATACAACTTTCATCCAGCCATTCCTTTGGAGGCGCCGTCTCAAGCCTATGGCATCCCGCGTCAGGGCCTATGGCTTTTGGACAGCCAAAGGCCTCAGTCGCGGACACCTTCAGAGTAACCGGCCCCCGGATAAACCACAATCCATCCGCTGCGTTCGGACACACCGCCGCACAACCGCCTAAGGCGCGCCTATTCCGCAGGTCACCCTAGGCGTACGACGACAGCCTGAAAACACAACCGCTAAACGGAATGAATAGCCTCGTTTAACCCTAATCTAGATTATAATGTATGACAGCCGCAAAATCCCGAAGAAAGCATGAACTTTTTTATTTTTTCTTCAATCCCCCTTCAAGCTGTTTAACTGCGCCATCCGGCATCTTGATTGAGGCTTTAAGTTTTTTTTCGCTGTCGCCGCTTTCTTTAAGCAATTTCACAAACTTGTCATAATCGCTCACGCTTACAGCTTCCTGCCATTTTCCGTTGTCGGAGCCCCCCATCGTTTTTGGCGCTTCGGGCGCCGCGTTGGCTCCGGATACGGTGGTCATCTGCCCGGCCCGCAGCTGCTGCTTGCCAAGCGAGTTTTGGACATCCACATGGCCTTCATAAACCTTCACTGTTAAAAGGCTTCTCTGTTCTATGTCGGCCTCGGTACCACGCACTGCGCAGACGGCGGAAGGTGTTTTTACGTTAATCTTGGCCATCTTATGCAGCATTTTGGTCCAAATCTGGCCCACCGAAAGAGATATCAGTTCGCGCACTTTCCCTCCGGGAGAAACCTCAAAGATGGAGTTTTCGTTTAAGCGCACATCTGCCCCACCTTTTGTTACCAGCCCCACACGGCTTGATGCTCCGGTTTTTATTGAGTCGCCGGAATAGATCAAATCGTTTACTTTCAACTCGATATAATCCTTGGCGCCTGAACGCTTTACCTGAGTTTCACCTTTTGTATAGACCGCCACAGCGCTCACTTTTCCCGCGCCAAAAACCCGCCCGGGGCCTGCCAGGACAACGGCAGTCAGCAACGCCAACCCTATCGCTTTTATTTTCATACAGTCTCCTTGGTTTGTAAGTTTTCTGCAACCCATCCAGAAAACACTACCCTATAGCATAGCTCACAACGGGCCGATATGCAATAGATATCAGTTACAGTTACATATAGCTAACATAGCGCTCTTAACAGCAATCCGCCGCGTTAATACACTTTCACTAGTTAACGCTTCATAACGTCCAACCGATTGAATTCCACCTTTTCCTCCGACTTGTCGTAAACTTTGAAGATATATACCGGCGCCGACGCCGCGGCTCCCTCCGGCGGCTCAATAATATAGTAATCAAAGACGATTCCTGCATCAGTTTTTCTTTTCCCGGAAAAACGCACCGTTTCAGCCCTGTCTTTAGAACCCGAAACAACGCCGACAACCATTTTTTCGCTGAAATTTATGTCCGGCGACTCTTCGCTTGAAACGGCGCTCCAAAGTTTGTTCCATTCCTTGCGGACCTTAATCACGAAATAACTTGCCTCGGAAGACGGGAAAGCCTCGGTATTGCCGGCCCATTCACCCGCTTCATCCCTGGCGCGTGCCTGCACTTCAAGAGGAGTCTCCGGAGTTTCCTCCTGTGTTTGATCCAGATCCTCAGGAGTATTAAGCGTATCCGGGGCCGCCGGCACGGCGCCGCCGGCCTCGGCCACGGAGGCGCCTATCAGCTGCGCGTTTCCGTTTATCAGGGCGGTTATAATAGCCAACAGCTCATCCTGCGTACAATTGGTGCAGTTAAGACTTTCAAAAGTATAGCCTTCTAGCGACTTGGCCGCATCGGGCCCAAGGCGCTTGGTTATCTCGGCAAATATCTGATCGTAGCTAAGTTTCTTTTTCGCTGTCGCAGGTGGTGTTGTGCCGATATTTCTTGAGAATAACCGGGTTTTGCAGTTATCCGCTATATTGTCGTCAAATAGATCAACGCAGGCCACGGCCAGGCTTTCCTGCTGATCCGAGGGCATAAAAGCCGTGAAGGGAATTTCCTTTTTTTCTCCCGGCATAATTGATATTACAGATTTTGGGGAATCCTGCGCGCTAATGCCGCCAAGGCTGAGTTTTACGCCTATGTTTGATTCGGTGGTACTGCCGGTGTTGAAAACCACAGCCTTAAAGTTAAGCGGCTTTGTAAGATCAAGTTCGGGAGAACTTAAAGCCAGGTCGCTTACCATCAGATTGCGCGACTGCGACGAAGCCTGCCCTTTCAGCGAGAAATTATATATATTGCTGTCAGAGATTTTGTTGTTGCTTGAGTCCAATCCCTCCACTTTCCAGTAATATACCTGATCCGTTACCAGCTGCTCCCTGGGTCCGGAAGGATTTGCGGGATAGGAGTAGGAGCCTTCGCCGAAATTAACGGTGGTATGCACCGGGTTATAGAGGCCGGCATTGTCTGAAACAGTAATGCGGTAGCGGCTGGCTCCGCTGGCGGTCCACCTGAAAACAAGAGGCTGGTCGGAAAGCCCGCGCGCGCCATAAGGCGGATAGGTAAGCGTAATGTTGGGAGAGGAAATAGTGAAAGGGGTTTCCTGCGTTACAGTCTCCGAGTCAAGGGTGGCCTCTCCCCGGAAGATATAAGCGCCGGGTATCGTGTAGAAAGACGCGATGGAGATGCCCGAAAGCTGGGTTTGCGCGCCGCCGGCCGTGCCGGGGGCTGAATTACCGGTATGTCTGAACACCACTGCCCCCGCCGGATTTAAGATCGAAAATTTAAACGAAATCAGACTCGCGCTGTTAACCGTATTACTCACTTCTTGGCGCAGAGTAATGGTTTCGGAGGTTGAAAAAGTTGTTCTCTTCGCGCCGACAGCATCGTGTACTGAGACTTTCTGGCCTGTGAGGTTAACGGCGCGCGCCGGCCCGGCGCACAATAAAATAATTCCGGTCGTAAAAACTAAAAATATTTTTTTCATGATTTAATGTTCCTCCAAATCATCCCAATTCAGCCTTTCCGCCATGGGATTATTTTCGATATATTCCCTTATTTTCGCCAATCCTTTTTCATTCCGTATCACATGTTCGTAATAGTTAGGCTGCCATAACCGTTCACCTGTTTTGACCGTTTGTGAACCATGGATCTTTGAGACGCCCTTTCCCGACAGTTGAGGGGACGGCCTTGTTGCGGTTTCCACTCCTCCAGAGGATTGTAGTAGCAAAGCTTGCTTTGCTTTTAATGTTTGTTACCGACTTAAACGCCTGTATTATTCTGGCCAATGGGAATTGAGAATCTTCCAAAACAAAAATTACATGGACATGATTCGGCATTGTGACATAATAATCAATTTT
The DNA here is from genome assembly GCA_003450815.1 of Elusimicrobiota bacterium. Lineage (GTDB taxonomy): Bacteria > Elusimicrobiota > Elusimicrobia > Elusimicrobiales > UBA9959 > UBA9634. The sequence continues at coordinate 5,707 of DMES01000017.1, read as the reverse complement.
CAGCCCTGGAAATCTTTTTGGGAGCAGAGCAAGCTCTGCAACTACAATTTGCCGTATTTGCGGATTGTTAAAAAAAGATTTTCCGTAATCCGCACAAATGGTCGCAAAATAACATCCATCCGTTTTATAATCATAACCTCTTAAGCGAATATGTTTCCTGTATTTTATTTCCATGACTAATTTGCTCTTCGGCAGTGACTCTGGCCTGTCGCGCGCCTATGGCGCTGTTCGCGACTGAGTAAACTCTGCCACTACACTACCAGGCTGCCACTACATTTCTATCCCTGTGTCACCGTACCACCGCGAATTTGCCCGTCTTTTTATCTGTTTCGCCGGTAAGGGGATGTTTAAGCTTCAGCGAATAGAAATAAATTCCGGAAGCAGGCTTCCCCGCGGAAAAATTCCACAGATAGTCATGGCCGTTGGCGCCAGCGGCTGTCCAGCCGCCGTCTTCGCTATCCGCCTCTTTTACAAGGCTCCCGTCCAGGGAAAAAACAGCAAGATGCTTTATCACCGGTGAAATATCCGTCTCAACATGAAATCTTACCAGCGTGGCAGAAGGGTTCGGGTAAACATAAACCGAGTTTTTCTTTATAAGGCTGCCCAGCGGGCTTATTTGCAGGTCCTGCCCTGCTTCAAGTTGTACCGGGAATTCTTTCCCCCCCCCCGCCGGTGATAATACTTTAAGGGTATACTTGCCCGGAATAAGATTGCGTATGGCGAAGCGTCCCGCGGCGTCCGAGCGCGCGGAAACTATTTTTCTGCCGCCCTGCCACAGTTGCAGACTCCCTCCGGCGCCGGTTCCGGCGGTTTTTACTGAGGCTTGACTGGAAAGCGGGATAAAGCCGGAAACGCTGGCGAGCAGATAAATATCGGAAAGCTCAAAATCTATCTCCGCGTATCCCATGGGTATCTGGTCTTTGGCGATGGAACTTGAAAACCCGTTTTTAACCCAGGTAGCCTGCACGCGATAAAAGCCGACCGGAAGGCCGCTAAGCGTAAAAGTGCCATTGTTATCGTCCAGCGTGTAGCTGGTGGAAACCGTCACTTTCGAAACGTCAATTGCCTCCACTAAAACCCCGGTAACTCCCTCGTGTGACGGAGTTTTAACCGAGCCGGATATCATGTCGTTAAGGCTCTCGCCCGACATGGCAGTTGCAACCGGCGAAGGGCCTGACCATAAACCGGCGTCGTCGCAAACCCAAAGGGTAAGGTAGTAGGTTGTATCCGGAGACAGGACGCTAACCGTGTAATAATGCGTTGAACCAGGCAGGACCGATTCCGTGAAATAGTAAACCTGCTTGGACAGTGTGCTGAAAACAACCGCTGGAGAAGTGTCATACTGCACGGCAAACCAGGCAGAAGGCATGGCAAGCGGCCCGATATCGTCTCCGGGCACAACCCAGGAAAGGTCTATCTTTTTCGGCGAGGTTCCTGTTGAAGCCACAAAATTGGTAACCGTCAGGGGAGGAATTGTGTCGCTAAGTGTAAAGGTTGAGCCGACAGCCCCGAAAGCAGACTTGTTCGCTGGTATTGCCGAATCTTTAGCCACAACAGTCACAAAATACTGCTGGTTATGGACCAGGCTGCCTTTAAGAGAGGCGTCGGGTGTAAAATTCCAATCCGACCCGGCCGGCACATCGCTTGAAACTTCAGCAGAACTCCAAAGGCCGGATGAGAAATCCCACCACTTGGAATCGTATAGCCGTTTGATATAAATTGCAACAGCGGCCATCCCGGCTCCGGACACATCATCAGCCGCTGTACCGGATATTTCATTAAAATCGCTGATGGTTGAAACGGCAACGGGCGTGGAGAGATAGACCGAAGGTGAAACCTGATCGAACTGGAAAATAGTATTGGGATACGGCTCGGGGGTGATAAGGCTGTTTATATCTCTGGAACGCGCGAATACCCTGTATTGCGCGGCCGGGGAAAAAGGCACGGTGGAGGAATTGTAACTCCAGTCAGCAAGCCCCGAGGCCGGAAGCCATACCGGAGAAGCGGAAGAAAAAGAGACGCCGTCGTAATAATAGGAAGCCGGGCTGGTAAGATCGCGCAAGGCTATTTCATTTGAAGCCACAGGCGAACTTTCGTTGCGGGCTCTTGAAACACCTGTTATGGCTGTAAGCGTGGAAACATAAGTTCCTGCTGGAGACAGTATTGTAATAGCGGGGCCGGCCATGTTTTTAAGTATTCTGAAGGCGTCGTTAAAGGGGCGCGTGTTGCCGGCCAGGTCCGTCGCACGGACGCTTATGTAATTACTTGCGCCATCTGCTAACTCGGAGAAAGCCACCGCCCACTGGGCTGTATAAGAGGCCGAAGATACAAAAGAATCTATAGGCGTCCAACCCCATATATTGGCGTTTGCCGTATCCGCCTGATCGCTTGCGCTGTAAAGGATCTGGGAAAGGCCTGAAAGCGCGTCGTCAAAATCCACATCGAATATGGCGCCGGGATCCGCGGTCAGCCACCCGGAAGGGGAAACGGAGTTGTTTATTATGTTGGGCGGAGTGGTGTCGCGTATGACATAGAAGACGTCTGTCGAAACTGTCACATTAGGCTGCGGGGCCGCCTTGTCATATACTCGCACTGAAATATAGCTGGTAACATTTTCCGCAATAAGGCTGAAGATACCGGACGGGATCTGCCAGTCGGTATTGTAAGTTTCCGCGTTTATATTGGTTACCACGTCGCTCCAGTCCGCTACTATATCGCCGCTGAAATTGGGCCCGGTGGTCACTTTAACCTGAAAACGGTCCAGATGCGAGTCCAGATCCTGAAAATGCACCATATAAGAGGGGCTCGCGGGGCCTCGCCAGGTATTATCCCCCCCTTGGAGATCAATCACGGAGGGAGGTGTAATATCGGGGCCGCTGAGCGTTGTTACGGAACCCAGGTAAAGGTAATCGGTTAGCCTGCCCCGCTGGTCCCGGGCCCTGACCCTAAAATAATACTGTATGCCGGACGCAAGCCCTGAAACATTATAAGTCGGGGCGGTAAACCATATTCCGGGACCATAGTCGGTTCCGATAAAATCGGAAGAGGTGCTGGCAACAATAAAATACTGGGTTAGATTGGTGGGGTTGCTGTTTGGCAGCCACTGGGCCGACACCGAATTAACTCCCGGGCTGCCCAGCGCCGGAGGATTCTCCGCCGGAGCCGCGGCATAAGTGAGCGTGGCGCCGAAAACATAATAGTCCGATTTTGTCCCGGCTCCGTTAACGCCGGCGGCTTTGAAATAGTAGGTCGTATTGGGGATAAGGCCGGCGGCATTGTAGTAATTACCGGGGATGATTGTGGAATAATTTATGGTGGAAAAATCGTCAGTTGAAACAATAAGCTCATATGTGGTCCAGGATGGATTTATGTTATGGCTCCAAAAAATAGACATCCCGGTGGAGGAAACCAGGGAGTAGGCCTCGTCTGAAGGCGGGTTGGCATGGGTGATAGTCGAGCCGAAATTATTATAAGCCGAGTCATGGCCGGAAAAACCGCCCGCCTTGCCCCTGAAATAATAGGCGCTGTTGGCGTTTAGCCCTTCAAAGGCGGCGAATGTTCCGGTGCCGGACCAGACCGAGGCGTTCAGAGTAAACCCCTCATCTATAGCGCTTTCCACCGTATAAACAGTGGCAGCGCCGTTTGTATTGGGAGACCATTGCGCGGTAATCTTTGTCGTGTCAACTTCATTGAATACCGCTATGTCCGGAATGGCCGGATCGGTGGCGGACGAAACAACGGCGGAATAATTGCTTTCAGTAGAAACCTTAACTTTGAAGTAATATGTGGTGTTGGCGTTCAGATTATAATAGGTGGTTGCCGTCGCTCCTTGAAGGCCGCTAGAGTTATAGATAATAGTTGAAAAAGCGACATCAGAGGCCAATTGCATGTCAGGAATTTCTTCCGCCGAATCCAATTCCCAGGAAAGTGAAGCGCTGCCGGTAGAAATAGCCACAAAAGAGACATTGGCGGGTACGGCAGCTCGCGCCCATACGGCGCATAGCAGCATAATTACGAAAACGAGTTTAAAGGTTTGTATACTCATTTTGGGACAACTCAAATAAACGCCCCCCTCCCCGCATCTCCACTGAAAGCCGCGGAAAATATAGTTTACATGAAATTTCTTTTCTTTTCAATGCATTTTATTTACCTGAAAAAACTTATATAATAGTGACAATTCCAAAATATGGATGATATACTCAAAAGCCGGAAAGCAACCGGTATAGAAGCGCTGAAGAATGCCGCTATTGCGTTAAAGAAAAATAATTTCAGCTGTTCCGCCTTTTCAACGGGCGCGGAAGCGGCGGATTATATACTGCAAATGGTCGGAACAGGAAAACAGGCGGGATTTGGAGGCAGCGTCACCATTAAAACACTTGGCCTTATTGAAAAACTCCAGGCCGCGGGGAACACAATAATCACCCACACGCCCGGCATGGACCGGGAAACAAAGATTGAAACCTGGCTGAAAGCCCAAAGTTCTGATTTTTATTTCGCCTCGCCCCAGGCAGTGACCATGAAGGGAGAGCTTGTAATGCTTGACGGCAACGGTAACCGCGTGGCGGCTTGCGTTTACGGACCGAAGAAAGTGGTGTTAATCGCCGGCGTGAACAAGCTGATAAATGATCTGGAGAAAGGCCTGTGGCGGACCAGAAATATTTCGGCCATAGCCAACAACATACGGCTGAGGCGCAATAATCCCTGCGTAAAAACCGGGAAGTGCGAAGACTGCGATTCCCCCGAACGCATCTGCAATGTGCTTACGGTTTTTCATAAAAAACCGGCCATGACAGACATTGAAGTGGTGCTGATCGACGAAGAACTTGGATATTAAACGAAAGGGTGATGGGTATAGTATCCCTTCCCTCTTACAACCGTAAAAATCCCGCCGGTAAAAATACCCGGCGGGATTTAGTTTTTTTCTGTCTGCCAAACTGTTTTACGGCTGCGTCGCTGAAATCAGGGTCTGAATGTCATAGGAAATGTCGCGCACCTTCCAGGTGAAATCCCGGCTGTAGCGCGAAATATCCATAGCAGACCACTGGGCGTTGTAGCCCACCAGTTCGGGCTTGGCTCCGCGCACCGTCCATTCAAGGCGCTGGGCGGAGTTTTCGATGTCAAACTGCGCGCGGTTCAGCAGGGTGCGTGTCTCCCAGGCCATGTCGCGGGCGGCAGTATTTAGCCCGGAATCCTTCTGGGCTGAAGTCAGCAGGCTTTTCACTTCGCTCCGTATACGCTGAGCGGTATCGTTATACCGCGTCATATCCCAGGACATTCGCTGCAGGTCGTTCTGGAAAAAGTGGTCAGCGGTGTTGCTCTGCACTATGCGGCGCGCCGTGCTTTCAAGCTGGTCAATATCCGAGCGCAGCCAGGTGGTGTCGCTATCAAGCCTCCATAGCTCGCTCTTTACCGCGTTAAACCTGTTAATAAGATCCTGCGGGACCTGAGCTTCTTCTTTCAGAGGCGCTGCGGGAGCGGGCGCTACGGCGGCCTCGGCTTTTACGCCGATATCACCTGCCTTCAAAGTTTCAAGCGAAAAGTCCGAAGCGCAAACAACGGACGCGAACGAACTCAGCACTGCTATAAACGCTAGTTTTTTCATTTATCATTTCCTCCTGCTTTAATTCTACCACATCGCTGCGCTTTGTCCCTAAGGCTTTGGGCCTACTACGCCCCGGGACTAAGGGCCCATCCCCGCTAAGATAAT
>DMES01000061.1 GCA_003450815.1 Elusimicrobiota bacterium | reverse complement strand
GGTGTAGCGATTAGCATTTCCCCTGCCTATTGGGATGCTTATTTTGGTAGAGGGACTGCCTATGCCGAGAAAGGTGAATATGACAAAGCTATTAAGGATTATTCTAAAGCGATAGCCATTAATCCAAAAAGTGCTGTGGTATACACTTCCCGCGGATTGGTCTATAGTCAGAAGGGTGAGGTTCATAAGGCAATTGAAGTCCAAAGCACTTGCAATTGACCCGAAATTGGCTGCGGCATATTCTCACCTCGGAATAGCACATGACCAAAATGGTGAGTATGACAAAGCTATTGAAGATCATTCAAAAGCGATATACATTAATGCCGATAGTGTTGGGGTATATTATAACCGCGGGTCTACCTATAATGATATGGGTGAGTATGACAAAGCAATTGAGGATTACTCCAAAGCGATAGCCATTAACCCGAAGTTGGCTGTTGCATATTCTAACCGCGGAGAGTCCTATGCTATAAAGGGTAAGTATGACAAAGCGATAGAAGATTATTCCAAAGCGATAACGATTGACCCAAAGTTGATTAGCGCATATTGCAATCGTGGATTCGCACATATTAATAAAGGCGACTTCAGTATGGCGATAGAAGATTGCTCCAAAGCTATAGCCATAGACCCAAAGTGTGCTGATGCATATGTTTACCGCGGATATGCCTACCATAGCAATGGTGAGTATGATAAGGCAATTGAGGATTATTCTAAAGCAATAGCCATAAACCCAAAAATTGCTACGGCATATAATAATCGCGGAATTGCCTATCGTGCTAAGGGAGAATATGAAAAGGCGGCCACCGACGATGGAATATCTCGAAGTCTATCTCAAAAATAATAGTGAGGGTAAGTTATGAAGAGAACCTTAAATTCAGTAGGGAAAGAAAAGTTTGTAAGATTTTATAATAGCTTTAAAAATGGTGGCCAAGATAAAATCATGCAACTTTTGATAAAAAAAGGGGATAAAAAATCATCTGCTCAAACAAGATGGTATAAGGCACGACGTATCTTTTTAAAAAATGGCAAATAAAGGCGCTCCAATCTGTTATCAATTCAAAGCGTTTAGCGAATGAGATAAAGAATAAGGCCCGTGGTTTACTGAAGAACGAACTGGCTGGAAAATAATGAATGGTTTTTAATTGTGAACTTGGGATTTCGGAAAAAATATGCATTGCGGCATACGATTTGCGGTTGCCTACGGGTGGGTTAATCGGAAGTATCAAAATAGGGTGGGAACACATTAAATTAAAAATTTTGACGGTAAGAAAGAGCCGGCGGGTTTTCCGCGCGCTCCCTTTAGGGTTTTAAGGCCGGGGTCTGTAGCGAATCCCACTGGGACGGCGAGGACCGTTCAAGCCGGCCCGCTGTGTCGGGCCGGCGCGTTCCGCAGCCGGCGGAAGACCCCGGCCTTCTTCGGCCAAAACCCGGTCTTGGAGCGCGCGGGAAACCCGCCGGCTCTCTCCTTAGAAAATCAGGGACACAATAGAATGGCACTAACTTAAGCCGTCGTCTTTCACAAGGGGATACCCAATAACCTTAAACAGCGGCTTATCCCTTGAGAGCGCGGGGCCTGGCGCGGAACTGGAACGCAAAACCAGGGTCGGGCAGCACCGTGCCCGCCCTTCGCATCCTCGCCCGCCGCGCTACGCAAGCGGCGGGCTCCGGAGCGTTTTGCTTATCCAGTCCCGTGCCACCCGCGCAGATTATAGTTTTAGCTTTTTTTTAGGTAATAGGTAATCCCGCCCTTATTGATGATACGGCCGACTCACCCACCCGGCGGTATTAGAGAACTGATAATATTAAAAGTTGCCTTTTCTTAAGTTAGTGCCATTCGGGACACAATACGTAATTCCAGAGAAATGAGTATTATGTCCCCGGATTAAAATTCGGGGGCTTTTTCTTTTTGGAGTAGTTGGCGTTTTGAGGCCAGGCCGCCGGGGGCTGAGAATCCGCCTATGGTGCCGTCCGATTTTATTACTCTGTGGCAGGGGACAATTGGGGCGAAAGGGTTTTTTCCAAGGGCGGAGCCTACAGCCCGCATTGCGCCAGGTCTGCCGATTTGTTCCGCTATCCACTTATAACTGCGCGTCTGTCCCTTTGGAATTTTCATGCAGGTACGCCATACGGCCTGTTGGAAAGGCGTGTAGGACTTCATTTGCAGTAACACCTGTTTTTTTGTCATAAAAGTGAAAAGGCAAAGCAAGCTTTGCCACTACGGAAATTAATGATGGTTCTACCAGATGGCTACGCCTCTAGGTTGCTACGCATCCTCTGATAGTTCCGCCTTGCTTCTCAGCAGCCGGTGATAGCGTATGCCGAAACGGTGCGCTTCGTTCCGCAGCGCCTCCAGCAGTAACAGTCCCGGGTGCGCCTGGTCAAGGACCAGCGGAAAAGCCCGGCCCGGCATGTAGATCTCCTCAAGCCGCTTGGCGAGCCCTATAACCGGTATCTTCATACCGGCCGCGCGCAGCGCCTTCATAGCCGCCGCCAACTGCCCCGGGCCCCCGTCAATAAGCAGCAGGTCCGGCGGGGCCTCATCCGTTTTCTTTATCTGCGCCAGCCGCCTGCTTACAATCTCCTCCATCATCGCGAAATCATTCCCGCCTTCAGGCGTGTTCTGGAAGTTAATGCGGTACTTGCGGTAATGCGCCGTGTTCTTCTCTCCATTGATAAAACAAACAGAAGACCCCACCGCTTGTTTGCCGAAGAGGCTTGAAGTGTCAAAAGCCTCTATATGCGCCGGCGGCCGCGCAAGCCCCAGAGCCGTTTTAAGGGCCGTTACCGCCCCCGTGCGCCCTGTGGCTATTTCCATAAAATTCTCCGGCAGCCGGTTTATAAAAACCCGCTCCTGCATATGGTCAAAAGCCGCCAAAAAATCGCGGTATTGCCTGGCCTCCTCATAGGCCAGCTTTTTTGAGGCGCGGGCCATTTTAAGCCGGAAGTCCCCGCGCAGTTTTTTAAAATCACCCTTAAGGAAGTCCGCCACGCGCCCGGCCAAAGCGGCATAGGCGGTTTTTGATATCTTGCCTGCGCAGGGGGCTGGGCATTGGCCGGTATGATAGTAAAGGCAGGCTTTAATCTTTCGCTCGTCCAGCGGTTTCACAAGCGAAAAATCCCAGCGGCAGCGGCGTAGATTTATGAATTTAATGCGCCATAAATAGCCGAAAAGTTTCTTGAGCGGCTCCACCTTGGGGTAAGGGCCGAAATAGGCGGCACCGTCGCGCGGTCTGGCGCGCGTGAAAAGAACGCGGGGGAAATCTTCGCGCGTTATTTTCACATACGGGTAGGACTTCGAGTCCTTCCACATCTCGTTGAAAAATGGCTGGTAATTCCGGATAAGGGTTCGCTCGGTTAACAGGGCCTCCCGTTCGCTGGCGGAGGCTATGTAGTCTATGGAGCGTATAAGCGCGACCAGATTGGGTATCTTCCATCTGCGGTCTGAGGGATTTTTTTTGAAGTATTGGGCCACCCTTTTTTTTAGGTCTTTCGCCTTGCCGATATAGATTATCGCGCCCGAGGCATCGCGCATCAGGTAAACTCCGGGAGAAGAAGGCAGGTGGGTGAGGTCCATGGTATTTAGGTACAGCTTCAGAAGACAGTATTCAGTAGTTAGAATTCAGAATAGAGGAAATATTTTTTATCGTTGGGATCTTCATTCTGACTACTGAATTCTGACTTCCGACTACTTTAACAGTTACATCAAAACATTCCCCTTGTCACGAGTTTCCTGTCCTCGCAGCCGAGGGCTTTTAGGGCTAAAAAGTAAACCGCAAGTCCTATAGCCACGCAAAGCGCGGTCAGCGCAATGGGGCCGAGAAATCCCTCAAATGAAAATTTCCCGGCCAGCACCGCAAGGCCCATGGCGGCGGTGGCCGCCGCTATTTTAAAAAATACGCCCGTATCCCCGAAAGCCGTAAACCCGGTGGCCTTTTCAAGCCGCAGCAGCAAAAAAACAGCCGCGCCCCATGAACTGACGCTGGTGGCGAGCATCAGCCCTTGAAGGCCCATAGCCCGCATAAGCGGAAATCCCAACAGGGCGTTAGCGCATAGCTGAAAAAACACAACCTTTACCGGCAGCATGTTTTTTCCTGCGCCATAGAAAGCGGAAACCGCAACCTTGTTGATGCCGAAAGCCGGCAGGCCTAGAGCAAGAAATAAAATAGCCCGTGAGGTAACGGCGCTTTGTTCGTATGTGAAACGGCCGTGTTCAAAAAGGGCGCGCGAAATAGGCAGGCTTAGAAAAACAAGGCCGATAGCCGCCGGCAGCAGTATAAGCGCCGTGGTCTTAAAAGCGAGTTCCAGCGTAGCGGAGCTTCCGCCCTTTTCTCCTGAGCCCGCGGTTATTCTTGAAAGCTCGGGCAGGCTGACCGCGGCGGCCGAGGCCGCAAAAAGAGAAACGGGAAACTGGACTATACGCGCCGCATTATATATAGCGGTAATTGAGCCTGGCGCAAGGAAGCTGGCGTAAACCGTGTTTATAAGCATGGAAAGCTGATCCTGCGCGAGCGCCGCCGCCGCCGGCAGGGCGAACGCCAGCGCCTGCGTTCCGTTAAGCGCCCTCCCCGGCGCGCTCAGGCGCAGGCAATAGCCTTCTTTCAGCATCATGGGAGCGAGTATCGCCAACTGCGCCAGGCCGGAGGCCGAGGCCACGGCGGCTAAAATTGTTATTTTGTAGGCGGGGCTCAAAGACGCGGTAAATCCGGCGCGAAGTAAAAACAGACAGGCGATAATGGAGAGGGAAAACACAGCAGGGGCCAGAGCCGGCGCGAAAAATCTGCGCGCGGAGTTTAAGGCGGCCTGTAGAAGCGCGGCCGCGTTCACAAAAACAAGGTGCGGCATCAAAATGGCGGTAAGAAGCGCCGTAAGCGCGAGCTGCTCCGGATTTGCCGCAAATCCTCCTGTGAAAAACCGTACCAGCGGCCGGCGCAAGAGTATTCCTGAAAGCGCCAGAATCGCGGACGCGCATATAATAAGCGTCCAGACGGAAGAAAAAAAAGCCTTCGCGTTTTCTTCCGATTTGGCGCGTTCTTTTTCAAGCATGGGAATAAAAGAGGCGTTTATCGCTCCCTCTCCTACGGTGCGCCTGAAAATATTCACCAGCCTGAAAGCGGCGTAATAGGCGTCCGTAAGCGCCCCGCCTCCGAAGCACGCTACCAGCAGCGAGTCCCGCGCATAGCCCAGTATTTTAGTTATTAGTGAGGCGAGTGCGAATCCCGATACATTCTTTGCGAAAGAATTTGATTTTTCGCTCATAAAGTGATAAACTGGACTAATATGGCTAAACTTAAAACTGGAAGACATACCAGCGCTATTAAGGCATGGCGCAAATCCGAGAAGCTGGCCTCCAGAAACAGGGGCGTCAGGACCAGAATTCACGACGCCGCTAAGGAATTTGACGGCTTGATCACCAAAAAGGACGTGGAAAGCGCGCAGAAACTGCTGCCGAAAGTACACGCTCTTCTTGATAAAGCCGCCAAGTCCGGTACTATCCACTGGAAAGCAGCCGCCCGTAAGAAATCAAGGCTTGCCCTGCGCATAAAAACCGCGGTACAACCTGCGAATAGCAAATAGCAAATAGCGAATGGCGAATAGGGGATGAGTTTTTTCCTTTTTCACTACTTCGCTATTTTGTTTTTCAAATATTAAATTCGTCTTATTCGCCGGCGTATATTCGTGTCATTCGCTACTTCAGCTTTAATATTTCGTAAAGCAGTTGGCGTATCAGCAGCTTCGGATCCCGTCCTGAAGAAGATTTCAGCAGCGCTTCCGTTTCCAGGCAGCGCTTAAGGCCCCTTAAAAGTTTGTCTTCGGAATAGGCGCCGGCCGCCGCGGCCAGGTGCCTGTAATGGCCCGGGCTTACGCCCGCCTGGTAAGGGGCCGAAGAACCGGCTCCCGAGGCCTCAAGTCTTTTAACTTTAAGCAGGCGCTCAAGTGTCCTTGAAATATTGTTGAGCAAAAACAGGGGTTCTGCGTCTTCGGCCTGCAGCCTGTCAGTGACGGCGGCTCCCGCTCCGGCGGAGCGGTCACAGATCGCTTTAGACAGGTCGAAAGGATTCTGGTTTTTTGAGAAGCCGGCCAGTTCCACCGCTTCGGAAGCGCTGAGCGGCTTAAGCTTGCCATGGTGGTGAATGGCTATTTTTTCCGCTTCCACGGTAATGGTTCCCGCGTCCGTGCCAAGCAGTTCCACCAGAGTTTCCAGGGCTTCGCCTGAAGCCTCGCAGCCTGCATCCGCCAGTTTCTGCTTTAGGAAGTTACGCGCTTCAAAATCATTCAGTTGTTCAAAGACCACCAGGGCGCAATCCGAAGAGAGCGCTTTGGCAAGCGGGTCTGCGCCGTCGCATCTTTTTGAGGAAATAAGTAAAAGCGAGGTAAAAGGGGCGGGGTTTGAGAGGTATTCGGTCAGTACGCGCGAAGCTTCTTTTTTCAGCTTTTCGCAGCGCCTCAGAACCACAAAGCGCCTTTCGCTGAGCATGGGGGCCGTTTGGGCCTCCCCGGTAATGTTGTGTATATCGGCGGTTTCGGCGTCGTGAACGGAAAAATTGAAGGCGTCCGGTTTGAAAAGAGCTTGCAGCCGCGTCAAAGCTATCCGCGCTAGGGTTTGTTCCTCTCCGCAAAAGTAATATACAGGCCGCAGTTTGTTTTTGCGCCACTCCGCTTCCAGGGACTGCGGGCTAAGGGTTTGCATATTGGGCTGCCGGACTTTTCAGCTGACCTTATTTCCCTGCATCGGTGGAGACCGCAATGGCTGCCTGACCGGAGTCTGAAGTCTGCGTCTCACCGCCGGGGTTGCCGGGGGGGCTATTGTTTATGACGCTGTTCGCGGTCTCAGGTATTCCTTTCTGTGAGACGCTGGTGACGGAGCCGAAGCCTTCCACCGTGCGCCGCACTATATTTTTTGAAAGTATCTCCCAAAGCGCCTCCCTGGCCTGCTCTTCGCTCAGTCCTCCGGGCAGCGTTGAGGCGGAATAGATCTTTGTAACCTGGAAGGCCGGTTCCTCCCATAAGTAGCGGTTATATTCCTTGTCAAGCAGGCGCACCATCGTCACCACATTAAGTTTGTAAACCGTGGGGACCAGATTTACATCGTATTGTATCGGGGTGAGGATGTAATGGCTTATCTCTCCCGTTATCACGCCTTCGGCCGAGCCTTCCGGGGACACCGAATATTCCCCGTTTTTCAGGAATTCGTCTATGATTTTCAGGTTAAGCTTTTCTTCAAGGCCGAATTGCTGCGTTTTGTTGACGAAAGGCCTGACAGCTATCCTTTTTATGCGCTGCGGCATTTTCTGTTCCGCCGGCCTGTAAAGTATGTCGGGATTTGCGCAGCCCGCAATGGCTAGCGCCGAAAAAAATATTATAATTTCCTTTTTCATAATGTTCCCCCGGTTTGAATTACAGGGTAGAGGGGTTTAGTGTTAAGGAGTTACTTATTTCTGCACCCTATACCCTCTACCCTATTCCCTATACCCTGACTTTACGGTTTCCGCTTTTTTGCCTTTCAGTTTGTTGAAAATTATCCGCACATGCCCGGAAGGTTGTTCCACCTTGTATCCGGCCGGGCTTACTCCTGCTGGCAGGGCCATTATTTTTTCATGCCGCTTTAGGAAAGCGGTCTTCATATAAGTGCCGTCGGGCCTTTTTATCTCCCGCTCATCTTTTATGGCATAGGCCATTTTTATGCGGGCCTTGTTAATGTCTATCCTGATCGAATCATTCTGCGCCTTAGGCGTTTTAAAATCCAGCGCCACAGTGTCCTCTCCGTTTATTATGTCCGGCTCAAGGTCGTTTGTCTCAAGGCGGTCCGCCATCCACTGGCGGTAGGAGGTTCCAAATTGCTTTTTTTGGCCTTCCAGTCGGTCGTTCACTTTCTTTTCAAGCAGTTCAATATCCTTGAATGGCGCGGAGGAGCTGGAGAAGAAGTTATCGTTAAAGATCGCGTCAAAATCGGCCGGGGTCACCGGCTTGGCGGAATTAAGCTTGGTGGTTATCTGGTTTATCCAGCCGTCTATGCTGGTAGCAAGATCCTGTCCCAGCGTTTCAGAAGTGTCCGGTTCCGGTACTGGTTCTGCGGCATAGGCCGGCAGAGCCAAAGGAACAAAAAGAAAAAACGAAAAAATGGTGTAAAAAGGCATAATATTTATTTTATCAGATTAAGAGTGCCGCCTCAATCAAAACAGCAAGCGGCGCCACACCAGAAGCTGTTCCTTGCAAGCTCTGTGTATTATAAGGCTGTTCTTTTAACCTGAAAAGCGCAGTTGC